>CAZWEW010000186.1:0-4146 GCA_964633055.1 uncultured Woeseia sp. | reverse complement strand
AAGGTGAAGTTCGAAATCGGCTTTAATCACGCGGTTTTGAATAAACTGAGTCAGAGTGCCTCGATCGATTTTTCGTCAACCTCCTTCTTGAAAGAAGTCAGCCGTGCACGAACCTTTTGTTTTCTCCGCGATGTGGAGGCACTTCGCGCGAATAACCTAACCTTGGGCGGCAGTATGGACAACGCTATTGTCCTGGACGACTACCGCATTTTGAACGAGGACGGTCTTCGCTACGCGAACGAGTTCGTCCTCCACAAGATTCTGGACGCCATCGGCGATGTTTACTTGCTGGGACACACGCTGATTGGTGAATTCTCTGCACACAAATCCGGACACGATCTCAATAACAAACTGCTTCGCGCCATGCTCGAGGATGAAACGGCCTGGGAAGAGGTCACATACAGTGACTCAAAAAAAGCGCCTATCTCTTACGCGACACCGGCGTTCGCCTGAAGCCATTCCATGCGGATTTTCCGATTCTTGCCGGTGCTTGTTAGTACGGTGGCATTCATCGCCTGTACTGATGGCGGCCCATCTTCAGCGGTAGAAGGGCGCATAGACGATCATGTCACCTTCTACGGTGCAGGCAAGGTTGCCCGTTATCAGCAAAACATGGACTCCTCACTCAAGAACTTGGGACCCGTCTTTTTCTCCGAGATCTTTATAAGGGCAGGTGGAGAGGTCAGTGAAGCTTCGGTCCGATTTCCAAACGGTGAAACACGGGTGCTCGAGTATCGATACTCGGATTCCACGGAAATTGGTGACGTGATGTACCTGAGCGGCGTCGCCGATTCCAATGAAGCCATGGAGGCCGAGTTTCCGACTGGCGCATACGCGTTTACGTTCAGCACGCCCGCTGGTTTCGTCGTTGACAGCGTCGTGAGTTTCGAAGGGGGTTCGTTTCCGGCGCAGCCGCTCATCATTTTTGAGCAGGGCGGCGAGCGGATTGCATTCGATGTCGTCGATCCTGATTCAGACCTGACCATATCCTGGCCGCCATTCACCGAGGGTGACTCGGACCCGAACGGCATTCTCGATGACCTAGTTTTTGTCGCCATTGATAGCTGCACGGTCGAAGATATTGTCCATAGCGGCCGCCCGTTTGAGAAAGACGATTACCTGATTTACAGCGCCGAACGCTACATCGTGCCCGGTGGCATGTTGATGCCCGGACAGACGTACAGTATGTATGTCGAACACGCGCTTTTGCCGCACACTCAACAGGATTACGGCATGCCGGCATTCGCGACGTTTGCGGCGTCGACCTATTTGGATTTTAGGACGACGGGTAAGACAGACCCGTTGTTTTGCGACACTGTATTGGAGTAAAACAAGAACCGCCGTGGGTTGGCGTGTTGTCGTCAAGGAGGGTGATTCATGAGGAAGATTTTTTGCATACTGCTGGTGGTCACATTGGCGGCCCTCTCCTGCACTACCGATCAGGGTCAGCGACCGTCGACTTCGTTGGATAAGCGACCGAATATTCTTCTAATCGTCACCGATGACATGGGCTACACGGACATTGGCGCCTTCGGTAGCGAGATTCCGACGCCCAACCTGGATGCGCTTGCCCACGCAGGTATTCGATTTACGAATTTTCACACGGCCTCCTGGTGTCAGCCAACGCGCGTGATGATGATGACGGGCAATGGCGGTGCGGGCATGGTTGAAGAACTCCCGCGGTTGCCCGAAGGCGAGCGGAACAATCGGCTGTATCTGGAATGGGCGACGCTGCCGGAATTGCTCCGTGACGCCGGGTATCAGACCTTCATGACGGGAAAGTGGGACCTCGGACTGGAGGGTGAGTACCGGGCATCGGAGCGTGGCTTTGACCGGTCGTTTGCGCTCCTGACGGGGGGAACCAGCCATTTCGCCGAGAGTTTCTGGCGAGACGACGACACGACGTATTATGAGGATGATGGCCGGCGATTGTCGCTTGACCAATTACCGGCTGATTTCTACAGCACTGAGTATTATACGAGCCAGATGCTCGAATACATTCGGACCAACTACTCCGATCAGCCTTGGTTTGCTTACGTCGCCTACACGGCCCCCCACTGGCCGCTGCAGGTTCCGGAGGATTGGCTGGATCGCCATGCCGGTCGATACGCGGAGGGCTATGACCAATTGCGTGAACGACGCATGGAGAAAGCCTCAGAACTCGGTGTCATCCCTGAGGGCGCCCTGCCAGACCAGTTCGATCCCGTTGCACCTGCATGGTCGGATTTGTCCACGGATTTAAAGTGGAAATTTGCCCGGGCTGAAGAGATCTATGCGTCGATGATCGAATACATGGACACACAAATCGGCAGGATTGTCAGTTACCTGGATTCGAGTGGCGAGCTCGACAACACCGTGATTGTCTTTATGGGCGACCATGGTGCATCGGCGGGCGAGCATGGAATCGGTGTTGCACGTTTCCCAATAGAAAACCGAATGGACAACCGATTGGAAAATTTCGGGCGCACGAATTCATTTATCGATAAAGGAATCGGATTCGCCGAGGCAGGGTCAGCTCCGTTCAGGTATTACAAGGGCAGTGCGTTCGAAGGCGGTCTGAGGGCAGCGGCGTTCATCCGCTACCCTGGTTTGGCAGGAACGGGAGGCACGAACTCGACACTGGTCAGCGCAATGGACTTGTTGCCGACCTTCCTGGAAATCGCAGGCAGCGCGCATCCCGGGGCATCCGTATTCAACGGCCGTGAGATTCGCGACATCCGTGGGGAGTCGTTCTGGAATGAATTGAAAACCGGAACCGCATCCGATCGGTCGGATTACGAGATCGGCTTTATCCGTGGGACGGGCGGCGCACTTATTCGCGGGCAATACAAGGTCATCAACCAACCGCCCCCCGACCCGACGGCGGATTCGTCCACTGGTGTGGGGGGGATGACGGAGTGGCGGCTTTACGACATTGTTTCGGATCCGTCAGAGACACGGGACCTAGCCGCCGTCCATCCTGCGCTCGTCGATTCGATGGTAGATGCATGGGCATTGGGCTGGCGATCTCCCCGGACCGATTGAACAATATCTCTAGCCCTGGCGGACTGAGACCCGGACAGAATCCGCAGCGAATCCCTCCCTTTTTGCCGCACTGAGTAGCGATTCTGACTCGAAACGGATTCGCGAGGCCCATGCAGAAGAGCTGCAAATGATGATAAGTATCCCGTCATCCCGGGCATTGGCAGCCACCAGTTGGTCTGCTATCTCAGGGGCGAGTGCATTCCGCAGTGCGCCGGTCAGCGAATCCATGTCGTTCGCAGTGCGGATGATCTGGTCGAGGGGTCCAGAAGATACTGATTTTAAAAGTGTTCCAAGCTTTTTGAGCGACATGAGAAGTGTGATCCAGTTTGTATTTTTCCCATTATCAGTGTGACAGGTTTCCAGGATCGGCTGCAGGTTATTGTAATAAAGTCGTTAATTTTGCATATTGGTGATGTGAAAAAGGGTAGGCCTGTTAAAAAGTGGGAATGCCTAAAGTAAGCATTGATTGCAGGGCGACTGTCATGAAAGGATGCCAAGTTCGGCAGCCAATCTGCGATTCAGATCAATACGAACCAGCAACTGATATGCTGATTGAAGCTGATTCGGTGAACACTCAATGAATGTAGTGATTTTCGGTAAGGGATTCGGACAGTTCCGCCAGGTTCACCTGTCAGGACGTTCTGCGGCGTTGCTGTGCGTCCTCATCGCTACGGCATTGGGTGGCCTTACATTTGGTGCCGGTTACTGGTATTCCGCGACCACCGGGTCCGGTGTCAGCTTTTCAGAGGTCGCAAACCTGGCCGACGTGCTTGACGACCAGCGACTCGAGATCGCCGAAACACGCCAGCAGACCGAAGATATCCTTGATGCGCTGGCGACTCGGATTGGCCAGATGAATGCTCGGGTCATTCGGCTTGACGTAGTGGGCAGACGACTCACCGAGATGGTCGATCTCGAAGATGGGGAATTCAATTTTGATACTGACCTCGCGATCGGTGTCGCCGAAGAGGAGCTATACCTCACAGGGTCGGCAGAAGCACCGGAACTTGTGACTGCGATGGCAGATCTAGAAAACCGGCTCGACAACCGCGAAGTGCAGCTGGACGTACTAGAAAGTGTGCTTTTGGACCAAAATCTGTCGGAACGAGTGTATCCGCAGGG
>CAZWEW010000185.1:0-4173 GCA_964633055.1 uncultured Woeseia sp. | reverse complement strand
AGTTCCTTCAGCGTGGTCTTGCCGTTACTACCGGTGATACCGATCACCGTGGCCGGCATTTTCGCGCGCCAGTTTGCGCCGAGTTCACCGAGCGCTTTCATCGTGTCTCCAACGCGGATCGTTGGCAGTTCCGTGTCGACGTTTCTTGCTACGACCGCGCCGGCAGCCATTTTGTCCGCAGCCTGGTTCACGAAAGCTGCACCATCGAAGTTCGGGCCTTGCAGCGCGACGAACAGTTCTCCCGGCCGCAGCGACCTGGTATCCGTGCTGACACCGCGGAACGTCACGTCAGGGCCACAGAGGCTGCCGTGTATGTATTCTGCTGCGTTGGAAAGCGTGCTCACCATCATGACCCGCCGGCACCTCTTCCGAAGAGCGCCTTGCCGGCCTCTTCGTAATCGGAAAAAGGCAAAATTTTGCTACCAAAGACCTGGTAGTTCTCGTGGCCTTTCCCTGCGATGAGCACGATGTCATCAGCCGAGGCTGACCTCACTGCATGCGAAATGGCCTCCACACGATCGCCTAATGAGATCGCCGCGTCGCTCATGCCTTCCAAAATTTCCTCTATGATCTGCTTGGGTGGTTCCGACCTTGGATTATCGCTGGTCACTATCGCCACGTCTGAAAGGTGTTCTGCGACCGCGCCCATCATTGGACGCTTGCCTCGGTCGCGATCGCCACCACAACCGAATACACACCACAGTTGTCCTTTGCAGTGCAGTCGAAGTGCCTTGAGCGCTGCCTCAAGGCTTGCCGGCGTGTGCGAGTAGTCGACGTAGACCAACGGCAGACCGTCGTCGACTGATCGATTAACGCGTTCCATGCGCCCGGGTGGTGCAGTTACCTGCTCGATCGTGGCGCAGGCATCATCCAACGCAATATCGTTACATAGCAGCAACGCGAGAACCCCCATCGCATTCGTAACATTGAAATCACCTGGCAGTGACACCTGCAATTCCGCGTCACCCCAAGAGCTGTGGATCCCGACGTTCGATCCGGCCTCACCGGCGACGACCGAGCGCACGAAGATATGTGGCCGGCCGTTGGCAACCCGATCAAGTTGCGTCGAGACAGTAACGACATTTGCACCACAGCGATCAGCGAGTTCGACCCCGTACTCGTTATCGAGACTAACGATGCGATGACATACGTCGTGATCCAGAAACAGGGACGCCTTGGACTCGAAGTACGCGTCCATCGAGCCATGGTAATCAATGTGGTCGCGGCTCAGGTTGGTAAAAATTGCAGAATCAAAACGAACACCATCGACACGTCCCTGTTCGAGCGCATGCGAAGACACTTCGATCGCCGCGTCTCCCACACCTTGGTTGCAAAAACCGGCGAGAATCTCATGCAGATCAAGACAAGCAGGCGTTGTCATACCGCCTTCACCAGTAATCTCGTCAACGCCGGCACCCAAAGTCCCGACGAATCCGCACTTGCGTCCGAGACGCATCAGGCATTGCGCTGCAAGATAGGCAACCGTGGTCTTGCCATTCGTGCCGGTTACGCCGGTCACGCGCAGGCGCTTCGAAGGACTACCGTACCAGCGGTTTGCAATCTCACCGAGATAGCCTGCAAGTCCCTCGACACCGATAACTGGCAGGCTGCTTTCGGGGGTGGCACCGGTCGATGAATCAAATACGACCGCAGCCGCGCCCACAGCCTCAACTTGTCGTAAGAAGTCGAGACCATGCGACGTGGCGCCCTGCACGGCAAGAAAAAGGTGCTCCTTGTCGAGCTTGCGCGAGTCGGATGACAAACCGGCAATCTCGATGGCAGGCATCTGCGCAATACCTTGGAAAAGCTGGTTCAGGCATCCGCGCAAGTCTATGAGTTCCGCCCGCATACTCATTGGGTCATGGCCTGTATGGCACCATCAACAACCCCCGGCAGAGCATCCGGCGCGATGGCCAGCAATCGAAGTGACTCGGTCATCACGTCACCAAAAACAGGTGCGGCAACATCGCCACCGTAATAAAGTTCCCCCGTCGGCTCATCGATAATCACGACGGCGGCGAGTTTCGGATCGCTGGCCGGGGCCAGACCTGCGAAGATGGAAAAATACTTGTCTTCCGAGTAACCGCCCGGTGCAAACTTCCAAGAGGTTCCGGTCTTGCCGGCAATGCGATAGCCAATCACACTAGCCTCACTCCCTGTGCCACCCGGGCGAACCACTTCCTCCATCATGGTGCGGATCGATCCGGCCGTCTCGCTGCTAATGATCTTGCTGCCAACGTTGGGCGCATCGAGTGCGACCAGTGAAACGGACCGGATCTGGCCGTTGGCCCCCAAAACGGCATAGGCTTGTGTCAACTGTAACGGTGTGACCGACACGCCGTAGCCGTAGCCGAGTGTCGCCTGACTGATCTGGCGCCAGTCGTTGTAATGTGTCAGAAGCCCTGCAGATTCGCCGGGAAAACCACTTGAGGTCAACGCGCCAAAACCGAAACGAGTCATCGATTGCCAGAGCTGATCCGCTTCCAGTGACATGGCAATTTTCGTAATGCCAACGTTGCTGGATCGTGATAACACGGTGGTTAAGCTGACCCTTCCCAGATCCGAGGTATCTTCGATACGCTTGGGCCCCACGGTGACGTAGCCTGGTGATGTATCGACCATGCTGTTCGCGCGGTACCTTCCGCTTTCCAGCGCCGCCGCCAGAATCAACGGCTTGATGCTCGAACCCGGTTCGAAAATGTCTGTGATAGCCCGATTGCGATAACGCTCTGCGGAATACTGAGAACGATCATTCGGGTTATACGACGGCTGGTTCACCATCGCCAGCACTTCCCCGGTGTCGATGTCCAGTATGACGATAGAACCAGACTCGGCGCGATGTTTTTGAATGGCGCCCTTGAGCGCCCTGTAGGCTAGGTATTGCAGCCGCAGATCGATGCTGGAGCGAAGGACCTTGCCATGCCTCGGCGGCCTGATGCTTGCGACATTCTCAACTGCTCTACCCAGCCGATCCTTGAGCACCCGCTTGGCGCCCGACTCACCGGCAAGCCAGTGATTGAATGCGAGTTCGAGTCCCTCTTGGCCGTCGTCGTCTATGTTGGTAAATCCAACGAGGTGCCCTGTCACTTCACCGGCCGGGTAGAAACGCCGATATTCCCGCAGTACATTTACCCCAGGGAGCTTCATGGTGAGTATCTGGTCCGCCGTCTGGGGGCTCAAGTGACGCTTCAGATACAGGAATTCCTTGTCCATGCTGCGCGTAATTCGGCGCATCAACTGATCAGGATCGACCTGGAGAATACGCGCCAGTTCCGGCACACGATCAACTGCCGATGAGAGTTCCTGCGGGTTGGCCCAGATACTGTCAACTGGCGTACTGATGGCAAGCGGTTCGCCGTTGCGATCGGTGATTGCACCGCGGTGTGCCGAAATTTTCTCCGTGCGAAGATGGCGGGTATCTGCCTGCCGATTCAGGAAGTCTTAATTAACAACCTGAAGTTGAACGGCACGCGCGACCAGAACGACTGCAGCAAGAGCAAAAAACGCAATGACGAGCGACAACCTACCTGTAAACTTCCCGGTGGTCTGCAGTTTTTTCTTCGCGCTCCGACTCATGGTCGCTCAATGACATAGATTTTCGTTGGTTTCGGTCTTACCAGCGACAGCTCTTCCGTCGCGACGCGTTCAATGAGGGCATGGGTCGCCCAGGTGCTTTGCTCGATCTGCAGTTGACCCCACTCGATGTTCAGTTCGTCACGCTCCGTCGTCAGCGCCTCAAGCTCGACGAACAGCTTTCTCGATTCATGTTTGGCGTAGATCAGCGCTATAGCCGACATGACACAGACAACTGCAACAACGATCGTGAGTAGAAATGGTTGCCGTCCATCTGGAAAACTCATGCGATGCGCTCCGCAACTCTTAGCCGTGCGCTCCTAGCTCTCGGGTTTGTTTTGATTTCTTGTTCGCTGGACCCAATCACCTTGTCGACAATCCGTAGCGGCGGCCGCTGGTCTTCAGGAATGTCGGGCAGCCCACGATACTGCTCCGGCTCACGGGAAGCGTCGCGGATGAAACGCTTCACAATCCTGTCCTCAAGTGAATGAAAACTAATCACAACCAACCGGCCGCCTGGGCGCAGCGCCGCCCCGAGCTTCGCGACAACGCCTGGTAATGCGCCGGGTGCGATGCTCGACAACACAAACAGACAGAGGA
>CAZWEW010000184.1:0-4181 GCA_964633055.1 uncultured Woeseia sp. | reverse complement strand
ATCGCATTAGACAGGTCCTTGACGGCATACGGCATACCGTGCATCCATCCCCAGTACTCGTCCTTGTCGAGTGCGCGATCGGCCATCTCAGCCTGTGCGACCAGTTCGTCACTAGGAAGCATCGCGACGATCGCAGTATACGAAGTGTTGTAGCGATATATGCGATCGAGATAGGCCCTCATAACCTCGACACAAGTAACGTGTCGCTGTCGGATGGCTGAGGACAGTTGCGACGCGCTCAGATCGGTGATATCTGCCGACATATCGGCTGCCAGAATATCTGCAGGCAATGACATCCCGAATCCAGCGACCGAGGTACCTCCCAGGAATTCCCGCCTGTCCATTTCTTGTGCTCCGCCCCGTCGAATCCGGTTTACAGAATAGCAGAAAGTAATTTTGAAACTTTTCCTGCGCAGGGCTGCTTATGGGTAATATTTCGGCCTTTGATTCCTCAAAACACCGCCCGAACCGCGAGAAAAAGCAATGACGGCGCAAGCAAGCAACCCGCACCTGTATAGAAAGTCGCTGTCATGGCGCCGTAAGGAACGAGCTTCGGATCTGTCGCAGCGAGCCCACCTGCGACGCCGCTCGTCGTGCCCATGAGGCCACCGTAGATTAACGCCGCATGCGGACTGTCGAGGCCAATTTTCGGCGCCACAAACGGTGTCCCAACCATCACGAGTACCGACTTTGTCAGCCCCGCCGCCACGCTGAGCGCGATTACGTCGGAATCCGCGCCCAGTGCCGTACCGGTCACCGGGCCAACTATATAGGTTGCAGCACCCGCACCGATCGTGCTGATCGAAACCGGGTCCGTATAACCGAAAGACACTGCAACAACAGCACCGACGACGAATGACAGAACGACCCCGATGACAACAGATGCGGCGCCAACTACACCGGCCTTCTTTAGCGCTTCGAGTTCCGCGCCGAACGCAGTAGCGACGATCGCGAAGTCCCTGAACATGGCGCCACCCATAATGCCAACGCCGGTGAGCACACTGAAATCTGCCAGTCCCTGCGAGCCTCCCGTTATAGAACCACCAACGTAAGCCAGCACCAACCCGATGGCTATGGCGATGGCCGAACCATGAATGTGCCCACGCGTCAATCGAGCAGAAATTTCGTAGGACAACCAAACGAGTATACCGACGAAGAGAAACGCAGTGATCAGCCCGTTCTTGACGAACACGTTAATCAGTGTGTCAAGCATCGTCGTCTTCCCCGATGTGTATTCGATCGAGCAACGGGATGACCGCGAAACTCACAGCAACGGCGGCAACCCCGGCAATAATCGCCATCCACCCACTTGACACTGCCGCAATAACATTTTGATTGGCGGCCATCGCAACAACGATCGGAATATACATCGCACTCCAGAAATGCACTCCATGTTCCGTGGCTGAACCAATACGAAACCTGTGATGTGTCAGATTAGAAAGAACAATCAGGAGCAACATGGCAATGCCGACACCGCCAACATTGGCCTCAACACCGATCAGCTGGCCGAGAATATCGCCGGCCCAGATCCCAACCAGCATGCAAAACGAGAGCAGGGCCACGCCGTAGATCACCATTCTTGTTCTCCTTGTTCAGCGATGCGGCAGCACGATGTATGATGCCCCGCAACTTAGGAAAAAGCGATGCCAACTACAGATTTCAATCTTTACGCCCACTTCAGGGCCCAGTTCCAACGCCATGCGAAGGATGTGCTTCTGCACACCGGCGACGACCTGTCACTTAACTACGCAGATGTCGATCGCCGTTCCGCGGCCATTGCATCGTTACTTAGTGGTCTCGGCATCGAACCCGGCGATTGCGTGTCCGTCCAGGTCGAGAAATCACCCGAAGCATTGTGTCTGTATCTCGCCTGTCTGCGTGGCGGATTCGTCTTTCATCCGCTGAATCTCGCCTACACCACGAGTGAACTCGAATACTTTCTCAACAACGCCGAACCTGCGGCCGTCATCTGTGATCCCGACCGTGAAGTCGCCATAAAGGAACTTGCTCACAGCGCCGGTGCACAGGTTGTGCTGACGCTCGACGCTGATGGGAAGGGCACTCTGGCCGATGGTGCCGATTCCGCGCCAGACGATTTCGATATTATTTATCGGGATGCGGATGACATGGCCGCCCTGCTCTACTCATCGGGAACGACGGGCGTGCCAAAAGGCATCATGCTGACGCATTCGAACCTGCTCCGGAACACCGAAGCGCTGGTTGAGGCGTGGGGATTCACCAGTAAAGATCGATTACTTCACGCGCTGCCAATCTTCCACGTCCATGGACTGTTTGTCGCAATCGGTTGTACGTTGTTGTCGGGCGCCAGTATGCGCTGGCTGCGTGATTATGACGTTCGCGAAGTCATGCGATTCCTCCCGGAATGCTCGGTTCTGATGGGCGTGCCAACTTATTACACACGGTTGCTGGGACAAGCTGATTTCGGCGAGGCACAGACCTCCCGTGTCAGGCTGTTCGTTTCCGGTTCAGCTCCATTGCTTGAGGAGACGTTCGTCGAGTTTCAATCCAGAACCGGTCATCGGATCCTGGAACGATACGGAATGACGGAGACCAACATGAATACCTCGAACCCGCTCGATGGCGAAAGGAAGCCCGGCACAGTGGGCCCGCCGTTACCTGGTGTCGATGTCAGGATCACTGATGACGAAGGCAACCTGTTGCCTGTGAATGACATTGGTAATCTCCAGGTAAGGGGCCCCAACGTTTTCATCGGCTACTGGAAGATGCCTGACAAAACCGCCGAAGACTTCACCGAGGACGGATTCTTCAACACCGGAGACAAAGGCAGCATCGATGACGATGGATACGTGTCTATCGTCGGGCGGTCGAAGGACATGGTCATTACCGGTGGTCTGAATGTCTATCCCAAAGAGGTCGAACTCTATATCGATGACCTTCCGGGCGTGAAGGAGTCCGCCGTAATCGGTGTGCCCCATCCGGATTTCGGTGAGGGCGTCGTCGCAGTCGTCGTGCTCGAGAATATTGGCGAAGTCAGCGAGGAAGATATTGTCAAAGCCTGCAAAGGAGACCTGGCCAACTTCAAGGTTCCTAAGCGGGTGCTCTTCGTCGACGAACTTCCCCGAAACACGATGGCGAAAGTACAGAAGAATATCCTGAGGGAAAACTATCAGGCACTCCTGAGCAAACCCGTATGACACAAGCGGCCCAAAATTGTTCGGAGCCTAGCTGCCAACATGCCGATCGACTGCCTGTGAGTGGCAGGCTGTACAAGAACAGCATTGTTCATGCGCCAGGCATCGCGCTCCTGTGGCTGTTGCCACTTTTCGGCTGTGGTGCAAATTCAGGCAATACGGTTTCTGACGTCAAGCTGAGCGGCACGGTCTTTTCTGTCAACTGTGAAGATGGCTGGCAATACTGCTACGGAGAGGCCCGGCGGCGTTGCACGAACAATGATTTCGAGGAGATCGACTATCACATACACGAACGCGCGATCAGTGACGATCGTCTGCGCCGAATGGCAGACATGAAGGCCGAACCCAAGAACCGCACGATGACAGTCCGTTGCAAGTGACGAGGATTCGTCCCAAACGCCGGTGAAACGGCGTCCGGTTGTGACAGTGTTCATAGCGCTATGGCACTATAGCTGAAGAAACACTGTGAACTAGGGAGTTTCTGGCGGAATGAACACACAAATCATCTTCATGTCGGCCACTATTCTGCTAGGTGGCTGTGCGGGCACGTCAGTAGAGCAGCCAGAACAGACTGCGCGTAACGAGATCGTTTGTGAAATGGAGACACCGACGGGGTCCCGCTTGCCCGTGCGGGTGTGCCGGACGAAGTCGACGATCGCGAATGACAAACAATCGGTCGACATGCTCCAAGATCGCATGAACCGTCAGGGAGCAATGCCGGGAGCCCGTCCCGACAACCCATAAACGTTTGACCGGAACAGCCTGACCTGATTATCGCGAGGTGAAAAATGGGTCAGGCATAAATAGCGTCAGGAACGCGGCGTCAAAGTCGGTATTAGCCCGCCGGTCTTGATATCGGACGATGCTCTCATACGATCTTCAGCCCTCCAAACTGTCCGAAATTTTGACATATTATGGAAAGAACATAAGATGAATGCCTGCAAAATTGAAAAGCAATTGATGGATTCAGCGTCATTTTCTAGCCGACAGTCAGATCTAGTACCCGAC
>CAZWEW010000183.1:0-4224 GCA_964633055.1 uncultured Woeseia sp. | reverse complement strand
CAATCATCAGCTAATCCGGAAGCCGCGATGAACGGTTTGTATGAATCCATCGAAGATGATTTCAGTGTCCTCTTCAACAGGGGGTTCGAGATACGGCTCGATAAACTCAATCTTTCTTTACCACAGGGTATGGTGGCCGCAAGCGTCGGCCTTTCCATCCCGGAGATCGATGCGGATGCCCCATTCGACTGGTCGACGGTATTACTGCGAATGACCGGCAAAATCGACATGCGGATTCCAGGGGCGGTCTACCAGATGGCGGCAATGCTGGACAGGCAGGCCAGTGGGCTTGTCGCCATGGGCATCCTGGAGCCCAATGGCGAAGACTATGTGCTGAACGCCGAATACGCCCAGGGGCTTCTCAACGTGAACGGATCGCCAATGCCGATCCCGATGCCTCAGTAGGCGAGATCGAGTTCGGTCGCCGGTAACCGGCCGGTATGGCACCCGTTCACGGCGCCTGATCGGGCGTCGCTATCTCCCTATCAATCCTCGGCTATTTTGAATTCGTAGTGCCGCTTCGCGCGTGTCAGCTCCGCTAACGCTGCCGCGACGGCGGGATAGTCGGCGATAGCCGCGGTCATTTCGGCGCGCAGTGCTTCCTGTTTTCGCTGTAGCATCGCTGTCGACGCCGTTGCGTTTCCAGCACTACCGGTCGTGTGCAGACGGTACATCTCTTCGCCCAGTTCTTTCTCATAATCCCAGAGAAACTCGGCCTGACATCTGCGCTCGCGCTTGCGGCTGCCGAGCACGGGCGCCGTCTTGCAGTCCATGTCAAAGTCATTATCGCTATTGACGTCATTGAACGCGTCGTAGAAAGTCTCTTCGGCTTTTCGGTATTCGCGCCGCAGCTGGCGAACGGACTTGCCCATCCAGCTCGCGTCCTCGGCAGCTTCCGCAGCCGGATCCGGCTCGGCCTGGGCTATTGCCGGCTCGTTGGCCACAAACAGGAAACCTGTTGCCACGATGCCAAGCACGTGGCCACATCTCGTTAACCTGACTGCCATTGTCAAACTCCCCATTTGGCTATCTCCTAAGACTACACGTATTCACAGGTTGTCCCAATGAGGATTAACCGAAAGGCCCCGTCACTTTTTATCTCCATAGAACAGTTATGCGGACTTGCGTAGCTGGCGTTTTTTCAGGTAGATCAATAAAAGGGATACTGTCGCCGGGGTCACGCCCTCAAGCCGTGACGCATGACCCAAGGTTTCCGGACGCGCGGATTCCAGTCGCTCGCGAGCTTCGGTCGAGAGTCCGTCTACCAAGCCGTAATCGAGATCGGCCGGCAACGGGAGTTTGTCCTGTTTTGCATGCTTCTCGACTTCTCGCTGCTGCCGTTCGATGTAACCAGAGTATCGCGCAGTCACCTCGAGCTGCAGCTCGATTTCCTCTATGCGTTCTGCATCGAAGCGCCCCCGCCATGGCCCCTCACCAACCGCCGTCAGGGAGACAACATCGCGATAATCGAATTCCGGTCGACGCAGCAAATCGGCGGCACGGCACGCCCGCCGGAAACAATCTCCGAGCGCGTTTTTGTCCTCGGCGCTCAGCTTGTCCGGGTGCAGCAAAATATCCTCCAACCGCGACTGCTCCGCGTCAACGGCACCCCGCCGTGCCTCAAATACCCGCCAGCGCTCATCATCGACAAGCCCCAGCGTTCGACCCACCGGCGTTAGACGCAAATCAGCGTTATCTTCCCTCAGGATCAACCGGTACTCGGCGCGACTCGTGAACATCCGGTAGGGCTCGCTGACACCACGCGTAATCAGGTCGTCGACGAGTACACCGAGGTAAGCCTCATCACGTGACGGATACCAGCCTTCGACACCCGCTGCCCGTCGCGCAGCGTTGATGCCGGCGAGCAAACCTTGGGCGCCGGCCTCCTCGTACCCCGTCGTGCCGTTGATCTGCCCGGCGAACCAGAGACCCGTCACGAATCGCGTTTCGAGCGTGGGTTTCAGATCGCGTGGGTCGAAATAATCGTACTCGATCGCGTAACCCGGCTGCGTGATCTCTGCACTCCCGAAACCCGTCATCGAGCGAACGAATTTCAGCTGCGTTTTCGCTGACAAGCTGGTAGAAATACCGTTCGGGTAAACGACTTGGGTATCGAGCCCTTCCGGCTCGACGAACACCTGGTGTGACGTCCGGTCGGAAAAGCGCACGATCTTGTCTTCTATGGACGGACAATAGCGAGGCCCGACGCCCTCGATCCGTCCCGAGAACATCGGTGACTCATCCAGCGCACGTCGGATGATGTCGTGCGTTTCTTCAGTCGTATGGGAAATATGGCAACTGACCTGTGCCGGATGCTCATCACGCCGCCCGAGAAACGAAAAAACCGGCATCGGCACATCCCCCGGTTGCTCGGTCATGCGTCCGTAATCGAGTGTCCGCCCGTCGATGCGCGGCGGGGTCCCCGTCTTCAAGCGGGCAACCCGGAATGGCAGCTCCCGCAAGCGTTCTGCCAATCGGTTCGACGGCGCGTCTCCAACACGGCCGCCCGACTGCTCGATGTTTCCAAAAAGAATACGCCCGCCAAGAAAAGTTCCAACCGTCAGAACGACACACCTCGAGAGAAACTCGTTGCCATCATCCGTGACGACAGCCCGAACTTTATCGCCGGCAACGCGGAGGTCTTCGACCGACGCTTCGATAATGGAAAGATCCGGCTGGCTCTTGAGAATCGAGCGTATTGCACGTCGGTAAAGCGACCGGTCAGCCTGGGCACGGGTTGCTCGCACGGCAGGCCCCTTACTTGCATTCAGCGTCCGGAACTGTATGCCGGCGCGATCGATTGCCCGCGCCATCGCGCCGCCAAGAGCATCAATCTCCTTTGTCAGATGCCCTTTGCCAATCCCACCGATGGCCGGGTTACAACTCATTTGCCCGAGGGTCGAGATCTTCTGGGTAACGAGAAGCGTCCGCGCACCCGCGCGCGCGGCGGCAAGACATGCCTCCGTTCCGGCGTGACCGCCGCCGATTACGATAACGTCATAAGTCCTATCCGCGACCATTGCTCAATTTTTGACCAAATACTCAGGCGGGGCGCTATTCTAATCGCGCCGGCTGTCCGCCGCTAGCACGCCTGTTTTGCCGGCATCCCGGGTGATGAAATATGCGCGCCGCAGACCTTTACTTATGAAAGGCCATCCGGAAAGATAGCGTCCCCCATGCATCTTGCAGCCCATGTTAAAAAAAATCGCAATATTGACAGCAGCGCTGCTCACCATGCAGCCTGTTGTCGCCCAGGAAAACAGCGCCGCGCCATCCCTGAGCCTTAACGACTGCCGCATCCGCGTCGGGGAAGGTTTCCCGGGTATTAAGGCACGCTGCGGTGAGTTTGAACGATCCGAGAACCCGGCTGATCCTGATTCTCCGGCCATCCTACTCCACGTTGCAATCGTGTCCGCACTCACCCTCGAGCCGGAGCCGGACGCCTTCGTGCCAATCGCCGGCGGACCGGGTCAATCCACGGTCGAATTCTACGCGAGCGTTCCCAGTGCTTTCGAAGCGATTCGGCAGAAGCGTGACATCGTCCTGCTCGATCAACGCGGCACGGGCAAGTCCGCGCCACTTCGTTGCGATGTCGACGAAGACATCATCGAGGGCCGCTATACCCGCGAACAGGCGATCGAAGAAACAAGGTCCTGTCTCGAGTCGCTACCATACGATCCCCGATACTTCACGACGAGTGTTGCTGTGTCGGACCTCGAGGCATTGCGAGAAGAGCTCGGCTATTCGAAATTCAATCTTTATGGCGTCTCTTACGGATCCCGGGTCGCTCAACATTTCGTTCGGCAACATCCAGAGTCCACCCGGACGATCATCATCGATGGTGTCGTCCCTCCGCAGAAGGCCTTGGGGCCGGCGATTGCCATCGAGTCACAGAATGCGCTGAATGCCGTGTTCGCACGGTGTGTCGAGGACAAGGCCTGCAACGATCGATTCCCTGAACTGTCCATACGTTTCAACACGCTCCGTGCGACGCTCGGGGCAGAACCAGCAACCATCTCCATGGCCGATCCGCTGACCGGCAAGCTAGCGGACGTTCGGTTCAGTGACATCGAGATGTCCGGCGCACTGAGACTGCTCCTTTATCACCCGTCGTCGATTGCGTTGATACCGCTGCTTGTCAACGAGGCAATCGAAGGAAACCTCCAGCCACTCGCAGCGCAATTCCGGATGGTCGCCGCAACAATGTCGGATATGATTAACATC
>CAZWEW010000182.1:0-4226 GCA_964633055.1 uncultured Woeseia sp. | reverse complement strand
CGGTTGCGCATCCTCTACGACGCCTTCAAGCTCGTCTCCGAGAAGCACGCCTGCATAAAACCGCCGAACTTCACGGCCTGAAAGGGCGTGGGCTACGGTTTGTCTACGTTTTGCGGGCTTTTCCTGGGATGCCCTCCAAAGGTTACCACCCTCTACCGAGGTAACGCGACTTGTTGCGGCTCGCGTGACGAAGGCACATCCGTTAAATTTGTCGCGACCCGCAATTTGTGGTTATTTTCTCACCTGAATTTCACTGATTCAGTAAACAGGAGTCACAGCAAAAATGGACTTGAAACAGTCCGATCGAACGACGATTAGTCGTCATGACGAGCGGGCCAGCTATGACCGGGAAACGGCTAACGCGATACTCGACGAGGGCATGGTCGCTCACGTTGGTCTCGATACCGGGAGTGGCGTGATGGTCATTCCGATGACCTATGCCCGAATGGGTGATGAGATCGTTCTTCATGGTGCTGTCGCGAGCAGCTGGCTCTCGAGTTTTGAAGAGGGACGCCCTGTCAGCGTCTGCGTAACGCTGTTGGACGGATTGGTGCTGGCGCAATCGGCATTTTCTCATTCGATGAACTATCGTTCCCTCGTTTGTTTCGGGGATGCCACCATTGTCACCGATGAAGTCAAGAAGGCTGCTGCATTTCGGGCCTTTGTCGATCATCTCGTCCCGGGCCGCTGGGACGATACGCGGCAGCCCGATCGTAAAGAGACCGATGCGACCACTGTCCTGTCGGTCCCGATCGATGAGGCCAGTATCAAGATACGAAGCGGTCCGCCGAAGGATGCAGCCAAGGACTTGGACGAGGGTCACTGGACGGGTGTGATTCCGCTTGAAATGATCAGTGGTTCACCAATCCCGGACCCGGTTATGGAGGGTGACGAGTTGGTTCCCCATTACGTAGCGAATTTCGATCCGAAGCGGTTATGATTCAACCTGCAGCCCAGCGATGCAGGCGCACAATCGTGCCCCTTGGAAAACGACGGGTTTCTTTTGGCAGTTCAACGTAGCCGTCCGTGCCATGCAGCGATGCGAAATCACCTGATGTATTCGTGGGTACCGGCGTCGCGATTGCTCTACCGTTCCGGACAGAGGACAGGCGAATCGGCAGGAAGCAGGTCAGTTGCGGCGCGAAGTCCACATCTTCGGCCAACTCTGCGTACTGGTCACGTGCCGTTTGCTGCCCGCTGGCCTGGAGCAGGGCAGGTAATACATATTGCCGACAGCAAACGAGCGACGATACTGGGTTTCCGGGCAGCGCAAAGACAGCCTGTTCATTCGGGCCCATGCCGAACCACATGGGTTTTCCTGGCCGCTGGCTGACTTTGTGAAATACCACTTTGACGCCAAGGCCTGCGAGAACTTCCGGTACGAAATCCGCCTTGCCCATCGATACCCCGCCGCTGAGGACGAGCACGTTGCTCTCTGCCAGCAGAGCTGATAGCCGGGACGTGAGAACAACCGGGTCGTCAACGATGTGTTCGTGCGCCACATCCTCGAAACCGCCGGACGTTAGCATTGCTGCCAGTGCAGGACCATTGGACAATCGGACCTGGTGCAACTCGACAGGTTTTCCGGGCGCAACGAGTTCATTGCCGGTCGAAATGACGCGAACGACCGGTTGACGGCTGACAGAAACGCTGTCGAGACCGCAGGATGCAATGATGGCAATTTCCATCGGTGTAATGACCATGTTTCCGGCAAGAATGTTGTCGCCTTCCCGGTAGTCCGAGCCCTGTGGATGAATGTATTGCTGACGTTCGGGTTGGTAGCCGGCCTCGATTGTTGTGACGCTATCGGACACGCGGAGGCGCTCGACCGCGATGACGCAATCTGTGCCGATGGGCAGAACGCCGCCGGTCATGATCTCGATACAATTGGAAGGATCATCGAGGGTGGTGACGGCATCACCAGCATGCTGCGTGCCTTGGATTCGAAAGGCGCGTCTGCCATCCTCAAAGGCGTCGAAGCTGATCGCAATACCGTCCATTGTCACACGGTCGAACGGTGGCTGGTCGCGCTCGGCTGTCACCACCTGCCGGAGTATCCTGCCGTTGGCACGATCGAGGCTGACCGATTCGGTGTCGAACGGCGGCATGGCATCCGCAATCGCACCGGCCGCCTTGGTCACCGTCAGCATGTTGGCGTCAGTTCCTTTCCCGGGCGATGGCATGATGACCGATGTCGCGACGGAAGTAAGCGCCTTCCCAGTCGATCGATTCGACACGGTCGTAGGCTGTCTGTCGGGCAGTGGACACCGAGTCGCCGAGGCCGACGACACACAACACACGGCCGCCGCTGGTCACGACCGTTTCGTCCTGCATGGCCGTGCCCGCGTGAAAGACCTTGACCGAGTCAGCACCGGGCTCGCGGAGTCCCGAAATAGCCTTGCCTTTCTCGTAGCCAGCGGGATAGCCGCCTGCCGCCATGACAACCCCCAGCGCCGCCCGCGGGTCCCAATCGGCATCTATATTTTCGAGCCTGCCTTCGAGGGTTGCTTCGCAGATATCGACGAGATCCGACCGAAGACGCGCCATGATCGGCTGTGTTTCCGGGTCACCCATGCGACAGTTGAATTCGATGACCTTTGGCGTTCCGTCGGATGCAATCATCAGTCCCGCATACAGGAACCCGGTGTAGGTAATGTTCTCGCTACGCAGTCCGGCAAGCGTCGGTTGAATAACTTCTTGGAGGATTCTTGCTTCGATCTCGGGCGTGATGACTGGAGCAGGGGAATAAGCACCCATCCCGCCCGTGTTTGGTCCGATATCGCCCTCATCACGTGCTTTGTGGTCCTGCGAGCTTGCAAGCGACAAGACGCTTGTGCCATCGGTGATAACAATGTAGCTCGCTTCCTCTCCCTCTAGGAATTCTTCGACGACCACCTGTTTACCGGCGTCCCCAAAGTTGCCATCGCTCAGCATTCCAGTCAGCGCTTCTTCAGCTTCCGGAAGTGATTGCGCCACGATGACGCCCTTGCCAGCCGCCAGTCCGTCTGCCTTGATGACGAATGGCGCATCCTGCTCCCGGATGTAAGCGAGCGCCGGTTCCAGTTCGTCAAAATTACGGTATCGCCCCGTCGGTATCCCGTACTTCGAGAGAAAGTCCTTGGCAAAAGCCTTCGACCCCTCGAGTTTCGCCCCGGCGGAATCCGGACCGAAGCAGGCACGCCCCGCCTCGCGAAAGCGATCGATGATTCCGTTGACCAGCGGCACTTCGGGGCCAACGATCGTCAGGTCAATCTGTTCATCTTCGGCCAGCTGAAGCAGGAGATTGATATCCTCAGCGCTGACGGCGACATTGCGTACACCGGGTTCGAGCGCCGTACCGGCATTTCCCGGTGCGACTAGCACATCGTTGACCCGGTCCGAGGCGGCGCACTTCCATGCCAGGGCATGTTCGCGTCCACCGCCGCCTACAATCAGAATCTTCATTTAGTGTCGGAAATGCCTCATACCGGTGAAGACCATTGCCAACCCATGCTCATTGGCTGCAGCGATGACCTCCTCGTCCCGCATTGAACCACCGGGCTGGATGATAGCCGATATGCCATACTGCGCAGCACTGTCGATACCGTCGCGGAACGGAAAAAAAGCATCGGACGCCATGACTGAACCCTCGACGGCCAGACCTTCATCGTTCGCCTTGATAGCTGCAATCTTGGTTGAATAAATGCGACTCATCTGACCGGCACCGACTCCGGTGGTCATGTTGTCCTTGCAAAATACGATGGCGTTTGATTTGACGAATTTGGCCACTTTCCACGCAAACAAGAGATCGCTGAGCTGCTGTTCGTCGGGGATCTTGTCTGTCACGACTCTGAGGTCCGTTTTTTCGATGACACCATCATCCGTCGTTTGCACCAACAAGCCACCGGAAACCTTCTTAAAATCAAAGGGAGAATGAGAAGTGTCATCCCATTCACCGGTTCGAAGAAGCCGGACATTTTTCCTGGCGGCCACGACCGGGATCGCATCGACATCAATTGCCGGCGCGACGATCACTTCCACGAATTGTCGTTCAATAATCTCTGTTGCCGTTATGGCGTCCAGGGACCGGTTGAATGCGATGATGCCGCCGAATGCGGATGTTGGATCCGTTTTGAAAGCCTTGTCGTAGGCATTCAGAATCGACTCGTCGACTGCGACGCCACAGGGATTTGCGTGCTTTACTATCACGCAGGCTGGCGCGGCGAATTGCTTAACGCACTCAAGTG
>CAZWEW010000181.1:0-4251 GCA_964633055.1 uncultured Woeseia sp. | reverse complement strand
CCCGCGTGCTCAGCGGCCTGGGCGAGCAGGGCACTTCCAATATTGGTTGTGCTTTTGATTCAGACTTCCTGACATCGACTGAGATCGGCTACAAGACGACGATCAACGACGGCCGGACTCGTTTCAACGTGGCGGCATTCTGGCAGCAGTGGGAAGATTTCCAGTTCTCGCGCCTCGACACGTCGATCTCGCCATTGACGCTGACGTTCAATGTTGGCAATGCGGAGGCTAATGGTATCGAGGGTGACTTCACGACGCTCCTGACCGACAACTGGACGCTGAGCGGCGCATTCTCCTACATCTACACATCGGAACTGACGTCGGACTATTCGCGAAACGGGATCACGATTGACGCTCCTGCAGGCACGCCGTTACCGAGAATTCCTGACTTTAAGTGGAACCTCTCCACGCGCTATACAAACGACAACGACTGGTACTTGCAGGCCGCGTATACCCACACCGGTGACTCGTTCAATACGCTGTTCGAAGGCGGCACGATTCAGACAGCACGCAGGACGCAGGAAGCCTACTCGGTCGTGAACGTCGGGGTCGGTCTCGACCGCGAAGACTGGTCCGCAGAGCTGTATGTGCGGAACCTGGCGGACGAGCGAGCCGCTGTGTTCATCAACGCAGTCAACTGGGACTCTCGCGTGATGGTCAACCGGCCTCGCACAATCGGAGTGGTCTATCGTCGTAACTTCTAACGACAGTTGAAGTTCGGTCAAAAGGCGCCCGAATGGGCGCCTTTTGTTTTCTGGGACGCTGGATGATCACACACAGCAGTGCGAAGATAGATGCATCCATTCGAAGGCAGCTAAAGATCCAAGACAACGTGAGCACGGATTCCCGGGAAATCGAAGACCTGCTGCAAATGGCACGCAAGGCTACCCGCGAGAAAGAGCTGCCCCGGGTCATCGAAGCTTGTGAGAAAGCACTCGAAATTGTACCCGGGGACTCGCGGTTCGAATTCATGATGGGCGCTGCTTTGCGGCGCGCCGGTGATCATGATAAGGCAGAACCCCTGCTGCGAAGTGCTACCAAAGACGCACCGAAGATTGCCGCCACCCACCTGGAACTCGGTCTCAATCTGCTGTCCCAGGGGCGACTGGTTGCCGCCCGTGACGCGCTGCAGACCGCGGTGTCAATCAACGCTACGCTCAAGCCAGGATGGATCGCCCTGTCTGAAATCTGCACAACCGAAGGCGACCACCCGGGCGCTGCCATGGCGTACCGGCGGTCGTTGGGAGCGACCGGGCCAAATCCCGCCTTACAAAAAGCCCTGGAGCTGTACGAGAAGGGCCGGGCAGGAATCGCCGAAGGCATCTGCCGGGAATATCTTCGGCAGCGACCCCTGGATGTCGATGCAATCCGTCTGCTCGCCCAGATCGGAATCGACCTCGGAGCCAATGACGAGGCAATCCAATTGCTCGAGAGATGTCTGGAACTCGCACCTGATTTCCATTTCGCTCGCAGCAACTATGTCAACGCACTGGCACGCCAGCAGCGCTTCGACAAAGCGCTCGAGGAGATGAATCTCCTCATGAAGACAGATCCCACCAACATCGCGTATGTGTCGCAGTTGGCAGCGGTGTTATCAATGGCCGGCAGGTTCGAGCAGGCGCACGAGAAGTTCCGCGACGTGATTGCACGCGCACCGCGAAATCCGCGAATCCTGACTAATTTCGGACACTCACTCCGGTATGACGGCAAGGGTGAGGAAGCAATTAAAGCATACCTGGAGGCAATCGAGGCTGACCCGGGGGCTGGCGAAGCCTGGTGGAGCCTGGCGAACCTCAAGACCTTCAGGTTCAACGAGGAACAGGTTGCATCAATGCGGAATCGACTGGCCAGCATCAAAGGTAATAGCCCGGACAAATACCATCTTGCTTTTGCACTCGGCAAAGCGCTCGAAGATGTGAAGGAATTCGATGAATCATTCGGCGCTTATGCCACCGGCAATGAGGTCAAGCGCCGATTCAGCGCCTACGACAGGGATGACACAAGCGCTCGAATCGACGCCTCGATCGAGCAAACGTCGGAGGACTGGTTCGACGACACAGGTCATCAGTCTGATGAACCAATATTCATCGTCGGCTTGCCACGGGCAGGCTCGACACTGCTCGAACAGATCCTGGCGAGTCACTCGAAAGTGGAGGCAACCGCAGAGTTGCCGTTCATCGGAAAGATTGCGATGGATATTTCCGGCAGGCGTAAGCGCACCGATGAAATCATTTATCCCGGCATTATCGACGAGCTGACTGAAGAACAACGTGAAGCGCTCGGCCAGCAATACCTCGCTAGCGCAAGGGTCTACCGGAAGGGAAAACCACGATTCATCGATAAGCTGCCCAACAACTTCATGCATATCCCACTAATTAAACGGATTCTCCCCAACGCAACAATTATTGACGCACGCCGGGAACCGATGGCAGCCTGCTTTGCAAATCTTAAGCAGTTGTTCGCACGGGGACAGGAGTTCACATACAGCCAGGAAGATATCGCGCAGTACTATGCTGACTACGTCCGACTCATGGATCACTGGTACTCAATCCTGCCCGAACAGTTACTAACAGTGCGATACGAGGACGTCGTCGATGATCTCGAGACGCAGGTGCGGCGCCTCCTCAATCACTGTGGTCTCGATTTCGAGGAAACATGCCTCCGCTATCACGAAAAGGATCGCTCCATACGCTCAGCGAGCTCAGAGCAGGTCCGGAAACCCATCTATCGTGACGCGATGAAACAATGGCAGAACTACCAGTCACACCTCGGACCGATTCGAAAAACTCTCGTCGAGCACGGCGTCATTGAGGCGCATAACTAGCAACCATCGATATTTTATGACTACTCACCAAAACTGATCGTGGAACCGACGTTGTCCGGCGGATTGTCATTGCACCGCTGTACCTGTCGATCGAAATGGAACTAGGCCGCCTCCCAGTCGTCCCGGCGCACAACCACACCCCGAATCTCGCCATCGGCATCGACCCTGAGTGTCGAACCCGGCGCCATGTGCGGCGCGTCGATCATGGCAAACGCGAAATTCGTATCGAATTTCTGCGACCAAGCCTTCGAGGTGACAATGCCGACCTGGTTACCGTCATGCTCGAAAACTGGCCAGTCATAACGCATGTCCGGTAGCAGGTCTCCCTCGATGAAGATCTTGACAAGTCGGCGTGCCGGCCCTTCGTCGCGAACCCGGACCAGAACATCCCGGCACATATACTCTGCTTCCTTGTCGACATCGATGTAGGGCTCAAGTGACGCCTCGAACGGGTTGTGCTCGATCGTCATGTCGGCGCCGTAGGATTTGAGCCCGGTTTCTAGGCGTTCGATCAGGTTGGGGGCCCCCGCGCCGACGTTGTACTTCTGACCAACGTCCCAAAAGAAATCCCACAACTCGTTTCCTTTCGACGAATCCTGCAGGTAGACCTCGAAACCACCCTGGCCACTCCATCCGGAGCGCGCAATTTTGACCGGGGTGCCAACGACCGTCTCGTCGATGAACCAGAAAAACCGGATATCACGGGTATGCTCGCCCACCGCTTCGGCCATGAGGTCGTCAGCCTTCGGGCCCTGGATCGCAAGCGGACTGACGTCGGGCTCGAAGACCCTGACGTCGAAGCCCCGTCCATAGGCGACGCCCTTCACCCAGAAACACACGTCCGAATCGGCGATGGACAGCCAGAAGCGATCTTCGGCGAGTCGGAGAATGATTGGGTCATTCATGATCCCGCCATTCTCGTCGCAAAGCGGCGCATACAGGCACTGTCCCACTGCACAGCGGGAAACGTCACGTGGAGTAATGAGTTCGGTCAGGCGTAGCGCATCCGGACCGACAATCTCTACCTGGCGCTGGCAGGCGACATCCCAGAGCTGCACGTGCTCGCAAAGATGCTCGTAGGTCTTCTCCCACGACCCGTAGACCATCGGCAGGGTCATCTTGTTATAGAGAGAAAACAGGGTTGCGCCATGCTCCATAGCGCGCTGTTCGTAAGGCGATTTCTTGAGCCTTCGGTTAAGAAACATTGTCACAGTTGACATTGGCTGGTCTCGTCCCGATCACTGTTATTGCCAAGGATTGTTCACAAACCCGTGGCCGGCGCAAGAAAATCAGCACACCCTCTCATATCGTGAGATTTTTTGCTTGCCACCCACCCGTATCTGCGCGAGAGTGCCGGGATCAACGAGAGGTTGCCAATGATTCTCCACAGCGCCTTGATCCGGCGCCTTTTTACCAGTAGTGCGTTA
>CAZWEW010000180.1:0-4253 GCA_964633055.1 uncultured Woeseia sp. | reverse complement strand
TCCATACCCCATATTTCATACGCTGGCCCAAACGAATCCCGGCAGGCAGCCAGTACGATTTCGCCGTCGGGCACATCGACATCTTTGCCACAGCGCTCGCCGCCGCCGGGGTTGAATCGCCCGCGGACCGCATCATCGACGGAAAAAATCTGCTCGACTTCGCACTCACCAACCCCCAAGCACCTTTGAACCGTCCTTTATTCTGGCGCACCGGCGGCTATAAGGTCGTGCAACAAGATGGCTGGAAACTACAGGTACAGGAACAGTCTGGAAAGACCTGGTTGTACAACTTGACCGTAGATCCGACCGAGCAAGACAACCTGAGTGACGTACGACCTGAACGGCTTGCGGAATTAACGAAGCTATTATATAGCTTGGACGAAGAGATGATCGAACCGCTTTGGCCAACACTGGCAGAGGCTGAGATCGCGGTCGATTATACGATCGACAAACGGCCCGATTCGGATCACGCAACAGTCATCTGGGCGAACTGAGCCGCTCCCGGTTCCTCAGACGATAGGCGACGAAGAACGGCAACAGCAAAAGTACTGTCAACAGCGTAATGACAAGCCCGGGTCGAAAACGTTCGGAGAGATAGTTGGAGGCCATCTGCCCCATCTGGGAATATCCCGCCGGTAATGGCAGCACGCCGTTTTCCCGGCTGAATCGATCATAGGCTGACTGCATGCGTTGAAATCGTTCGACATTCTGATCTTTCAGGTCAATCACCTCACCTGGATCTGCGACGATGTTATACAGGTACCACTCGCCGTCACCCTGGGGCGGAAGATTGCGCACAATCTTGTAGTCACCCTGAAAGAGCGCCGCATGTCCGGTCAGTTCGTAACCCACGACGTCCCCTTGCCCATAAACCCGGTGCACGGTGCCACTTATCAATGGCACTAGGTCCCGACCGCTCATCGGCAGGATGGGCCTACCCCCATAACGGCTACCAGGTGGCGCAACGCCTGCCAACGACAGTATCGTTGGGGCGATATCTGTGGCCCACGCAAACGCAGGAATAACGGAACCCGGCTCAGCAACCGGCGCGCCAGCAATAACCAAAGGCACGCGCATGCCGCCTTCCCCGGTATAGAACTTGTAGAAAGAAAGGGGACTGGCGGCGGCGCTGGCAAAGCTTGGACTAATGCTGTTATAGCTGCCTTTCAGGCCCAGTCGATCATAGTCCTGATGATACCCAACGCTTGCAGCAATCCGCTGATTGAGAAAACTATTGAGATCGTCCGGACCGCTGGCTTCGGCACCATTATCGGAGGTGAAAATGAAAACGGTATTTTCGTAGACACCCTGTGATTTTAAGTATTCAACTAACCGGCCAATGTGAAAATCCATCGCCTCAATCATGCCCGCATAAACGGCCATTCGTTTTGCCTCGACCCGCTTGCGCTCAGGTTTGAGCAAATCCCAGTCCAGCGTACTCGTCATACGAGCCATTCGCGCATCTGCAGGCACCATGCCCTGCTCTATGGCGCGCTGAAACCGACGTTCCCGCAGCACGTCCCAACCCTCAACATAAACACCCTCGTAGTGGTCAATAAACGCCTGCGGCGCCTGCACGGGTATGTGAACGGCCTGAAAGGGGACGTAAGCAAAAAATGGCTTGCCGTCCTGGAGATTATTCCCGACGAACTCAATCGTCTTGTCGATGAGAAATCGCGAGGAATAAAAGTCGTCCGGCAATTCGAAGCGCTCTCCATCAGCAAACCAGTTTGCTGTCTCGTAGATGGGCAAATAGGGCCTTTGCTCCCAGTTGTCCGCCCCCGAATCCATCAGGGCAACCGTCCGTTCAAAACCTCGGCGGCTGGGTCGTTTTTCAGGCGTGCTACCCAGATGCCACTTACCAGCTATGTAAGTGTGGTAGCCCGCATCCTCCAGCACTGTCGCCACCGTGACAACATTACTCCCCAAGACTCCTTGATAATTTTCGCGCTCGCGTTGCTCAGGGGTCAGCATTTCCGGAATGTTGGGCACGCCGGCCAGATGATTGTTCACTCCCGTCAACAACATGGCGCGCGCGGGTGCGCAATTGGCGGCAGTATGATAGTTGGCGAATCGAACCCCACGTTGCGAAAGCTCCGTTAACGTGGGCGTGTGGACCTCGCTGCCATACGGGGCGATATCCGTAAAACCGAGATCATCTGCAAGAATAAAAACGAAGTTCGGGCGCTTGGGAGTCAAATCAGATAGATTCGACGCCATGCCCGACGGGCTAAACCCAGCAACGCCAACAACGAAAAGCGCCAGCGCGAAGCGGCCAGACTCAATAAATTTCGCCGACATCGATCAATCCCGCTCTGCAAGCCATCGCGAAGCCGCCAACAAAAGTGCGGCGACTACAACCTCAATGCCGATCAGACCCAGTGCAAACGCGGCGTCGTGTGCGACCCAGGATAATAATCGCCCGGTTGCCGTCAACAGCAGGAGCATTACAGGCGGGTAATACCAGACTCGACGGCCGCTGACGAGTGCCATCAGGACACAGAACCCGAGCGTGAGAAAGAATGCCGAAAAAATACCAACCTGCGTACTACGTCCCAGGCCATCGCCCAGTACAACGCCGAACCCGGGAACGATACCGTCTGGATTGACCAACCACCGCAGACCAACCACAAGAAACAGCACGGCCGCAAATAGCAGTATGACCTTACCAATTCTTTTCATCCGCCTCGCAGGCTCCCTGAATACACAACGAAACAACATGATACGTCATAAAAAAACCAGCTGACCCGAGACCGCAACCGGGTCAGTCGTTTAACTCAGCATCAGATGAACGTAAAAGGTCTTTCCCAGGCACTTGGTAGCGACCCCAACTGGTGATTACCTTCCAGCACGAACACAACACGCCCGATAAGTAACGTCGGCTATACTACTGGCGGAACGACGTATGGACATGGAGTTGGTGAGTCGCTGTTTAGAAATCAGGCACTCTGCAGCCCAGAAATGCCCTGACGAAATATAGCGTGACTGACTATCCTCAACTATTCACACCACTCGATCTTGGGTTCACGACACTCAGGAACCGAGTCCTCATGGGCTCCATGCACACGGGCCTCGAAGACGGCAACCAGCACGATCGCCTGGCCGCATATTTTGGTGAACGCGCACGCGGTGGAGCCGGACTTATCGTAACAGGTGGATACGCGCCCAACCGCGCAGGCTGGGTTAAACCATTCGCAGGCAAGCTGACAACAAGCAACGAAGCCGCGAAACATCGCCCCATTACCGATGCGGTCCATTTGGAAGGTGGCAAGATTGCGCTACAGATTCTGCACGCAGGCCGCTACGCCTATCACCCGTTCTTGGTGGCACCGTCACGTATCCGTTCACCGATCACGCCATTCACCCCGCGCGAATTATCGACGGCGGGCGTAGAGAAACAAATACAGGCATTCGTAAATTGCGCGAAGCGTGCGCGCGACGCAGGCTACGATGGCGTCGAGATCATGGGGTCCGAAGGTTACTTCATTAACGAGTTCCTCGTCACCCACACGAATCAGCGCAAAGACCAGTGGGGCGGCGACTATTCGCAGCGCATGCGCTTACCAGTGGAAATCGTCGCACGAACGCGGGAGGCCGTCGGCGACGACTTCATCATCATCTACCGACTATCGATGATCGACCTGATCCCAAACGGCAGCACATGGGAAGAGACGGTGATGCTCGCCCGGGCCATCGAAGAAGCTGGTGCAACGATCATCAACACCGGCATCGGCTGGCATGAGGCACGTGTACCGACCATTGCAACCTCGGTCCCTCGTAGTGCATTCACCTGGGTCACCCGGAAAATGAAAGAGGAAGTTAACATCCCGCTGATCACCTCCAATCGCATCAACCTGCCTGACGTTGCCGAAGATATTCTGGCACGCGGCGACGCCGACATGGTTTCGCTGGCGCGGCCGATGCTAGCAGACCCGGATTTTGCGAAAAAAGCGCGTGAGGGACGCGCTGACGAGATCAACGTCTGCATCGCGTGCAACCAGGCCTGCCTCGACCACACGTTCTCCAACAAAATAAGCAGCTGTCTCGTCAACCCCCGTGCCTGCCACGAAACGGAATTGAATTACGCGAGCGTGACGAACAAGAGTCACTTCGCTGTGGTAGGCGCAGGACCGGCAGGGTTGTCGGCGGCACTCGTGCTGGCCGAACGCGGTCATGTAGTCGACCTATATGACGCTGCCATGGAGATTGGAGGCCAGCTCAACATGGCCAAGATTATTCCCGGCAAGGAAGAA
>CAZWEW010000179.1:0-4282 GCA_964633055.1 uncultured Woeseia sp. | reverse complement strand
CCATTACTTTCTGGCGCCACGATACTGAACGGCCAGAGAACATCGTTCGTGTAACGAAAAAAATCGATGGGCGAAATGTGTTCTCGCAGTTTCACCACGTCGTATTGAACCAGGCTCGCGTGCATCACTTCCTACTGGATGCCATGCGAAAGGCGCCGGCACAACTGGTACCGGATTATTGTCGGAATCTGCTGGATATGCAGGTCGGCGATTCGGACGATAATTATCCGGTCAGGGTGATGATTGAACGGACCGATCCCGATCACGAAGGTCAGAAAGAAACGGTCGCAGCACGTTACGTCGTGGGCTGTGATGGTGCAAGGAGCACTGTCCGGCAGTTACTGAACCTGGAGATGCGAGGAGATTCTGCCAACAAGGTTTGGGGAGTAATGGACCTTCTGCTGGTCACAGACTTTCCTGATATTCGCAACAAGAGCATTATCCAGTCGGCAAACGAAGGCAATGTGCTGATCATTCCGCGGGAGGGCGGACACCTCGTTCGGTTCTATGTCGAGATGGATAAGCTCAAGGAAAGCGAGCGCGTGTCCAGTCGGAATATCACGGTCGACAAGCTCATCGCCGCAGCCGGGCGCATCCTTCATCCATACACGATCGACGTCAAGGAAGTTGTCTGGTGGTCGGTCTATGAGATTGGTCAACGGCTCTGTGATGCTTTCGCCAATATCTCCCCTGAGGATGCCGACTCCGGGCAGCCAAATGTGTTCATTGTGGGCGATGCCTGCCATACGCACAGTCCAAAAGCCGGACTGGGCATGAATGTCTCCATGCATGACAGTTTCAATCTTGGCTGGAAGCTGGCATCGGTCATCCGCGGTCACAGTTCACCGGACCTCCTGCACACCTATGCAGGTGAGCGACGCGCCATTGCAGAGGAGCTGCTGGCCTTCGATCGGGAGCTCGCGACCATGTTTTCGGAACAGGAAGCGTCCGACGCAGAGGATGGAGAAAACGGACCGGCGGCAACAAAACTACAGGAATACATGGTGAAGGCGGACGCCTATGTATCCGGTACCTTGACCCACTATGCGCCTTCGCAAATCACCGTTGAGTCTGGGCATCAGCACCTTGCCAGAGGCCTCGAGCCGGGCAAGCGGTTTTATTCAAGTCCGGTCGTTCGGTTGTCGGATGCCAGACCCATTCACCTCGGGCATGCGCTGGAAGCGGACGGGCGATGGCGAATAATTGCGTTCTCGAATCCGGAAGACCCGACTGACAGTTTGTCGGTAATTTGGAAATTGGCAGACTTTCTGGAGAAGGCATCAGAATCGCCGATTCGAAAATACACACCAGCTGGAGGCGACGTTGACTCGGTCATTGAGTTTTTGGTCGTCTTCCAGCAGGGATCCCGCGATATCAACATGCAGGATGTCCATGCTTTCCTGTCACCACCGAAAGGCGTGTATCGGCTGCGAGATCACAATAAGCTGTTCTGTCCTGACCTTGATAATGGAGACGATATCTTCGATAAACGCGGTATTGACCGAGAGGGCTGCATTGTCATCACGAGGCCTGATCAGCACGTGGCCAGTGTCTTACCCCTCGATGGATGTGACGCGCTTGCGACATTCTTTGACGGCACCATGATTCCTCAAAACAAATAGCGGTTGAACTGCATTGTTTGTTATTGGATGCCCAACTACCCTGCAGGTATCGATGATACGTATCTTCAGGAAACGTCGACTTCGGTCAGGTGCGACTTGCCACCGATGTTGCCGCGAACAAAGGTATTGAAGGAAAGCGACGATCGGACGCGATCGGACGAGTTCTTGTCTACCTCGTGTTCCAGTAGTGACGGAAACAATACGAGCATGCCTTCGTCCGGATCAAACTCCTTGCTGCGCGCATTGAAATCTGTCAATTCCTCGAACTTCAACACCAGTGGAAACATGTCGCTACCACGGTGAAACCTGATCGCCGGTAAACTTTGATCACTGTTGTCATCCAGGAATAATACGCCGCTGATGATGCTGTTCGGATGTCGATGCCGCGGGTGAAATTCACCGGTCGCAGATCGATTGACCCATGACTGTGTGACGTAGATTTCGTTGTCATTCGCGACGCGCAGTAGCTCCTTCTTATAGGCAAGAATATTCTTGTCGACGAACCGTCTCAGTGCACTCAGCTCCTCGCTATCGAGCACCCTGTCGTTTTTTGACATCAGGTTGCCGACGTTCCCGGCCATTTCCAGTGCTGCAAGAAATTGTCGCTCAGTATCTGAGAACGAATATCTTTCACCGCAGATTACGAGTGGGCATGAAAATAGCGGGTAAACCTGATTATTCATACTTGTCTGGCCTAAGCTGAAATTCCTGGTCCAGATCGAAACTGCAAAAAAACCAATTAAGGAGATCTGAACTGTGCCGAGGAAACGATACAACGTCGAAGTGATTGTTTACAAGAATACACCTGTTCGGACAACGGTTCGGAGATGGTGACTAAGTAACTGTGCAAGCGGCCAGTCTGGCTGGGACCGTTTTCCGCAATAGCCCTGATAATACCAACAACGTATGGCTTGCATCCGACTTCCGGTTTGATCGTAATCGCTGGTGTCTACTACGAAGCGATATTCGGAGGGTCAACGTCTGCTATTCTTATCGATGCACCTAGTGTGTCAGGAGTGGTTGCCACCGCATTGGATGACTACGTTGTGATTTACCACATTCCCAAAACAGGCGCTGCATCGTGAACGATCCGAATCGGCAATACCCAACTACGAAGTATGCGTGGTACATGGTCGGCATACTGACGGTTGCCTACATTCTCTCTTTCGCCGACCTGTACGTGCTCGGCCTCCTGATTGAACCCATCAAGGACGATCTCGGGTTGTCCGACAGCCAGATCGGATTATTGCTCGGTCCTACATTCGCGATCATCTACGCAACGATGGGCTTGCTATTTGGCTACCTGGCCGACAAAAAGCGCCGGACCTGGATCGTTGCTGCGGGCGTCTTCATCTGGTCAGTGGCAACCGTGACGAGCGGGCTTGCCAAGAGCTTCGTTCATTTGTTTATCGCCAGGATCGGCGTCGGCGTTGGCGCAGCTGCACTCAGCCCATGTGCCATGTCGATGATCTCGGACAGCTTCCCGCGCGAAAAACGCGGAAGGCCGATCGCGTTCTATTCTGCGGCGTTCTCACTAGGTGTGGGAATTGCCTCCCTGGTCAGCGCAGGCGTCCTCGCCTGGGCCAAGGCAGTGCCGGAAGTCTCGCTGCCGCTGGTCGGAGCCGTCGCGCCCTGGCAGTTCACATTCTTCGTCGTTGGGCTGCCCGGGATATTCGTCGCTGCCATCATGTTTAGGGTTCGCGAGCCCAAGCGACAACGAACGCCGGGTTTGGAAATCAAACCCAGGTTCGACGTCATGCTGAAACACGTGTTTAGCCGCTGGAAGGTCTACGGAAGTTTCGTGGCGTTTATCTGTCTCATGACGATTTGCGCGTACAGCCAAGGCTGGAACGCGCCCATGTTCCAGAGAACATGGGGATGGGAAGCGCAGCAGTACGCGTTCGTCAATGCCATCGTGCTCCTCGCTATCGGACCTGCCACGGCTAACCTGGCCGGCTGGATGAATGACAAGTGGTTCGCCGCGGGCCGTCACGATGCACCGTTGAAGATTATGATAATTGGCGCGTTGATTTTCGTGCCCACGGGAATCATTGCGCCGCTAATGCCAAGCCCCTGGATTGCCATGGGTATCTACGCGATTAATACCGTCGGCATCGCCACGACGATGGCGACAGGCGTTACCGGTCTAATGAATATCACGCCGGCCGAGATCAGGGGACAGACCGTGGCGTTTTACTACATGGTGATCAGCTTTGCCGGACTGTTCCTCGGCCCGACCACCGTCGGCTGGATGTCCGACAACGTTTTCGGTAATGAACAACTGAACTATGCGGTTGCCATAGTGCCGGCAATTTACGGTATTCCAATTCTGCTTCTCTCTGGATTTGCATTGCGCGCCTACCGAGGCGAACTGGCGCGGCAGACCGCAGACTGACAGTGCCGTCGTTGGGATCCATTCGAAAAGGTTACGGCGATACATTCTTCGGCAATGCCCATGGTGGTGCGATGAGAGTCGGTTTCCACGAGCTCGTTGCCCACGCAGCGGCGACGCGACCGTTATGCGACGGAACGGTCATCGGTTCCGGAACCGTCGCCAACGAAAATTACCGCGAAATTGGCTCGTCTTGCATCAGTGAACGGTGCGGTATAGAGATGGTGACCCACGGCGAATCCAGGTCGCCGTACATGTCGTTCGGCGA
>CAZWEW010000178.1:0-4295 GCA_964633055.1 uncultured Woeseia sp. | reverse complement strand
ACAACGGCCGAGATCTGCCAAACCAGTACGGTCCTTACGCACCGATGGTCAATGTACTAGCGCTGCGCGCTGTGCTAACAAAGTGGACCATGAACCTGCAAACGGGGGAAAGCAGGGAGGAACAGGTCGACGATTCAATCAGCGAATTCCCCGTAGTCAACCTCGGCCTGCTGGGGCACGAAACCCGGTACGCCTACCTTGCCTCCATCCCAGACACGGGGACCCAAATGTTCGACGGCATCCTCAAATACGACCTGACCGATGGCACGTACGCCGCACACCGTTTCGATGAACACTTTTACGGTTCAGAACCGGCGTTCGCGCCGCGCCTGGGCGCTACGGCCGAAGACGACGGCTATGTCGTCACTTTTGTCAGCAACGTCGTGACAGGCGAGTCCCGAGCCCTAATTCTCGATGCCCGCAACCTGGCCGACAAACCGGTTGCCCAGGTTCACATCCCGCAACGGATTCCACTGGGTTTCCATGGCACCTGGGCCAATCTGTCGGAATTCAGACCAGCCGTATAAAGAGAAATCAACATGAATCAAACAGGGCCGAATCGAGCACCACGATTGCCGCGCACCTTGTCGCTGGGCACGGTTCTCGCCTGCCTCACGCTGACGGCCTGCGACAACCGTGCGGGTGTACTGCCGCCGGATACATCGGGCGACACAGAGCCTCCAACCGTAACGCGCCTGAGAGACGGCTCACCGGTGTCGCACGACGTCGACCGCGACGGGCCCATTCCCGGACCTCGATCCTGCTTCTGGCTGCGCGGACCTCACAGCGCGGACCCGTATGTCAATCTCGCCTACCCGGATGCTTCGGTATTCTACTGGGCAGCGGCCTTTTCGGCGCCCGAGGGCGCCACACTCGAAATTCGGGGCGACTTCGCGCATGCCCGCTACCAGTCGTTTATCAGCTATGACCAGCGTGGCCGACCGATCGAATCGCTTGCCGACTACCTCATGCAGGCTGCTGAGGGCTCGACCAACCCCTACCATTCGGGAGCCAATCGCAATGCGGAGAGCCGCAGCTACCGTGTCGAGGTTCTCAATCGCACCCCGAAAGCGGAACGCGCAATCGGCGAATTCCGGCCGGACCAGAATTCGAATGTGCTGCACACGCCCGCCTACGGGGACGGGCAGCAGGTCATCATCTATCGCATCTACCTGCCTGACGAGGGCCGCTGGCCCGACGGCGGCGTTGCACTACCCGCGCCCAGGCTGACGCTCGCCAGTGGCGAGGTGCTTGAAGACAAGGAGGCGTGCGCAGCGCTGCAGACACGGCAAGACCTGCAGATCAGCCCGGATGCCGCCGGTATCCCACCGCCGATTTATCGAGAACTATTGCGGCAGCCTGGCAAGCCCGACACCTGGCCTGCTCAGGTGCCGGCAAAGTGGTACATCCAGCTAGACCGGCCTAGCCTGATCGGGATCTACACCGGCGAGATGTCGGAAAACCCCCGCCGCAGTGAGGGCGGTTTCTACCCCAACCTCGATAACCAGTACATCAGGACGATTATCAACCGCAAGCACGGCAAGGTCTTTGTCCTTCTCGGCAAGATGCCGGTAACGCCCAAAACCTACCAGCGCGACGACACGATGGTGGATGCGGACCTGCGTTACTGGTCTTTGTGTTCCAACCAGGGCTTCGCCAACACGCGCGTCAACGCCTGCCTGTTTGATGAAGAAGTGCCGCTCGACCGTAATGGCTTTTACACGGTTGTCATTAGCCGCGAGGCCGACCGTCCGAGAAACGCAACAAGGGGCTGCGGAATCGCGTGGCTGCCCATGGCCGACGACGGCGACGGCATGTACGACGAGGACGTGACGATCGTGCAGATTCGCAACATGCTGGCATCACCGGATTTTCCCCATGCGATTCAGCGCGTGGAGAACCAGAGCGATCTGCAGACAACGATGGGGGGCTACCTGCCGCGCGGCCTTTACCTGCAGCCCAACCAGGTGGAATCCTTTTTCCCCTGCTATCCGGAATCGTCGTATACCGCTCCCGCGGGACCCGGTGATCGTGGGTCGGCTGTCGGCTAGTTCAGCCCCAAGCGCTCCAGCAGCGGTTCGACGGACGGATCGGCACCGCGGAAGTCGCGGAACAGCTCTATGGCGTCCCGGCTGCCACCGTGCGACAGCAGCGCCTTGCGGAAGTGATCACCATTCTCGCGCCTCATGCCGCCATTTTCCTCGAACCACTTGACGCTGTCCGCATCGAGAACTTCGCTCCATATATAAGAGTAGTAGCCGGCGGAGTAGCCACCCATGATATGGCTGAAATACGGTGTCCGGTAACGCGGCGGCACCGGCGGAAACGCCATGCCGATGGATGCCAGAATCTCGCGCTCCTGTTCCATGACCGCCTCGGCCGGCGGGATCTCATCCAGCGGCAGCTGGTGCCAGGCCTGGTCGACCATTGCTGCCGCCAGGTACTCGGTTTGTTCGAACCCCTGGTTGAATTTGGAGGCTGCCCGCACCCGGTCCAGCAGGTCCTGTGGAATCGCCTCGCCGGTCTCGTGGTGCACCGCGTAGTTCGCCAGAACCTCCGGCCAAGTCACCCACATTTCATGCACCTGGGACGGATACTCCACGAAGTCGCGCGGCACGCTGGTACCGGAAAAGCGCGGGTAGGCCACATCGGAGAACAGGCCATGCAGTGCATGTCCGAATTCGTGGAACAAGGTGGTGACTTCCGTGATCGTCAGCAGCGTCGGCTCACCTTCCGGCGGTTTGACGATGTTGAGGTGGTTGGCAACAACCGCTTTCTCCTCCAGCAGCCGTGACTGCGAGACGTACTCGTTCATCCACGCGCCACCTCGCTTTGACTCACGAGCATAGGGGTCGAACAGGAACAGGCCCAGCGGTTCGCCATCAAGGAACGCTTCATAGACCGTGACATCCTCCTGATAGACCGGCAAGTCCAGCCGTGCTTCGAAGGTGACGCCATATACCTGCTCGGCCATGAAAAAGACACCGTCGACCAAGACCCGGTTGAGTTCGAAGTAAGGCTTCAGAAGTGACTCGTCCAGATCATAACGTGCTTTTCGGAGTTTCTCGGTGTAATACAACCAGTCCGAAGAAGCGAGCTCGAATGGCTCACTCTCAGTCTCGTCGATCAGGGCTTGCAGATCGTCGGCCTCGCGGCGGGCGTTGGCCACCGCGCGAGGGCCGAGCCGGCCGAGCATGTCATTGACGGCTTCCACCGTGCCGGCTGTCTCGTCGTCAAGGACGTAGGCGGCATGCGTCTTGTACCCGAGCAGTTGCGCCCGTTCGGAACGCAGGCGCAGGGTGTCAGCGAAAATTCCCCGGGTGTCGTATTCGTTGCCGGAACTGCCACGACCAGCGGACACTTCCTGGATGCGTTGCCGCAATGCGCGGTTTTCCAGGGTGGTAAGCGGCGGCTGTTGCGTCGTGTTTTGCAGTGTCAGCACGTAACTGCCATCCAGGCCGCGGGCTGCCGCTTCCTTGGCGGCGCTCTCGATCTGGCTATCGGACAAGCCTGCCAGTTCCTCGCGCGATTCAACCTCCACAGCCGCGCCATTGACCTCGTTCAGTACGTTTTGACCGAACGCGGTGCGAAGCTCCGCAAGCCCGGAATTTATCTCGCGCAGGCGTGTTTTTTCTTCCACGGACAACTGCGCGCCCGCGCGCACAAAGTCTGTGTGGTAGCGTTCCAGGAGGCGCAGTGACTCTGCGTCCAATCCCAGCGAATCACGCTGTTCGTAGAGGGCTTCTACGCGCGCGAAAAGCGCAGGATTGAGCAGAATCGAATCACTATGTGCCGAGAACTTCGGCGCCATTTCCTGCTGGATGACCTGCAACTGATCGTTCGTGTGAGCACTGGTCAGGTTCGCGAACACGCTGCGTCCCCGGAAGTAAAGCTGCCCGCTGCGCTCCATCGCGACGATCGTATTATTGAACGTCGGCGCTTCATCGCTGGACACAATCGCGTCGATCTCGGCACTCTGCTCGGCCATCCCCTGCTCGAAGGCTGGGACGAAGTGCTCGTTCCTGATCCTGTCGAAGTGCGGCATGCCATAGGGCAGGTCACTTTCGGTCATGAACGGGTTCTGGTCGTCGTTCGTCAGACTCACGGGCTGCTCATTCTCGACACAGCCTGCAGCGAGCAGGACCAGGGTGAGGCCAACTGCCGTGCTGATACGGGGCATTGATGATTCTCCAGGATCGCATGGAGCCAGACATCATATCAGCATCGGCGACGGCGCTTGTGGCCATCCACCACCGATATTGACGCTCATCATCTGTCGCCTCACAAATACTGCT
>CAZWEW010000177.1:0-4354 GCA_964633055.1 uncultured Woeseia sp. | reverse complement strand
TTGTTTCCTGAGTTTCATGGATCAGGTAGGGGGTTGGTGCTTGCTCCCTCGACCAGTCGGTACCAACCCGGCTGACGACCCGCTTGATGTTGTCGGCTGCACGTTCCTGTATGTCTTTTGCCGCCCCGGCATCACCATCGCAAAAGATGATCGCATTGACATCCATGTGCGACGCGAAATGTCCTCGCAGTTCGTGCCGATAACCAGTCAGGATATTGACGACGCCCGCTGGCACGTCCGATGCATGGAGAACTTCCGCAAAACTGACTGCGCAAAGAGGCAAACTTTCTGACGCAAGCACCACCACCGTATTCCCCCCCACGATGACTGGCGCAATATTTGAGACGAGTCCCAACAGACCGCTGCCATCCGGCGCCAGCAGGGAGACGACGCCGGTCGGTTCGAGTACCGAAAAATTGAAGTGCGACGAACTGACGGGGTTCACCGTACCGAATACCTGCTGATACTTATCAGACCACCCAGCGTAGTAAATGAGACGGTCGATCGACGCCTCCACTTCCTTGCGCGCGCGCCGCTTCGATACGCCCATCGTGACTAGTTCCGCAGTGAACTGTTCCGACCTGCCCTCCAGCATCTCGGCAATGCGATACAGGATCTGCCCACGCAAGTAGGCGCTCGCTGAGGACCAGCCAGGAAAAGCCTTGCGCGCTGCAACCACGGCATTGCGGAAATCCTTGCGACTGCCCTGACAGATATTTGCGATGACGCCACCGTCTTCGTTGTCGAGCGTGAAATAACGGCCTGACTCCGTGCGCGGAAATTTGCCATTAATGTAAATCTTGTGGGTCTTGGCAACCGGGACCCTAGATGCGGAACCTGCCATCTTCATTCCTCCAACGCCACGTAGGCACCCAATCCGTGCAGTCCGCCTTCGCGGCCGACACCGCTCTCCTTGTATCCGCCAAACGGAGACGTCGGATCGAACTTATTGAACGTGTTGGCCCAGATCACACCGGCCCTGATCTTTTGCGTCATGCGGAATATCTTGGCGCCCTTGTCCGTCCAGACACCGCCCGACAATCCATAAGGTGTGTTATTCGCCTTTTCTAGACCCTCCTCCAGCGTACGGAATGTCTGAATGGCAAGCACCGGGCCGAAGATTTCTTCCTGCACGATGCGATTCGACTGCGACACGCCCGTAAAAATTGTCGGCGGGCACCAGTATCCGCTGGACGGCAGTGGGCAGGCACTCTGGTACATTTCGGCGCCTTCAGCCTGACCGACCTTCAGGTAGGAATGGATGGTCTCGAGTTGTTGCGCAGAATTGATGGCGCCGATGTCGGTGTTCTTGTCCAACGGGTCGCCGACAATCAAAGTCTCCATTCGATCCTTGAGTTTGCTGATAACTTCCCCGGCGACGGACTCCTGAACGAACAGCCTCGAACCCGCGCAGCACACATGACCCTGGTTAAAGAAGATGCCGTTGACGATTCCTTCGACTGCCTGGTCAATCGCCGCATCAGCGAAAATGATGTTGGCAGCCTTCCCACCCAGTTCGAGGGTGTACTTCTTGTCCGTGCCCGCCAGCGACCGCTGGATGATCCGACCCACCGCCGTCGAACCGGTGAACGCCACCTTGTCAACTCCAGGATGATTGACGATCGCCGAGCCGGTATCGCCTGCACCCGTCACGATGTTGACCACGCCGGGCGGCAGGTCGGCTTCCCGGACAACCTCAGCCAGTTTCATTGCCGTGAGTGGCGTGGTCTCGGCGGGCTTCAGAACGACCGTGTTGCCGCAGGCCAGCGCCGGGGCGATCTTCCAGGCCGCCATCAGCAACGGAAAATTCCACGGAATCACCTGCCCCGCAACACCGAGAGAACGGGTAGTGCGCCCCGGGAAAGCGTATTCGAGTTTATCGGCCCAACCTGCGTAATAGAAAAAGTGAGCTGCGGAGAGTGGTATGTCGATGTCGCGCGATTCGCGAATCGGCTTACCGCCATCGAGCGTTTCGACGACGGCAAACTCACGCGCGCGTTCCTGCAGTATCCGGGCAATCCGATAAATATACTTGCCACGATCGGCTCCTTTCATTTTCGACCAAGCGCCATCGTAGGCCTTGCGAGCGGCTTTCACTGCGCGATCCACGTCCGTATCAGTCGCCATCGCGACCTGCGCGAGGCTTTGCTCAGTCGCCGGGTTTATCGTGTCAAAGTAGCCGGCATCTTTCGGTTCAACAAATTCGCCACCGATAAACAGAGCATACTGTTCTTCGATCGACACGTGGTCGGTGCTCTCTGGCGCCGGCTCGTATTCCCAGCCACCGTGAAATGTCAGTTTGGAGGGTTCGGTACTCATAAAAGCCAGTTCAGTCCTTCGAGAAATAGTCCGCAGACTGGTAAACGCCAGTCGCCTGCTTCTGGATTTGCATCAGCACGTCGTTGGCCAGCGAACTGGCGCCAAAACGAAACCGGTCCGGCGTCATCCAGGCATTGCCGAGCGTCTCCTTCAACATCACCAAGTAGTGCACGGCAAGCTTTGCATTCGAGATGCCGCCAGCCGGCTTCATACCGACCATTCGATCAGTCTCATAATAGTAATCCCTGATGGCCTGTAGCATCACCAGCGTAACCGGCAACGTCGCGGCAGGCTGGATCTTGCCCGTTGAAGTCTTGATGAAATCAGCACCGGCGTGCATCGCGAGCACGCTGGCCCGTCGCACCCGGTCAAAAGTGCCAAGTTCGCCGGTCTCCAGGATGACTTTCAGGTGCGCGCCACCGCATGCCTCCCTGATCGCCGCGATTTCATCGAAGACGAATCCGTACTCGCTCTGCAGGAACGCGCCCCGGGATATGACCATGTCGATTTCATCGGCGCCTTCCTCAACAGCGATGCGCGTTTCCTCGAGTTTGATCTCCCTAGGCGTCATGCCGCTCGGGAACGCCGTCGCGACAGACGCCACGTTGATGTCCGCATCCCCCAACGCCCTTTTTGCGATGCCAACCATGGTCGGATAAACGCAAACGGCCGCCACATGCGGCAGATCGGGCGATGCATTATGCAGGTGAATCGCTTTCTGGCAGAGCTGCCGGACCTTGCCCGGCGTGTCCTGCCCCTCGAGCGTCGTCAGGTCAATCATCGATAGTACGGTCTTTAGCGCATCGACCTTCGATGACTTCTTGATACTGCGCCCCTGGAACCGGACGGCGCGCTCCTTGACCCCAACCTCATCGACCGGCGTCACTTGACTCATATCCGGCATCCGACCACTTGCTGAGACGGCAGCGAAACTCATGACTCAGCCCGCCTAACTGTCTCGAGCGCGACCTTGATCATCTCGTCGAACGTCGTTGCGCGCTCGCCGGATGTCAGCGCCTCACCGGACAGAATATCGTCGCTGACGGTGCAGATCGCCAACGATTCGACACCGTGTTCCGCGGCAATCGGAAAAATACCGGCCGCCTCCATCTCCACGCCGAGCACGTTGAATTTTGCCATCGTGTCGAACATGTCCGTGTCCGGCGTATAAAACAAGTCTGCCGAAAAAAGGTTGCCAACGTGATGTCGAACTCCTAGTTCCACCGCAGCATCAGCCGCGTGTCTGACGAGAGAGAAGGTCGCAAGCGCCGCGAGATCGTAGCCGCCGAATCGCATCCGGTTTACCCCGGAATCCGTCGAGGCGCCCTGCGCAATCAGGACGTCGCGCAATTTGACATCGGGATGCGTGGTGCCGCAACTGCCGACACGAATCACGCGCCGAACGCCGTATTCAGTAATGAGTTCGGTAACGTAGATTGAAACCGACGGGATTCCCATGCCATGTGCCATGACCGACACCGGAATACCCGCATAGGATCCCGTGTATCCCCACATATTACGCACGTCGGTAACCCGCTTCGGATCATCGAGATAGGAATTGGCGATGTATTCCGCTCTGAGTGGATCACCCGGCATCAGCACCGTCGGCGCAAAATCGTCAGGTTCGGCATTTATATGTTTCGTGGCCATAGCTGGCCGATATTACCACCTAGAAACCGAAGGCATACCGCCATCTACGACGAGATTGGCACCGCTGATCCATGACGATTCGGCACTCAACTCGCTGTACGAGGACTGGAGCACGCAACAACATGCCCAGTTCTTCTCTCAATAGGTGGTAGATGGATCGGTCGCACCAACGGGTGAATTTATCTTTGAAGATTTCAACACGACGCGTGTTAAAGATCTTCAGGAAATTCGCGGCCTCTGGAAGATCAGGTTGATCGCCCAGTTCGACTTCAACTAGTCAACAGGGAAAGCAAGATCGAGAGGCCAGCCTTCGGACTGGTCTTTCATTTCCGTGGTCGAGCGGCTATTTCTCTTTGCCGTAAACCGGGATATAAATCCGCTTAAT
>CAZWEW010000176.1:0-4394 GCA_964633055.1 uncultured Woeseia sp. | reverse complement strand
AAGGGTGCAGGCATGACCGCGCTCGTGGGGGCAGCACCGGCAATCACCATTGCCGACGATGATGATGGCCAGGGGCTGTTTCAATCCGACACTTATGACTTCGACACGGTGTATAGCCGGGTCGGTACTAACACCGCACGCTGGGACGGTCCACCGAGAAGGTATCCCGGCGGTGAGTTCAAGTACGGTATGGGTGTTGCAACGACCGACTTCGAAGTTGCCCCCTGCATTACCGATGCACTAGCTGAACGCAGCAAACATCGCACCTGGGGCTACATGAGCAGTATGGATTCACTCGCCGAAGCAATCGTCAACTGGAACGGCGAGCGCAATGGGCTGGAGCTCGATCCCAAGGGGATACAAATTACAGGTGCCCTCCTTCCGGGCATGATCGCTGCGCTCAACGCAGTGTCTCCAACGGGCACCAAGGTGGTACACCTGTCGCCCGACTACTCCGGTTTCTACGGCATTACCAAGTTCACCAGGACCTTGATCGACGACAGCGAGATGGTATACAGAAATGGCCGCTACGAGATTGACTGGGATGATCTTGAAGCGCGGCTGGCTGATCCCGAAACATATTCGATGATCGTCTGCAATCCTCATAATCCAGTCGGCAACGTGTGGACCGAGGAAGAACTGCTCCGTATTGGGCGACGGTGTCTCGAGAACGACGTCGTCGTTCTGTCGGACGAGATCCACTCGGACTTTGTTCGATCCGGGCACGAATACATCCCGTTCTCCCGGCTACCGGACAAGGACGTAATCGAAAACAGCATTTCGTTCAACTCGCTCAGCAAGACATTCAATCTTGCTGGCATGAAGAATGCCTACTTCCACTCACCGAACAGGAAATTGTTCAAACGGGTCCAGCGAAATCATTACCCGACCATCAACACCCTGGGTTGCGTGGCACACGAAGCCGCATACCGGGACGGTGCAGACTGGCTCGACCAGTTGCTCGTCTATCTGGATGACAACCACCGATTTGTTGAGAAATACGTTGCTGAGAACATGCCATCGATCGTCTGCAACCGTGCGGAAGGTACTTTCCTGTCCTGGCTCGACTGCAGCAAGGTCATGGATGCCGTGGGTGCAGCCGAAAATGCGGCCGAGAAGGAAGTAACACCGGAAGTCTGGTTCCGGGACTGGCTGGTCAAGAATTCAGGTGCGTACCTGAATGCAGGTTCGGTTTACGGCAAAGGCAGTCCGGGCTACATGCGATTCAACCTGGGCTCTTCGCGGAAAGTCATCAAGGCGGCTCTCGGCGCGATGGCGCAAACTGTCAACGCAGTCTGAATCGGACTCACCCAATTATGCTGCTGTCGCGGAAATTGCGTCCAGGACCGCAGCCCGAACAGGCTCGATGACCGGCACCGACAACGCCTGTTCTGCCGGTTCGCGAAGTGCCGCCAACCCGGCACATCCCAACACGATCGCATTGGCGCCAAATTCGTCAATTAGTCGACGGCCTGTGGCAATGACCTTCTCCAGTATGCCGTGACCAACTGCTGTTTCCTCGACAGAAACGTCAAGCGGCAATTCTGCTGCCAGCGCATCCGTCAGCTCGAGGCTGTCGATATACGGCAGATGCCGGGCGATCGACTCATCCGATAACGCGAGAACACCGAATCGGCGATCATTCTCCGCTGCAGTCTTCAACGCGCTTTCCTGCATCCCGAAAACCGGCGTCTCAAATAGACGCCGCGATTCCCGAAGCCCGGGGTCCGAATAACACGCGATGACACAGGCATCGCGATAATGTTCGTTGCCTATCCGTTCAACAACCAGTGAAGCAGCTATAGTGGCGTCCGCATCCGACTCGATACCGAAGGGCCCGTCTGACATCGTAATGCACTCGATCGCGGCAACCGATTCGAGATCACTGAGCGTGTCGCGCAATTTCTCTGTGACCAGCTCATTCGAATTGGGATTGATAACCAGAATGTCAGGCACTAGAAATCCAGCTCCACACCAAAGTTTCTCGACGGATCGAGTTCAGGCGCAAGCCGTCCCGGCATCCCTATCGTATCGATAGTCCTACGCGGAACGAACTCACCTGTTCCACGTCCGACCCGCAATTCATTGCCCTCTACAACGACGTTGCCGCGTTGAATGACCGTCGTCGGCCAGCCCGTCAACTCCATGCCCTCGTAAGGTGTGTATTCCATGTTGTCGTGAATATCTTCGGCGCGCACCGTTCGGACGACTGACGGGTCCCAGATTGCGATATCAGCGTCCCGCCCTTCTGTGATCGAACCCTTGCAATGTTCGAGACCGTAAATTTTGGAGACGTTGCCAGCGGCCAGCGCCACAAAGTGATTGAGCGTTATCTTTCCTTTCATGAACCCCTCGGAAAACAGCAACGGCAAGCGTAGCTCGATGCCCGGAAGACCGTTGGCGATCTGAGGAAATTTTGCTTCGGGGCCCGCGTGCAGCTTGCCGGTCTCATCAAATCGATACGGGGCATGATCCGACGAGTAGACCTGGAACGTCCCGTTCTGCAGACACCGCCAGATCTCTTCCTGTGAGGCCCGATCTCGGAGTGGCGGACTGCAACACAGCTTGGCGCCGTGCATACCAGGCAAATCCATCTGCTCTGCATTGAGGAACATATACTGCGGACAGGTTTCCCCGAATACCTTGCGTCCCTCATAGCGCGCTTCCGCAATGATTCTCGCGCCCGCCTCTGTTGAGACGTGGACAATCAGAATCGGTGTGTCCAAGAAACCCGCCAGTGCGATAGCACGATTGATCGCCTCGGATTCGGCAGTGCGTGGGTGACTGAGCGCATGGTACTTGGGCGCGTGGTGGCCGGCCTCGATAAGTTTGCCACTCATCCATTTGATCATTGCATGATTCTCGGCATGGATCATTGTCAACGCGCCATGCTTTTTCGCAACCGTGAAAATGTCGAGCATCTGATTGTCATCGACCACCAGCTTGTCGTAGGTCATGTAGATTTTGAACGACGAAATGCCTTCCTCTATCGCCTTTGGCAGTTCTCGATGAAGCACATCTTCCGTCGGGTCGGAAATGATCAGGTGAAACGAATAGTCGATCACCGATTTCGGTGCCGCCCGTCCGTGATACAGCTCCAGAACCGACTTGAGTGTCTGGCCCCTGTGCTGTGCCGCGAAAGGTACGATGCAGGTATTGCCACCGAATGCAGCAGACACGCTGCCCGAATAGTAGTCGTCCGAAGACATCAGGCCGAACGACGATTCCTGCTCGATGTGACAGTGAGCCTCGATACCTCCTGGAAGCACATACTTGCCGGTTGCGTCGATTTCGCTCACGGCATCGCCAAGGCTGCTACCTACCGCTGCGATCCTGCCATCGCGCACGGCGACATCAGCCTCGAAAGTCTCGAAAGAATTCGCGATCGTCCCACCGGTAATTTTGAGGTCAAATTCAGACATGGATCAGACGCCCCGGATGGCGCCGCCATCGCAGCGAACCAATCCACCGGTCATATAACTCGCCGGCTCACTGCAGAGAAATGCACCAACACTCCCGAACTCCTCGACCGTACCGTATCGGCCGGCCGGGATGGTCGCCTGCCCGGCCGCGGCGACCTCCTCAATGGTCTTTCCACTGCGTTCAGCGTCAGCCCTGTCGAGCTGCGCCAGCCGCGCGGTCAGAATCCGGCCGGGTAACAGCATGTTAACGGTGATGCCCAGCGATGCCGTCTCGTTCGACAATGACTTGCTCCAGCCAACCAGTGACGAGCGAATCGTGTTCGACATTGCAAGATTCGGGATGGGTTGCACGACACCCGACGACGCGACGGTCAGAATCCGGCCCCAGCCGGCTGTCTTCATATCTTCGATGCAAAGGTTGGTGATCTCGATCACGCGAATCAGCATCGTGTCAATCTGGTCCCGCCACTGGCCGGCATCCGGCATGTCGGCAGTCCCCGGCGGCGGCCCGCCAGTGTTGTTGACCAGAATGTCGACGCCACCGACCATCTTCTTTGCCCCTTTGTAGAGCTTTTCGGCGGCATCTTTATCCGTGAGATCTACGACGAGGTAACCGGCGTCGCCCGCACATGTTGAGTTCAGCGTCTCGACAACATCCACAAGCTTGTCTTCGACACGACCGGTGACAATCACGCTGGCACCTTCTTCGCAAAGCTTTGTCGCAATGCCGAGGCCGAGCCCCTGCGATGACGCAAGCACCAGTGCCCGTTTTCCCTTTATCCCAAAATCCATAGTCAGAGGGCCTCTATGTTTTGTTCAATTCGACGGATCAACCGGTCCAGTTCCCCGTGATCGGTTTCATTAAGAATCGGCCCCGGAGCTCGTACCTGCGGGGATGCAATGATACCGCGGCGATGAAGAATCTCCTTTCGCAGGGCGAGTCCGAAGCCGGGCTGTTGTTCATGTCTCACA
>CAZWEW010000175.1:0-4446 GCA_964633055.1 uncultured Woeseia sp. | reverse complement strand
CGACCCAACATCTTCCAGCCTTCGATGTCATTCGGGTTTTGTTCAAGTTTCGTGGCCAGTGAACCAACCATGTTGTCGATGCTCAGTTCGTCTGTGTCCACTAAACTCGGATTCGGAGTGCCAATCTGCGAGTAAAGGAGGCCGGCAACTCCCGCAATGGCGACCATCGAGAAAATCGATGTCATCGTCAGCGCTTGTTGCACGCGATAGAGTGGCATTGCCACGACAAGTACCGCCACGACCAGCATCACGCTAATAACCACCCAGAACATCAGTTCACTTCCTGACCGCAATCCAGGTCGTCGTCCACGTCAAGCGGCATTGATGTTCGCTTGCGGAGGACGCGTACAACAACGATGGCGCCAAACAACAGGAATACCGCGGGTGCAATCCATAGTACGAGGGAAATGCCGCTCATCCGAGGCCTATAGAGTACGAATTCACCATACCGTGCAACGAGAAAGTCGTAGACTTCGGCATCGGTCATGCCTTCTCCCATGAGCCTGCGAATCTCGCGGCGAAGGTCCATGGCAATCAGTGCATTCGAGTCCTTGATAGTCTGGTTCTGGCACTGGACACAACGAACCTCATCGATGATTGCCTCATATCGCGCTTGCAGTTCCGGATCTTCGAACGCGATGTCCGTATCGATGGCTTTGACTGTCGTAAAAAGAAGAATAGTAATACCTGCGAACAGCGCCCGTTTCATCGTCCTGCGCTCCGATCAGATTCAATTAGAGGGACAAATTCGGTTTCCCAGATTCCCCGTGTCAACGGTCCAAGGTGCTTGTAAAGGACTGTGCCATCCCTCCCTATCAGAAAGGTTTCCGGTGCGCCGTAGACTCCCCAGTTAATACCGGCTATCGCATCGCCGTCAAATCCGGAAGCAACGTATGGATCGCCCAGCGTCTCCAGCCACTGGTTGGCCGGTTCGCGCTGATCCCGCCAGTCGATGCCATAAATTGGCACGTCTGTGGTTTTAGACAATTCCATTAGAAAATCGTGTTCCTGACGACAGCCAACGCACCACGTCGCCCAAAAATTTACCAGCGCAACTTTGCCGGCATAATCGATGTTTGCGACGCGTTTTTCCGGGTGCCGAACTCGTGGCAGGTCGAATTGTGGCGCCTGCTTTCCGAGAAAAGGAGATGGTAATTCATTAACATCCCGCTCGGGATCCAGGCCCGTGTAGAACACGCTGACCAATACGGAAAACGCAACCAGTGGCGCGATAAAGCGAATCATCAGGCCGGCTCTCCACTTAATGCAACTTTCGGTTTCTTCGCGGACGCCTTCATGCGATAGCGGCGGTCACTTGCCGCAATCGCTCCCCCGAGCGCCATGATGAAAGCGCCTAGCCATATAAATCGAATCATGGGCTTATACTGCAACCGGACACTCCAGGCATTGTCACCCAGCGCATCACCCAGCGCGACAAAGATGTCCCGGTTCCAGTCGCCATCAATACTGGCCTCGGTCATGGGGCTTTGCTGCACAAGGTAGGTTCGTTTTTGTGGACGAAGTTGCACCACAAACTGACCGTCTCGATGGACGTCGATGACACCCTCGATGGCCTGGTAGTTCGGCCCCTGTACGTTCTGTAATCCGCGCAAGCGGAACTCATAGCCGGCAACCTCGACCTGCTCGCCAGGCCGCAGGGTTCGATCCGCCTCGACGCTGAATGACGAGACTATTGCAACACCAAGCACGAACAGACCGACGCCGAAATGTGCGATCGACATGCCAAGGACGCCGCGTGTTATTCCTGCCGATCCTTTATTGCGACGCCAAGAACGGAGCGGTTGAATCAGTGACGAGGCCATGATCCAGAAAGCCGAGACCACACCAATGACGAGGAGCACACTTGCACCCCCATAAAAGAAGAGAGGAACGAGGACGCCCAGCACAATGCCGATCAATGCCGGCACTTTCAACGTTTTCATAAGGGCGCCTGAGTCCTGACTTCGCCACGCCGTATGCATGCCCAAGCCGATCAGCAATACCAACGGCACCATTGGAATAGCAAAAGCCACCTCGAAGTACGGGGGCCCAACCGAAATTTTACCGCCCGTAAAGAGCTCGACGAAAAGGGGCGCAAGCGTACCGCCGAGAATCAACATGGTTGCAATGACCAGCAGCACATTATTTAACAGTAGAAATGTCTCCCTTGAGAGCAAATGAAATCCAGCTTCGGAATCTAGTGCCGGTGCACGCCATGCATACAGTGTCAGGGCTCCACCAATGACAACGGTCAGGAAGGCGAGGATAAACAAACCGCGCTCCGGGTCCACTGCAAATGCGTGTACGGAAACCAGGATGCCCGAGCGCACAAGGAACGTACCAAGCAAGCTCAGTGAAAATGCCGATATGGCGAGCAACAAGGTCCAGCTCTTGAATAGACCGCGCTTTTCCGTGACGGCGAGTGAGTGGATCAGTGCGGTGCCAGCCAGCCAGGGCATGAATGATGCATTCTCAACCGGGTCCCAGAACCACCAGCCACCCCAGCCAAGTTCGTAGTAAGCCCACCAGCTGCCCAAAGCAATACCGGTCGTCAGAAAGAGCCACGCCCAAGTCGTCCACGGGCGTGTCCATCGTGCCCACTCCTGGTCAAGATCCCCGGTGAGCATAGCGGCAATTGCAAAAGCGAAGGCAACGGCAAAGCCGACGTAGCCAACGTACAATAGCGGTGGGTGAATGGCGAGACCAGGGTCCTGCAACAGTGGGTTAAGGTCTGCGCCATCTGCCGCTGCCGGTATCAATCGTTCGAATGGGTTAGACGTCAGTAGCGTGAACAGCAGGAACCCGACGCTCAGCAAGCCCAGCACTCCGATCACCCGGGCACTGAATGCGACCGGCAACCCGGTACTGTAACGCCCGACCAGCACCGTCCAGAGCGCGAGCAGGAGTACCCACAGCAACAGCGATCCTTCATGAGCCCCCCAAACAGCCGAAATTTTATAGACGGTCGGCAACGCCAGTTGTGAATGGTTGGCAACGTAGAGAACCGAAAAATCGCTTTGAACAAAAGACCACGTTAGGCAGGCAAACGAAATGGCGACGAATACGAATTGACCATTTGCCGCAGAGCGTGAAACGGCCATCATCGCCATATCGTTTCTGTGAGCACCAGCGAGAGGGAGCACACCCTGGCAAATGGCCAAGGACAGCGCGAGGATCAGGGAGAAATGACCGATTTCCGGAATCATGGCTGTATCTTCTCAGCCTCCTGCACTGCCTCCCGAGCGGCTGCATGCTTTGCAAGGGATTCCGCAACTTCGGGCGGCATGTAGTTCTCGTCGTGCTTGGCCAGCACCTCGTCAGCAACGAATATACCGGCCCCATCGAGGCTACCATGGGCAATGATGCCCTGCCCCTCACGGAACAGGTCCGGGAGAATGCCTTCGTAGGCCACCGTCAATTCGCTATCGAGATCTGTTAGGTCAAACTGAACTTCGAGTTCACCAGGCTGGCGTCGGACGCTGCCGTTAATGACAAGACCGCCGACGCGGAAATTTCTGTCGGTCGGGTGGTTACCCTTCACAACTTCGGAAATTTCGACAAAGAACATCATGTTTTCCTTGAATGCCTGCAACGTTAGCGCCGTGGCAATAGCAATGCCTGCCACAACCAGGCCAACGGCCAGCATCCGTTGTTGTCTCGGTTTCATTATTTGAATTCCATTACTCTGATTCCATGGCCCGGATACGTGTCCTGACGTCTTTGAGAATTCTCGCATGACGACGTTTTCCTGTAACCACACAAATCACAAGCACCATTAAAGTGAGTCCGAAGGAACTCCACACATAGGCCGCGTAATTACCCATAGCCAACATGTCAGTCATCTCTGACCCTCCTCCGACAACAAAATATCCCGGACCCAACGCTTTCTTCGCTCGCGAAACACCACCTCTGTTCGCAGCCGGACGAGCATCAATGCCCCAAACAACAACATGAAACCGAAGATCATCGCAAGCAACGGGTACAGCATGGCGGCTTCAATCGCCGGCCCACCCTCCCGGACAAGGGTAGGACCCTGGTGTAGCGAACTCCACCATTCGACCGAAAAGTGAATGATTGGCACGTTGACGGCACCCACCAATGCCAGTACTGCGCTTGCCTTGTCCGCCTTCGCCGTGTCATCAATCGAGGCCCGGAGCGCCATGTACCCGAAATACAGGAACAGAAGGATCAGCTCGGAGGTAAGCCTTGGATCACCCCACTCCCACCATGTTCCCCACATCGGGCGACCCCAGATCGATCCCGTGCAAAGAGCCAGAAACGTAAACCAGGCGCCGAGCGGCGCTGCGGCGGCCGTTACCGCATGTGCAAGCTTCATTCGCCAGATCAAGCCGATGCCAGCGGATACGGCCATGACCATGTAGGCCATCATCGACAGGTAAGCCGAGGGTACGTGCACGTAGATGATTCTAAACGCATCTCCCTGCT
>CAZWEW010000174.1:0-4468 GCA_964633055.1 uncultured Woeseia sp. | reverse complement strand
CGACAATTTCGATCCTGTCTTAATTTCTTTAGTCAGGCGAAACCCGGTCTGTTTCACCCAAGTGTCAGTCTGGTGTTTTGCCGTCGACTGAGGTATCAACTGCGGCTGCCGACAATTTGGCCGATCCTGCAGGCTATACGAGTTTATTCATGAGCGACATTTTTCAACGGCTGGAACTTCACCAGGTAATAAATGTTTCAGGTACGGAAACGGAACGTGGTGGAGCGCCCGTTTGCCAAGAGGCCCTGACAGTCGTTTCAGAACTATGTCCGCACTCGGTTCAGATGCTTGAACTGCAAGCCGCTGCTTCGCGTGCCATCGCGCGAGCGTATGGATGCGAGGCAGGCTGTGTCACGGGGTGCACGGCGGGAAGTATCTCGATTGCCATGGCGGCTGCGATGACGGGACGCAATGTCGGTCGCGTCGAACAATTGCCCGACACAACGGGTATGAAAAACGAGGTGATCGTCCCCAAGGCCCATGTTGTTTCTTATGGTCACGACGTAACCCAAAGTGTCCGCATAACAGGCGCAAAGGTTGTCGAAATAGGCTTTGCGACAGAACTCAGTCGTTATCAAATTGAACACGCCATCGGCGAGCAAACGGCTGCAGCCTTGTTCGTCGTATCCCACCTCACTCCACAGAATAAGATCACAACGCTAAAGGCTTTTGCCGAGATTTGTCACGCCCACCATGTGCCGGTGATTGTCGATGCTGCATCCCAACCTGATCCACACGTATATCTTGAAGCTGGTGCAGACCTTGTTTTGTTTTCGACGCAAAAAGCGCTGGCAGGTCTTACCGGCGGTGTCATCGCAGGGAAAATGGAAGCGGTACAGGCTTGCATGTATCAGCAACATGGAATCGGTCGGCCCATGAAGCCGGGCAAGGAGACGGTTGTTGGCGCGATTGCTGCGATAGAGCGTTGGGAGAAAACGGATTGGGATGCCGAGCAGCTTTCACTCGCTAAACGCATGGGGGAGTTTGCCGATCGCTTATGTTCCTTGCCAGGATTTTCAGCCCACGTCGTCAAATCTCAAGTGTGCGTCACGGTTGACCCGCAAGAAGCCGGGATATCGGCTTCTTGCATTGCGCGGGAACTGCTTAACAGTGATCCGATGATCGTTGTCTGGGATCACCATGCACCAGCAGGTGAATTACGACTGACCCTTAAATTAGTTAGCGATCAACAGGCCAATATAGTCTGCGAGACTATTACCGATATTGTTCAGTCGGGAGCCTTGCAAGCAGATGCCGACGACTTCGTGGAGGGGCCGGGCGAGCGAATGGCCAGGGAGTTATCTGTTTGGCCAGGCTATTAAGGATTTTGGCATTGGTGGCACCCCTGCTACGGGTTACGCAAAAGGGTTAAAGAGGCCGCGAAGCCATCTTCACCTGCTTATTCCTGTGCGCGCCGCAAAGCGTCGGGCAGGTGCGATTCGAAGAAGATCTCGGCTGCCATTTCAACGTCCCGTGATTTTATGTTGTCGTATTGCCAATCTAACAACTCCCTATTGTCTAAATCTCAAATTGTCACGACTCAAATCGGCAATTGATTTGCACCCCATTAACTTCATGTCACGTTCGATTTCACTTTTGAGATTTGAAAGCGCTTTCTCGACCCCGGACTCACCCGCTGCGGCCAGGGCGTAAAGGTAAAAGCGACCTCCCGAGCAGGCCTTGGCTCCGACTGACAGCGCTTTAAGGACATGTGTCCCCCTCTGAATACCACCGTCACAGATGACATCAATCTGCTGACCTACCGCATCGACAATTTCCGCCAGTTGATCAAATGGGGCCCGGGAGCCGTCGAGTTGCCGGCCACCATGATTGGAAACCATGATCGCGCTTGCTCCAATGTCGACCGCCTTTTTTGCGTCGGCAACGGACATCACGCCTTTTAATGCGAAGGGCTTGCCCCAGTATTGGCAGATTTCTTCGGCGTCCTTCCAGTTCATCGACTGGTCAAGCATGTTGTTGAAATAGTCAGATACTGACGTCGCGATATTTGTGCCGTCCCTTGAATGATCTTTAATTTGCGAGAGCTCGTATTTTTCACGGATGAAGTAATTGAGTGACCACGCTGGATGAGCTGCAAAGCTTATGAGGCTTGCCGGGGTCAGACGAGGTGGCGAGGTAAAGCCGGTGCAAAGGTCACGTTCACGATTGCCACCGACAATGGTGTCGACCGTCAGGGCCAGGCAGTCGAATTTAGCCTCCTTGCAACGATCGATCATACTTTTCGTTAGGCCTTTGTCCTTGTGAAAGTAGAGCTGAAACATCTTCGGCGTTTTTATCGTCGACGCGATTTCCTCAATGCTGATGGTGCCGAGCGAGGATATTCCGAACATCGTTCCGAATTTTTCTGCGGCTTTTCCCACCGCACGTTCGCCATCGTGATGGAAGAGCCGCTGCAGAGCGGTGGGCGACAAGAACAGAGGCATGTCGAGTTTCTGACCCATGACCGTTGTTGTCATATCGATAGCCTCAACCCCGGCAAGAACATTCGGCACAAGGTCGCAATCGTTGTAAGCCTCCGTGTTCCTGCGATAAGTTACTTCATCGTCGGCAGCGCCGTCGATGTAATGAAATATCGGTCCGGGTAGCCGCTTCTTCGCCAATTCACGAAGACGTGCTGTGTTATGACAGTTCTTTAAGCGCATCAGAGTTAAAACATTGCTTTATAGGATTTTTTCAGACGCCAAAATCCAAATCGTGTATGTCCGTTAAGGCATCTCGTGGCGCAACCGCGACGTAGCGGGCCAGCCCACCCATACCGCCGCTGCTTATGCCGGTTTCGCTGTGATAGCCAACTTCTCTTTGCGTTCGTGATGCTGGGTCGAAGTCGTCGACGTCACTGCGTGTGCCCCCCTTATTGCCAGCCAGGAACAAGGTGCTCGTTTGCGGTTGAGCCGGGTCGATCTGGTTGTAGGGATGCCAGTGGCCCATGCGGCTCGTATTGTGGCGAGCCTTAAATTTGTCCAAATAGGCTGCGGTTGCCTCGACGCCTCCGGCGCGTGCAATAAGATTCGGATCATCCTTCAATACCTCGAACTCGATGTAGCCACACTCTGATTGCCTGGCGATCTCGAAGTCGAGAATCACGCCGTAGCGAATCGGTAGATCGCTGATGCCCTGTTTGAACTCTTCGAAGGAATACACCGGAATTTCTTTTCCGTCCGGCATCCGGCCATCGAGCAAATCGCGTCCTTCCTGTTCGCTGATTTTGCCGGCGAACTGTCCCGTATGGCCATGCTCGCTGCGGGTGTCTGTGCTGGCGTAATACATCTTTTCGTATCGTGCCGGCGATGCATAAATGCCGCCACCGTGAATCACGACCACGACGTGGTTGCCCTGCGTTGTCGTGACAACACTTTCCTCTGAATAGGTGTTGAACCGCGTATTCCAAAGGATATTGGAGTAGGGGGCATCGGTTCGCGCGTGCAACAGCTGCGGCAGCGAAGCCACAAAACCATCGTCACCGGCAAATGACAGCGCCCGACGCAAGGTATTGGTTCTGTACGAACCAAAAAATATCTGTGCACGCATAGAAAAACTACCCAAACGAAATATTGTGCAAGTTCATGGGCGCATCGTCGGGCGCAATCGAAATGAACCGCGCTGCGCCTCCCATCATGGCGTCGCCGCCGATACCGTATTCGCAGTCGTAACCATACTCTCCAAAGTCATCCTCCTCGCTACCCCAGCCTCCCTGGTTACCGGCGAGGAAGATGAAGCGCGTCTGCGGCTGGTCCGGATCTATGCGGTTGTAGGGGTGCCAGTGGCCCATGGTTTTAGTGTTGTCCCTGTCCCTGAACTTATCGAGATAGGCGGCATTGGCTTCGACACCGCCGGCCCGTACGATCATGTTTGGATCGTCCTTCAGGACTTCAAAGTCCTCGTAACCGCGCAGGGATTGCCTGGCGATCTCGAAGTCGAGAATCACACCGTAGCGAATCGGCAGATCGCTGATGCCCTTTTTGAACTCTTCAAAGGGATACAAGGGAATTTCTTTTCCGTCCGGCATCCGACCATCGAGCAAATCGCGTACTTCCTGTGCGCTGATCTTGCCGGCATGTTGCGGCGTATGGCCGTGGTCACTGTCCTGATCCGGAGTGGCGTAAAACATCTTCTCGAATCGCTCGGGTGTGGCGTAGATGCCACCCCCATGAATTGCGACAATGACGTGATTGCCTTGCGGTGTCCTAACAACGCTTTCTTCAGAGTAGGACGTAAACCAGGTATTCCAGATGATGTTGTCGTAGTCAGCTGTGGCCCGGGCGTGCAGCAATTGCGGCAACGAGGCCACGAGGCCGTCCTCACCCGCGTATTCTTGTGCGCGGCGCAAAGCGTCTGGCAGGTGCGATTCGAAGAAGATCTCGGCTACCATTTTAGCGTCTCGTGATGTTATGTCGCTGTAGTACGTTGATGCTTCGCTTTATTAAGTATCACCAGCGCAGCTCAACCC
>CAZWEW010000173.1:0-4504 GCA_964633055.1 uncultured Woeseia sp. | reverse complement strand
GCCACGGCGTCAATTGCGATGCCCGCTCACACACCGCGGCCCGGCGGCGTAGCTGTCTTCACCATCGACAGCGAAGATCGACCGCGCGTGTTTCTGGAAGACAGACAGGCACTTGTCATTCGGACAGAGGGTGAATGGACGGCGATCGTCGGCATCCCGCTCAACCATGAAACCGGGACGCCGCTCCGGGTCTCCGTGAAGCGGTCAGGACTCGCGGATGAAAAGAAGACAATCGATCTTGAGCCTGCCAACTATCGTGTGCAACGACTCGACGTCGACCGGAAATACGTCGATCCGGGTCAAAAAGCGCTGGAAAGAATATTCCGGGAGAGAGAAGTAATCGATGCCGCGTTAACAAACTGGCGGGACCAAGAGCTCACCGATGTTGCACTCGGCGTTCCCGTGCCGGGCTCGCGAAGTTCGAGTTTCGGATCCAGGCGCATCTTCAATGATCAGCCGCGATCCCCACACAAGGGTATGGACATCGCCGCAATCACAGGAACCCCGATTACTTCACCAATGTCTGGAATCGTAACGGCGACCGGCGACTTCTATTTCAATGGCAATACTATAATAGTGGATCACGGTCAGGGACTGATCACGCTCTTCTGTCACCTGAGTGAAATCGATGTCATTGACGGTAAGTCAGTGGATGCCAGTGACCTGCTTGGTAAAGTCGGCGCAACAGGACGCGTGACGGGATCGCACCTGCATTTCGCTACCTACCTGAACGGAACTGCGGTCGATCCAGTAATACTGCTCAAAACACCGTGAATAGGATAACCGTCAGGTCAGGAAGCGGCTGATCACAGGCCGGAATGCGCCCATGTCAACGAGAAAGGAGTCGTGTCCCTTGATGCAATCGAGCTCGACCAGTTCGACATCCTCGACGACATTCGACAAGCCCGCTGCGAGCTCCTGCTGTTGCCTAATCGGGAACAGGATATCGGACTCAACGCCAATGACCATCGCGCGGTCAACGTTGAGCTGAGCAAAGGCCGCTTCCAGCGAGCCGCCATGTTCCGCAAAATCGAACAGGTCGGAAGCTCGGGAGAGATACAGATAGCAGTTCGCATCGAACTGCCCTGTGAATTTGTTGGCATGATTCTCCAGGTAGCTCTCGACGGCAAAATCTCCAAAGAACATTTTGTCAGCATGCGCCTCGAGCGATATTCGCTCTCGCCCGAATCTCTGCTCCCACTCCTGCGGCGAGCGATACGTCATCATGCCAAGCTTTCGGGCCAGGCGCTGGCCGACGACTGGTGGGTCGGCGAGATCATAGTTGCCGTCGTCCCATTTCGGGTCCCTGATGATCATCTCGCGCTGGACCGACCGAACCGCAATCGCAAAAGGCATCGCACTCGTCGCTGACGATATCAACAGCAGGTTGCCACCCAGCTCGGGGTGCCGAACACAAAAGGCAAGCGCCGTCATACCCCCCATCGAACATCCAATCGTCGTATGCACCGTTTCCAGTCCCAGTGCCCGGATGACTTCGTAGCCACCCTGCGCCACGTCCTCGAGCGTCAGGATCGGATAGGTCGTACGATAAACATTGCCCGTTTCGGGATTGATGTCGGCCGCCCCGGTGGAACCGAAGCAACTCCCCAGAGAATTTACACAAATCACGAAATACCGGTCGGTATCGAGTGGCAGACCGGATCCGATCATGCCCTCCCACCAACCGGTGGACGGATTCTCCGGGCTCGACGCAGCATGTGCTGATGGCGACAAGCCCGTGAAAATGATCACCGCGTTGTCGCCCTTTCCCCGGAGTTCCCCCCAGGTCTCATACGCGATCGTCGGCGACGCGAGATGCCCGCCCCGATGCATTGGGAATCGGCCTTCGATCGTGATTTTTCTGCTTTCTGATGTCACGAAATCCTCGTCACCATTTTGGATTGGTCACGGCTTACTTCCTGGTTCGCTTAATGATTCTTTTGCGGCGTCGTTCCTGACGCGGCGTCAACTTGTTGCGTTTGCCCCTGTACGGGTTGTTGCTCGTCTTGAATGATAAGCGAACCGGCGTCCCTTGAAGGCGAAATTTTTTGCGAAAGCGATTGATCAGGTATCGCCGGTAGGCGTCCGGAAGCCGGCCAGTCTGGTTGCCGTGAATCACGATTACTGGCGGATTTCTTCCGCCCTGATGGGCGTATCTCAGGCGGATCCGCCGACCGCGGACCAGTGGCGGTGCGTGTGCGACTACCGCATCCTCCAGCTCACGGGTCAGGTTGGTGGTCGACATATCCCGGGTTGCCGCATTGTAGGCACGTTCCACGGCCGGTAGAACATTACCCACAGCCGTGCCACGCAGCGCCGAAATCGTCATTCGTTCCGCAAAATCAAGAAATGGCAGTCGCCTGTCCAGGTCACTCTTCAGTTGCTGCCGGCGATCGGCGCTAAGATCATCCCACTTGTTTGCGACAACGATCAGTGCGCGGCCCCGCTCGACGGCAAGTCCCATCAGGCTCACGTCCTGTTCGGTGACGCCCTCGCTGGCGTCCAGCATCGCAATGACCACCTGGGCACGCTCCATTGCCTGCAGTGCCTTGACGATGCTGAATTTCTCGATCGTTTCATGGACCCTGGATTTACGCCTGACGCCTGCCGTGTCGATTAACAGGTAGTGTTTGTCATCGCGCTCGAACGGCACTGACACGCTGTCTCGTGTCGTTCCCGGCTGATCGTAAACAACAAGCCGGTCCTCACCAATCAGGCGATTGATGAGTGTCGACTTGCCGACGTTCGGCCTGCCAATCACCGCAATCCGAAGCGATTTACCTGCACCGCCCGCGTCCTCCGTAGCGTCGTCATCGTCGTCGAATGGTGCAAGGACCTCGTCCATCAAGCTCTGAATTCGATCGCCATGCGCAGCGGAAATAGCCACCGGATCGCCGAGTCCCAGTGCATGAAACTCACTGCCAGCGATATCCTGATCGAGCCCCTCCGCTTTGTTCACGGCGAGCCACGCTTTTTTGGCATGCCTGCGTGCCAAGGTAACCACATGTTCGTCGGCCGCGGTAATTCCGCTTCGCCCGTCGACCAGCACAATCGCAACATCAGCCTCGTCGAGCGCACGTACCGTCTGCTCGACCATAAGTTCCTCGATACCAGCCTCTCCACCAGCAACGCCGCCGGTATCAATGACAATGTAGGGAACGGGACCGAGTTTGCCAAAACCATACTGGCGGTCCCGGGTCAGACCGGGATAGTCGGCGACGATCGCGTCGCGCGTGCGTGTCAGACGATTAAATAGCGTCGATTTTCCAACGTTCGGCCGACCGATGAGCGCAATAACAGGAAGCATGGATTTGCATCAACATATTCGAAGGGGCCAAAAAGGTCAGTGGCCCTCTTCACTATCGCCGTCAAGGGGGTCTTCCACTGACACCTCGCGCTGCGGCACACGCACGACAAATGCGGCGACATCACCCTGCTCGCTCTGCACGATCAGTTTGTCTCCGACAACAACGGGAGGCCCGGAAATCATGCCGTCGCCCACTCGTTCCCGAGCGACCGGGCGACCGTCAAAATTATTGAAAAAATGCACGTAGCCTTCAAAGTCTCCAACCACAACAGCGGTGCCGAATGGCACCGGCGGTGTCGGTTCCCGGCGCAGCAGACTTTCCTGTCGCCAGACATCATCACCGTTGCGACGAAGCAGTGCGATCACCTCGCCGCCCGCACCCACCGTGTAGATGTTGTTCCAGTCGGCAGCAACGCCGGTTGGCGACGAGATTTCCCTCGACCACAAAAGCTGTCCGGATTCTGCCGCGACGGCAGCCAGTCGACCGTTGTAACCAGCTGCGTAGATGTCCTGACCGACGATGGCAAGCGTCCCATCGACGTCAGCCAATCGGTCCAGGTCCGAACGTCCCGTTGGTGGCGCCAGCACGGCTTCCCATTCGATCACGCCATCGTCCATGTCGACCGCGACAAGCCGCCCATTGTCGAAACCGGCAATGATGGTGTTGCTGGTAACAACAGGCGAGGAGGCACCACGTTGTGTCAACGCCGGCACACTTTGTTCGAGAGACCAGATTTCCCGTCCGTCCAGAGTGGAAAAAACACGTAAACGACCGTCAATCGTATACACCACAACCGACGTATCCTCGATGGTTGGTTTGGCAAGGGTTTCACCGCCAATATCGATATGCCATAACGATGATCCGTCGTCCGCATCCAAGGCGACGAGATCTCCATCGTAGCCTGCGACCACGACAAGGCCTTCACCAACTGCCGGACCTGCAGAGAGAGTGACTTCGAGTTCGGTACGCCACACCCGATCGCCGTATTCCAAATCCAGCGCCGCGACGTTGCCGTCATAACTCGCCACGTAGACCCGATTACCATCGCCGGAAGGGTTCAGCCCGATGCGAAGGAAGTCGCTACCCTTGCCGATTTTCTCTGACCAAACCTCTCTGACATCCAGTGTCTCCTCAACGTCAACGAGTTCGAGAGGTTGGAGCTCTTCGTCCTCCTCATCACCGAAAATGCTGCAGGC
>CAZWEW010000172.1:0-4504 GCA_964633055.1 uncultured Woeseia sp. | reverse complement strand
GGATGGAGAGCGATAACGAATCAGCGGATGACTGCAGACCCAGGCTTTGCCCGAGCAGCGAACGCCGAGCTACCGTGACGAACACCAGGTGACTTCATGGATCTCCGTCAGGCCGGCCTTGATAAACTTCGGCGGACAGTTGTCGATGTCATCCCGGACCTCGACACGTTCCAGGTCGCTCCAGTAGCCGACAAGTTCCTGCGGACGCAATGCAAACGGCGGACCCTGCACGACGTATTGATCGTATTCGAGCGTAATAATCAGGATATCAGCGTCGCGGGAAAGCAAGCTGCGCGCGTGTGCAACATAACGAGGCCGCTCAGCAGGATCGACGGCGACGATGGCACCCCGATCGTAAAGGGCATCAAATGGTTTCGACACAAAGTCGAAGTAATCGCCACAGACAATCGTTATGGGGAGATCGTCAGCGACGAAGGACGGTAACAGTCGGTCCGTCGCTTCATGATAGTCGAGCGATTGCTCCGCGAAAAACTCGTGGATAGCTTTTTCCGACAACTCGACACCGACGACCTCGTGCCCGCGCCTGGCCAGCCAAACCAAGTCCAGCGTCTTCCCGCACAACGGCACGAGAACACTACCACTACTGGCGCGCCAATGGGCTTTGAGGCCTGAGTTACCATCAACTTCATGCCAGCCCGTACGACCTTTTTCCCAGCGGTCAAGCCAGTCTTCCGCCATCAGGACGGCCCTCCAGGACGAATCCCAACACGATCAGGATGACAATCCAGACAACGTCGTGAATGGTGCCACCCCGGCCAACGGCGTATTCCTAAATACGTCCCAGACAACAACATTTCAGCCATACCGTTAACCCGGTTTTTGGTCTGGATTGAGGCCGCATGTTAGCACCGAGTCGTAACAGGCGACGGTTTACGTTAAGCCGTTAGAAGGGTTACTATCTGCGCCCCTGCCAGACCGCCGGAGACGGCGGTCCTCTGTATTCAGAGACCAGAATCGATGGCCACTGCACAGATAATAGACGGCAAAGCCAAAGCTGCCGAACTTTCACAGGAGATCCGGAAAAGGACCACCGATCTCGTCGAACGCACGGGCATCAAGCCGGGACTCACCGTTGTGATCGTAGGCGAGGATCCGGCCAGCCAGGTCTATGTGCGAAACAAGAAGCGGACAGCAGAATCGTGTGGTTTCAATTCTGTGCAGCATTCGCTGCCAGAAGACACTGCAGAAGATGACGTTCTCGCGCTCATCAATGAACTGAACAAGGATCCATCCGTTCACGGCATCCTCGTGCAACTACCGTTGCCGGATCACCTCGACGAACTATTGATAACCCAGTCGATAAAGCCTGAGAAGGATGTCGACGGATTTCACTTTCAGAATATTGGAATGCTGACGACCGGCTATCTCGACGGCGCATTCGTACCGTGCACGCCGGCGGGCTGCATGCTCATGATCGAAGATCAACTCGGCAAGGACCTGTCCGGTAAGAATGCGGTGATCATCGGTCGTTCCAACATTGTCGGCAAACCGATGGCCAGCCTGTTACTGAAGGCTAACGCGACGGTGACCGTGTGCCACAGCCGCACCGCCGATCTCCCGGACGTCGCCCGGAAAGCTGACATCCTGGTTGCGGCGGTCGGGCGACCGGAGATGGTCAAGGGTGAGTGGATTAAACCGGGCGCAGTGGTCATCGATGTTGGTATCAATAGGATCGAGGTGGAGGTTGACGGAGAAACGAAGAATCGCCTGGTCGGCGACGTCGATTTCGTGGAGGCTCAGTCCGTCGTCGGCGCCATTACACCGGTACCAGGCGGCGTCGGACCCATGACGATCGTGATGCTGATGTCAAACACACTGCAATCGGCTGAACGCGCCGTCTGACCGTCGAACCTCAGAAGCTGCTCTTCGATTCGATAAGGAATTGAACGTCGTCAATCGTGGGGTCGCCATCCAGTGGAAACGCAATATCGATGTGAATGACGTCGCGACCGCTTGCACGCGTGGGACCGAGCCTGAGTCCAATACCAACATCCCTGAGCCATCCCTGAGGTTGCGCACCTGTCGGCCCCTGACCCCACACCCTGCCCACATCTGCAAAAATTGCGCCGCCGACACGAGCTAGTCTGAACGGGTACCAATCCGTGAAGTACCGATGCTCTATCGTCGCCAGAAACTTCGAGCCCCCGTTTTGATAACGCAGCGGATAACCCCGCAACCCGGTGTCACCACCAAGATCGACGAAATTGTCGAGGTCGAGATTGTTTCCAGCACTGCCTTCAAGCGTTACGAAGAACAGTCGCTTGTCGGAGATTTGATTATAGAAGCGCGCACTGAGCGTCAACGCCTGGTTTGCAGAACTGCCATCATCGATGCGGCCACTAAAGGTCGACGATAGCAATACCGATTTTCTTTCCATCGATCCGAAACCGCGACTCAGCTCCATCCGATAGATTAAGGCGTCACGGTCGGCTCCGAATACCTTGGCGGCATAGCCAACACTCGTGAAAAATCGAAGTCCCATATAGAAGTCTTCGGTTCGACCGATCTGGTCACGGTTGGCGGTCGCCTCGTAGCGATCCTCCAGCAGTTCGAATCCGGCGAATGGGTAGACGAGTTTCCTGTCGACAGGCAGCAGCGACGGCAGCACCCCGCCCGGCACGCCTTTGAACTCGCTGCTGTCATAGACAAACCCGACAGACCAACGCCTTACCCAATCATTACGCAACCCTCGCGACCACCCGAAAAAGGCGGTGTAGAGGTCGAGGTCGGCTGAATACTCGGCGGCTTCGTTTCCGGCGTCGTAAAAGGTTTCCGTCCGCGTCTCGTCAAACAGGGTGCTTCCGGCGGACCATTTCGCATCGAGCGCATAGAACGGCCGAATCAGCCGAACATCCACCGTGTCACCATCCGAATTGTCGGAATATTCACCAAAGAGGGAAACCCAGCTATTGCCGAAATTACGGTCAAAGAACTGGAAGCTTGCAGACTCGCGATCAACGTCGTCAGTGTAACTGAATCTGAGCGAAACGCCGCGCCCCAGCAGATTTCGTTCGGACAAGCTGACGCGTGAGCGATTTTTCCCGCCAGACCGGGAAACCGACAGACCGGGCATCAGCGTCCAGAGATCGCGCGTGCTAACACGGATATCGACAACGTCGTCTTCGTATCGGATTGGTTCGATCGTCGCGTCGTAGAAATAGACGTTTTGACGCAAGAGACGCTCGGACTCTTCGAGCAATCTTGCAGAGAATGGATCGCCCGTACCGAAGAGAAGCTGGTTTCTGATGACCGATTCGCGCGTCACAAGATGCCAGCGATTCGCCAGCCTGTATAGCGCGTTGTTCTCCTTCGGATTATCGAGATCGAACACGTTCTGCCGATCGTAGACAATGTCGCCGATAAGCGCGCCAGCAGCTTCGAGTTCGGCGGGCTTTGGTAATGACTGAGCAGAGACTGTCGACGTATCCGTTTGTGCGAAAGTGACACCCGTCATCATCAGGACAAAGACAATCAGGGTGCGTATGCCGGCTCGAATCACGACGTCAATTTAGCACCGAATGGGACGTGCTGCGCCGATTCGACCGATGGTTCACATACAGTATTATTGAAACGGCGGTAGAATTCGGCCAATCACCAACGGAGAACAGTACTTTGAGACCGAGCGGCGACGACTTCAGGACGATCTGGCAAAAGCCCGGGCACCCGACGGTTTTGCAGATCATTGACCAACGCAAGCTGCCCCATGAGTACGTGATCCGGGATCTCGAAACCTGGGAAGACGGCGCTGCCGCCATTCGCGATATGCTGGTTCGCGGCGCTCCCCTCATCGGTGCCACCGCCGCCTGGAGCCTTTACCTGGCAGCGGTAGCCGAGCAAGATGCAGAGGTCTGCGGGGCTTCCGTCCTGTCCGCCGCCGATGCGCTGGCCGAGACGCGTCCAACAGCCGTAAACCTGCGATGGGCACTCGACCGGATGCGGAACGTCATTGCCGGTTGCAGGCCCGACCATCTCGTTCAATGCCTTGAGGACGAGGCACGTGCCATATGCGATGAGGATGTCGAAATCTCACGTGGCATCGGCATGCAGGGTCTGGCTCTGATCGAGGAAATCTCGGCGCGCAAGAAAGGCGATGCTGTCAACATACTGACGCACTGCAACGCCGGTGCGCTAGCGACCATAAACTACGGAACGGCGACTGCACCCGTCTATTTCGCGCATGCCAAAGGCATCAAGGTCCACGTTTGGGTGGACGAAACGCGACCAAGAAACCAGGGTTCTCAACTAACCGCATGGGAACTCGCCGAGAACAGCGTGCCGCACACGTTGATTGTTGACAACGCTGGCGGATACCTGATGCAACAGGGGCTGGTCGATATCTGTATCACAGGCACCGACCGGACAACGCGCAATGGAGATGTTGCGAACAAGATCGGCACGTATCTGAAAGCGCTGGCCGCAAAAGACAACGATATCCCGTTCTATGTCGCGCTTCCCTCGACAACGATCGACTGGATGATGACTG
>CAZWEW010000171.1:0-4509 GCA_964633055.1 uncultured Woeseia sp. | reverse complement strand
CGATTGATCGCGACCTCAGCGGTGCGGCAAAAAGGTGTAACCATCCGCCTGTAGTGTCACGAGCATCGTCATCGCAGAAAGTCCTACCTTCACGTTTTCATTCAGCACGCTTTTGTCCAACCCACGAAATCCAAGAGATTGTCCACAGACGTAGAGCTGTACTCCCGCGTTGGCGAGGTCGTTGACCAGCGCCGTCGATGGATTCTTGGCACCAAATTCCTTCTCGTAGGCTTCGTCGTTCAATAATGACCAGAGAGTTTGCCCATGAACGACGACGGCTACGTCGAGATCTTCGAGCGGCACACCATTTTTGCCGTGCATGTTCATGAACCTGCCGACAGTCGTCAGCGGCCCATTGATATCGGTTTTCTCCCCCGGATAACCCGTCAGCTCATATACGACACGGTACTTACGTCCCTCAAGTAACGGGACATCCTTGTCCGGCACTTCGAAGGCCGGACCATCGGTATGTACGTAGGGTCCTGTTGAAGGTGCTTCTGCCTGTGCGGCAAACGAGATAATGGCGGTAAACGAAACCAGCGCTGATCGAAATAACATGTTTGATTCCTTACTTTAAATGACTTATTACCGGGGCACCCGAATAGGGCCAAGCCAGGCGCGTTCTGGTAAATATGGTTTGTCGAGGCTAATTCGACCTATCCTGTACCGTGCCCACTCGAGTAATCTGCTCATGCTGTAATCACACGCATGCCTTTTCCTGCTAGCGGAAGATCTGCTGCATCACCGGCGACATCTTGCGCATACCCAACATCGCCGTCGCCGTGAGCATCCCGGACATCATCGCCCCTGTGACACCGCAGGTCAGGATATCCTGGCCTGTTAGCCACAGACCATCAATTCTCGTTTTCGGCGTAAGCCAGTCCTGTTGCAAACGCTCGGGCGTATGATCGAGTCCGTACAATTCTCCATGCTGGTACGCGGAAAACCACTCGGTCGATAACGGCGTAGACAACTCGTAATAATCGACCTTACCTTCAAGATAAGGCAGCTTATCGTAAAGGTGACTGAGAAGTCGCTGGCTCAATGCCTCTTTCATCGAATCGTAGACTTCACCACGCTTACCCCAGGTACTCCCTTTCCATTTCTCGAACAACCCATAAGGTGCCGGCGCCACAATTTCAATCGTGGAGGTACCGGGGTGACGATTCAGGTAATCGGGATCCTTGGCCGACGGAAACGATATGTACACAACCGGGAACGGCGCTTTATTAGATTCAACGAAATCTGCCAGGGCACGGTCGTAGTCATTGTGTGGGTAAATCCAGAAATTGGTCTTGGGCAGCCTCAGTTCTTGGGCTGTCTCCTGCAGTCCGATATAAAGACACAGGTGCCCGACGCTGGGCCGAACCGTTTCCATTGACCGCGCATACCCTGTCACGTCCGAAACTTCTGGAGACAGCAGGCGCTTGAATGTGTTATCGACCCCGGCAGACGAAATTACCACCGAACCGTCGATGACATGCCCATCCGACATTCTTACACCACGTACTGCGTCGTCATCGACAATGATTTCCTCGACACTGGCATAGGTGAAAACTTCCCCGCCGGTCGCCTGGATTTTCGGGATAATGTAATCGGCAATTCGCCAGCTGCCGCCAATCGGATAAAAACCGCCGTAGAGGTAATGCCGGGCGATCATCGCATGCACCATGAAAGGCGACTGTTTGGGCGGGAGCCCCATATCGCCCCATTGGCCGCATATGACGGCGATCAGGTCCTGGTTATTCGTTAGCGTCGACAGAACGTCATGGGTTTTCCGGAACATGAAACCGGGCGTTTTCCATTTCAATATCGGTGAAGCAATGGATCGCATCCATGGCCTCATCATCCTGCCTATTCCGAACATCGACAGTGCGCCGCCCACCTGTCTCAGGAGATCGAGGTAACCGTCGACCGCGGCCTCCTCCTCTGGAAACTGACGGACAAGATTGTCGCGAAACTCTTGTTTTCCGGCACGTGCCGAAAAGACCTTGTCACCGACATAGAACCGGTCATATTCGTCATCCATCGGTGCCCAGTCGAGTTGTCCACCCGTCAGGAAATCGAACAACTTTCGTGTCCGTGTTTTGGCGCCGACGTCACCGATGTAATGGACGCCGACATCCCATTCGTATCCATTACGTTCGTAGGAATGGGTATAACCGCCAGCCGTGTAGTGCTGCTCCAGAACACAGACACGCCAGCCGACTTCACTCAGCAGCGCCGCGGTCGTCAACCCGCCAATCCCAGACCCGATGACGATAGCGTCATATTCCGGCGCCAACCGGTTAGGACGGTAGCGAAAACCAACTCGTAGTGTACTGGGCTGCATCGCTGACATGCATGCATCCTACAGGACCCACCCCATTGATGCCGCGCGTGTCCATTAGGGTGGCATCTGCAAGGCGACAAACGACAGCAACATAACGAGTTTAGTCACGATCAGCAGATCAGGACAATCACCGCTACTCTTCGACCGCGGCTGCGACTTCCCCATCGAGTGTGTATCGGTTGTACCACGACATCATGTACAGGATCGTACGCATGTAATTCGACGGTTTCGTACCTGTGCCGTGGTACTCGTCGTGAAAACGCAAGAGCCTCGCCGGAACCCCGCGCATCTTTAATGCAGCGTAGTATTCCTCCGACTGCGCCATCGGCGTCCTTAAGTCCTTTTCACCGGTCATCACAGCAGTCGGCGTCGTCACTTTGCCAACATGCATCAACGAAGAATGGTGCAACCAGTCCGTCGAGTCCTCCCAAAAAGGTTTCTGGAAGAATGAGAACGTGAATCCTGGGATGTCCGTCGTACCTGCCATGCTGAGCCAGTTCGACACAGGGCAGCGCACTGCAGCGGCCGCAAATCGATCCGTATGCCCAATTACCCAGCTGGATAACACACCACCACCGCTACAACCACCAACGTACATACGCTTTTCGTCGATGTAACCTTGTTCAATCGTCGCATCCACTCCCCCCATCAGGTCCAAGTAGTCAACACTCGGATAGGCGTGGTCTATGGCCTGCGTGAACGGTTCCCCATAGCCCGTGCTGCCACGAGGGTTGGTGTAGAGCACTACAAAACCATTGGATGCAAAGACCTGGTACATGAAATTGAACGCACCACGATACATCGCGAACGGTCCACCATGGATCTCCATCAACAAGGGATACTGTTGCTCGGGATCGAAATCGGGGGGCTTGACGATCCAGCCGTGCGCACGATTCCCATCGGATGCCTCGAACCAGATTTCCTCCTGGTTACCGAGTGTCCGATTCGCCAGCAAATCATCGTTGACGCCCGTCAGCCTTTGCGGTGAACCTCTGCCGCTCAACGAGAACGATACAACATCACCCGGCTCGTAGAAGGACGCACCGATTCCGACACCGACGTTGCCATTCCGGTTGACCGAAGTGAGCGCCATCACATGCTGACCCGTCGTAACCTCCCGCACGTCGCCGTTCAGGCCTATGTAGAAGACATTGACGTAACCTTCGTCCTGCGCCGTGAAAAACAGTCCGCGATGGTTGTTGGCCCAGATCAGAGAACTCGCCGGACGATCGAAATCGGCGCTCAACTGGCGCATCTCACTGCCGTCTACATTCATCACATGCAACCGGGGCATCTCGTAAGTCATGTCGGTTTCGGAATAGCCCATAAAAGCGATTTGACGACCATTTTTCGAAACAACCGGCTCAATCCAGTAGCCTTCTTCACTCGTCAACTGAGTTATCTCATCCGAATCGATAGCGATCGCGTAGATGTGCGATCGCCTGTAGGCGAGATCCCACCCGGGCTCATTCCAGCCATCGAACACAATCGTTTGGCCATCCGGCATCCAGCTGAGCCCCGCGCCACCGAACAGTCCGTCGAACTGGGCACCAACGTTCCACTCTCCTTCAGTCAACTGTCGGGCTGTTCCGGACTCCGCTGGTACCAGGAACAAGTGCGAAAAACCCGGGTCACGGAATCCGACACGGTCCTGCCGGTAGTGCAAACGTTCGAGAATTCGCGGTGGTTTGCTCCAGTCAGCACCTTCGGGCGGAGATGGCAAATCGATAGCCCACTGTTCTTCGGCAGGCACAATCGCCACGAACGCGATGTGGCGCCCATCCGGCGACCATTCAGGTGACGACGGTGTAACGTCCACACGCGTCACCTGAGACACGGCCCCTTCGTCGTCCATCCAGCGGACGAATATCTGCGGTTTGTCGTTGTCGCCGCCTGCAATGAAAAGGATGCGATCACCACTCGGTGACCAGCGTGCATTAGACCCCTGTTGCAAAAATCGATGCCGCGACCCGTCGGCATCCATAATCCATAGCACCGACACCCTGCGGTCAGCCTTCTGATCGACCCAGCGCCGTGTATAGACGACCTGGCTGCCATCAGGCGAGATCTGTGGGTCTGCTACCTGTTCGAATTCGAGATCGCCCTCGACCGACAGGTCCTGATCATCCGCAATGGCGACATGGCTCGAAAAAATGAGAAATACGCCCGCTAGCGTT
>CAZWEW010000170.1:0-4612 GCA_964633055.1 uncultured Woeseia sp. | reverse complement strand
TACGAAGTACGGACGCAAGGAATTGCACGTTTCTGGTAGCAAGAGCGGACGACGTCGTGTCAAGAAGCCGATGCGCCGTCGGCCGGTATCTATAAGCTCCGATGGTCAGCACGGATTCGAGAAACCAACGGCACCCGAGGTGCGCGAGGTCGAGATACCGGAGAGCATATCTGTATTGGAACTTGCCCAGAAGATGGCAGTCAAGGGCAACGAGGTCGTCAAGGTACTCTTCAATATGGGCGCGATGGTGACGATCAATCAGGTCATTGATCAGGATACGGCGACACTCGTGGTCGAGGAAATCGGGCATGTCGCCAAGTCGGTGACCGATGTCGCACTCGATGAGGAGCTGCTCGAAGATGAGAAAATTGAGGGCGATGAAGTGCCGCGTGCACCAGTCGTCACCATAATGGGTCACGTTGACCATGGGAAGACGTCATTACTCGACTATATTCGTAGAACCAAGGTTGCCGACGGTGAAGCTGGCGGTATCACGCAGCATATCGGTGCCTACGCTGTTGAGACTGACAAAGGTCGCGTTACATTCCTGGATACCCCGGGCCATGCTGCATTCACACAGATGCGGGCACGTGGCGCACAGGCAACGGACATCGTGATTCTCGTTGTTGCGGCGGATGACGGAGTGAAACCGCAGACGATTGAGGCGATCGAGCATTCGAAAGCAGCCGAGGTGCCCATCGTTGTCGCGGTCAACAAGATCGACAAGGAGAACGCAGACCCGGAACGGGTCAGGAATGAGCTTTCTGCGCACGAAATTATTCCTGAGGACTGGGGTGGCGAAAATCTCTTTGCAAACGTTTCAGCACAGACTGGTGATGGTGTAGACAGCCTGCTCGACGCCATCTTGCTTCAGGCTGAAATGATGGCCCTGATGGCAGTTTCGGATGGCCCAGCGCAAGGTATCGTGATCGAGTCGAGCCTTGAAAAGGGGCGCGGCGCCGTTGCGACGTTGCTCGTCCAGGCTGGTACGCTTCAACAGGGCGATATGGTTATCGCGGGCGAAGAATACGGCCGCGTGCGCAATATGTTCGATGAGAGTCACAATAATATCAAAGCCGCCGGACCGTCGACGCCGGCTGTAATTTTGGGCTTGTCGAAAACGCCTAATTCCGGCGATGACTTCCTAGTTGTCAAGGACGAACGTAAAGCGCGCGAGGTTGCTCTGTTCCGTCAGTCGAAGGCGCGCGACACCAAGCTGGCTCAGCAGCAGGCGTCGAAGCGCGAGGACATGTTCAGTCAGATGATCGAGGATGGGGAAAAACAAGTCCCTATTTTGATCAAGTCCGACGTCCATGGCAGTACCGAAGCGCTGCGTGACGCGCTCACTAAGCTGTCCAATGATGAGGTTAAAGTGAAGGTTATCGGCTCCGGTGTTGGCGGAATCACCGAATCCGATGCGACTCTGGCTGCGGCTTCGAACGCTGTCATCATTGGCTTCAACGTCCGTGCCGATGCGACCGCGAGAACATTAATTAAGGAGTCGGGTGTTGACGTCCGTTACTACAGCATCATCTACGAGGCGATTGACGATGTTAAGGCGGCGTTAAGCGGCCTGCTTGCGCCGGAAATTCGGGAGAGCATAGTTGGGCTCGCGGAGGTCAAGGAGGTCTTCTCGTCTCCGAAGCTTGGCGATATCGCCGGTTGTATTGTGACTGAGGGCTACGTGAAGCGCTCCAACCCAATTCGTGTCCTGCGGGAAAGCGTTGTGATCTATGAAGGTGAGTTGGAATCGCTGCGTCGGTTCAAAGACGACGTCAACGAGGTTCGCTCCGGTACCGAATGTGGTATTGGTGTCAAGAACTATAACGATGTCAAAGTCGGGGATCAGATCGAATGCTACGAACGTGTCGAAGTGGCTCGTTCGATTGACTGATAGACATGCCACGGGAATTCTTACGCCATCAACGACTAGGGTCGCAGATGTTGCGCAGCCTGAGTGAGATTCTGCGTTTCGAATCCAAGGACCCTTGCCTGGCTGGCGTGTCGCTCACGGTCGTGGAGTTGTCTAGAGACCTGAGTTTCGCGCGCGTGTATTTCAGCATGCTCAACCCGGATGACGATCCGCAGCCCACACTAGATGGTCTACAGCGGGCCGCAGGTTTTCTGCGCAGTAGGCTCGGCCAGATATTGGTGGTCCGGCATGTGCCGGAACTTAGATTCCAGCATGACGATAGCATTTCCCGCGGCGAAGAGATCACACGCTTGATTGATGATGCGATCGGCGCCAATCGGGAAGGCTGAATGATGTCTGATTTGGTGACGCCTATCCGACAGAAACCGACCCGTGTCGACGGGTTCTTGCTGCTCAACAAGCCGGCGGATATGACCTCAAACCAGGCACTGCAGCGCGTGAAGCGCCTACTGAATGCCAAGAAAGGTGGTCACACCGGTGCGCTTGATCCTGCAGCGACCGGGATGCTGCCCTTGTGCTTTGGTGAGGCGACGAAGGTCTGTGCGTATTTGCTAGACGCGGACAAGACCTACCGTGTGAGCGCGAAACTCGGTGAATCGAGAGATACTGGCGATGCCGATGGGACGGTGACCGGCACCGCGGACATACCGGTAATGGATCAGTCGGACTGGACAGGAATCATTGAGAGTTTTCTAGGTGAGATCGAGCAGGTTCCGCCGATGTATTCGGCTCTCAAGAAGGACGGCAAGCGATTTTATGAGTTAGCTCGTCAGGGCCAAACGATTGAACGCAATGCTAGACCGGTTACGATCCACCAAATCGATCTGCTAGAAGTCACCACACGACAACTGGTATTTCGCGTGCGTTGTTCGAAGGGCACCTACATCCGTACCCTAGTCGAAGATATCGCTGCAGCGGCCGGTACTGTTGCGTATACGGCTAGCCTGCATAGAGAAACGGTAGGCGAATTCCGGCCCGAGGATATGCTGGACCTTTGTGGAGTCGAGAAAGCGGCAGAGGTGGAGCCTGACGGCCTTCGCCAAAAATTAATGCCAGCGGATGCAGCTCTGGCAGCTTGGCCGTCCTGCAATGTGGCACCAGAGGAAGAGGTGGCATTCTGCCGTGGGCAATCAGTCCAGTCCGGTGTTGGCGGCAAAGGGCTTGTTCGAGTTTACGGCGTGGATGCGCGATTCATCGGTATTGGTGATCTTACGGGGGACGGCGTCGTGCGGCCCAAACGGATATTCTTGCCGGGCGAGTAGGTTGGATGCTCAATTTGCATCCCAATATGACAGCAAAAAAACCCTGAGTTTTTGATGTTTAGGCTATTAATGGGCCAGATCTGCGGCTAGAATACGCGGCTCAAAATCAAGGGCTAGAAGATACAGAGAACGATTGGAGTTTCTTAGGTATGTCACTGTCCAGTGAAAACAAAAGCAAGATTGTCGCGGAATATGCCCGCGGCGATAATGACACCGGGTCACCTGAAGTCCAGGTTGCCCTGATGTCTGCACGAATTTCAGAGCTGACTGAACACTTCGATGAGCATAAGAAGGACATCCACTCCCGACAGGGTCTTCTGAAGATGGTTAGCAAGCGTCGCAAGCTGCTCGACTATCTGAAAGACAAAGACCAGGTTCGGTATCGTGAACTGATCAAACGGCTTGGTCTGCGCCGCTAATTCAACTGGCGTTTAAGGAGCAATGAACAGATCTTACTGTCGGGCCCTGAAGGGACCAGACGATCTGTCGTGCGAGTTCCACATTCATTCTGAGAAAAAACGTGAATTCAATTAAAAAGACGTTCCAATACGGGGAACATGAGGTAACTATCGAAACCGGCGCCATCGCCCGTCAGGCAGACGGCGCAGTGCTGGTCGACATGGCCGAAACCACCGTGCTCGTAACCGCGGTCGGCCGCAAGACGGCGGACCCGGGCAGGAATTGGTTCCCGCTGACGGTCAACTATCAGGAAAAAACTTATGCTGCGGGTAAGATTCCGGGTGGTTTTTTCAAGCGCGAAGGCCGACCCAGTGAGAAAGAAACACTGACGTGTCGGTTGATTGATCGTCCGATTAGGCCTCTCTTTCCGAAAGGCTTCAAGAACGAAGTTCAGGTCATTGCGACGGTCGTATCGTTGAATCCAGATGTCGATCCAGATATTCCCGCACTGATTGGTGCTTCGGCTGCACTGGCAATCTCGGGTATGCCGTTCGCGGGGCCGATTGGGGCGGCGAAGGTTGGGTATGTCGACGGTAATTACGTCTTGAACCCGGGCTTGGCACAACTGGCTGATTCGACACTCGATCTCGTTGTGGCAGGCACCAAAGATGCTGTGCTAATGGTCGAATCTGAGGCAGACATGCTGTCCGAAGAAGTCATGCTGGGTGCTGTAATGTTTGGCCATGAAGCCATGCAGCCTGCGATTGATATCATCAATGACTTGGCTTCCGAAGTCGGCAAGTCTGCGTGGGACTGGTCGGCACCGGAAGAAGACCAAGAACTGGCTGCAGCCGTTGCTTCTGCAGCGGAGTCCGGTTTGTCGGACGCATACCGAATTTCCGACAAAGTGGACCGACAGGCAGCTGTTGGCGAGGCCAAGGTCGCTGCCGTCGAGTCGCTGGCCGGTGACGATGATGCCAAGTACACCCCTGAAGATGTTAACGGTGCTTTGGCTAAA
>CAZWEW010000169.1:0-4627 GCA_964633055.1 uncultured Woeseia sp. | reverse complement strand
ACATGCGGCGCATTAAACCACATAAACGCTTTGACGCCCCGTTTGGCGACCCATCGATCACGCGCTGGAAATACACAAATTTCCTCGTCTTTTTCGAATGCGACAGACTCATACACGTGGTCAACAAGTAATCCGAAAACACCATTAAATCTCCAAAAAGATCTGCACGGCCGCACGTTTTTTTATGGAGTTCGATGCAGACCGGTCTGTGCCATAATTCCCGCCCCGCGGCGAATAACAAGCTTCGTGTCCAAATCGATTCTCATTTCACCAGGCACCGCAACACGCCTTCTGGACCGCAAGCGACACGACAGCGCGCTCGGCCGTCTCGTCGGTGCGAGCGCAGCGATCGCGACCGTGGAACTCGCCAATACACTGCAGACACCGTTGCTGGTGATTGCCATCGATCCACGGCAAGCCGACCAGTTAGTTGAAGAGATTCGGTGGTTTTCAGACGGGACATTACCTGTGATGGATTTTGTCGAATGGGAAACCCTCCCCTACGACAGCTTTTCACCTCACCAGGACATCATTTCGGAGCGTCTCAAAGTTCTCGGCGCACTACCCGATTTACATCGCAGCGCCGTCATCATCTCAGCCTCATCCCTGTTTCAGCGACTACCACCGAAAAACTACGTGTCAGCACGAACTCTACATCTACAGTGCGGCCAAACCCTGAATCACGGAAAATTCCTCGACTCGCTCACCGCATGCGGATACCTACGCGTTCCACAGGTCGAAGAACACGGCGAATTCGCGGTACGGGGCTCGCTACTCGATGTCTTCCCAATGGGTACCGACGATCCGATACGCATCGATTTCTTTGACGATGAGATTGAGAGTCTGCGTAGTTTCGACCGGGATACGCAACTGTCGGGCGACAAGGTTGACAAGTTCAACATATTGCCGGCGCGGGAAATACCGCTAGACCAACCGGACATCCAGTCCTTTCGGCGCCGCTATCGGGAACGATTCGAAGGTCGACCCTCTGCATCGCACGTCTACCGAGATGTATCGGACGGCATTGCCCACGGCGGCATTGAGTACTACCTGCCATTGTTCTTTGACGAAACGAGTTCATTCCTCGATTATCTGCCTGACGATTCCGTGGTGATGGTGCCCCATGCCGTCGACAGCCTGTTGACTCAGTCCTGGTCAGAGATCGAGGAGCGATACGAACTCTACAGTCACGATCCGGAGCGACCCATCCTGTCACCATCGGAAGCATTCTTCGAGCCGTCCGAAGTATGCGAAGGGCTCAGCCGTTTTCGGAACATCACGACCAGTAATCAGACGATAGGTAACAGCGCTAACGCGGTGAACCTCCCTACCCGACTGGCCCCATCAGTACGCATCGAGGCACGCTACGAAGACGCAACACGAGCGCTGATGCAATTCCTTGAATCATTCGATGGCAGGACACTGTTTACCGCAGATTCCCCAGGTCAACGTGAAAGTGTTCACGAACTGCTTTCCCGCCGTGGTATCGATGTATCACGATTCGATGATTGGCAGACATTCGTCGAAAGCGGCCATAGAACAGGCACCGCTGTTGCGCCACTCGAGGATGGCGTATTGTTGCCTGACAGCGGTTTTTGCATTATCAGTGAAAACCAGCTATTCGGACAAAAACCGCGGCAACGCGACCGACGTCAACGAGCCGAGCGCGACCCGGAAAACATCATCCGCCAGCTCAATGACCTGATGCCCGGTTCTCCGGTCGTGCATACAGAATACGGCGTCGGCCGTTATCAGGGTCTAACGACGCTTGAGGTCGGCGGCGTGGTCGCGGAATTCCTGCACCTTGAGTACGCTGACGACGACAAACTTTATGTGCCCGTCAATGCGGTCGACCTCATATCACGCTATACGGGCGCATCGCCCGAGAACGCCCCCCTCCACCGCCTTGGCAGCGATCAATGGACGAAAGCCAGGAAACGCGCCGTCAATCAAATCAGAGATATCGCAGCGGAATTACTCGACATCTCTGCACGGCGCGCCGCACGGCCCGGGCACCGGTTTCACTGGTCGGAACTGGACTACCGCGCATTCGAAACCGGTTTTCCATTCGAACTGACGGATGATCAGGACCGTACGATTTCCGAAGTCCTCGCCGATCTGGAATCCGACAAACCAATGGATCGGATCGTCTGCGGTGACGTGGGATTTGGCAAGACTGAAGTTGCACTTAGGTCAAGCTTCGTGGCCGTGCATGGAGGTAAACAGGTAGCCATACTGGTGCCAACCACGCTACTCGCGCAGCAACACGGACAAACGTTTCGCGATCGATTTGCTGACTGGCCCGTTCGCGTCGAAGTGCTATCGAGATTCTGCGGCGCGCGCGAGGCGAAAGACATCGTGAGCGGGATGCGCTCCGGGTCAGTAGACATCGTAATCGGAACGCATCGGTTACTGCAGCATAGGAAAGACTTCGATGACGTAGGCCTTGTCATCATCGACGAAGAACATCGCTTCGGGGTGCGTCACAAAGAAGTGATCAAGTCACTACGCAGTGAAATCGATGTACTGACTCTGACCGCCACACCGATCCCACGGACACTAAACATGTCACTTGGTGGCCTTCGTGAGATGTCGCTCATTACGACGCCACCGGCGGAAAGACTATCCGTCCGCACCTTCGTCAGTGAATGGAACGACGTTGTTATCCGTGAAGCCTGTCTCCGAGAAATCAAACGTGGCGGCCAAGTCTATTTTATTCACAACCGGGTCAAAGACATTGCAGGCATCGAAGATCGCCTTTCTAAGCTCGTACCCGAAGCCGATCTCCGCATCGGTCACGGGCAGATGCCAGAACGCGAACTCGAGCAGGTCATGCTCGATTTCTATCATCGGCGATTCAACATGCTCCTCTGTACGACAATCGTTGAATCCGGCATCGACGTGCCAACGGCTAATACGATCATCATCAATCGCGCAGATCGTTTCGGACTCGCCCAACTACACCAGCTTCGTGGTCGGGTCGGACGCTCACATCACCGTGCATATGCATACCTAGTGGCTCCACCACGCAACGTGATGACCGCTGATGCTGTCAAGAGACTCGAAGCCATCGATTCGCTCGAGGACCTCGGTGCCGGATTTACGCTGGCCACACATGACTTGGAAATCCGCGGCGCCGGTGAATTACTGGGCGAAACACAGAGCGGCCAGATTCAGGAAATCGGTTTTTCTCTTTACACCGAGTTGCTCGAACGTGCGGTTACCGCTTTAAAGCGAGGTGAGGTCGCCAACCTCGACAAACCATTAAATGCCGGCGTCGAGATCAACCTGCATATCCCGGCACTGCTGCCCGAGGATTACGTTCCTGATGTCCACTTGCGACTCATTCTCTACAAACGGATCGCCAGTGCCTCTACTTCAGAAGAATTAAAAGACCTGCAGATCGAGTTGATCGATCGATTCGGATTGCTTCCGACCGCTGCAAAGAACCACATCCGCCTTGCCGAGCTCAAGAACCGTGCCGTTCAACTCGGGATCGACAAGATCGATGCGTCAAACAAAGGCGGATACCTCAACTTCGGTGAAGAAACCCGGACCGATCCTGCCGCACTAATCAGCCTGGTGCAGAATCAGGGCGACATCTATCGATTAAGGGGCGCACATAGACTACAGTTTGGGTTTGGGCTGGATCTGAGCGATGTCGAAAATCGCTTCCTATTTATGGAAGAATTACTGGATAAACTGGCGTTACCCGAGGTCCAATCGGTTGAGGAAGCCAGCTGATCGACAATGCGCACACGGAATCATAATGTCATGGCACGGCGACCCAGCGCTATCCTTACATGCCTTGTGCTAATCGGCCTTGCCACCGCATCGTCCGGCCAGCAGTTATCAGTCCCGAATGTCGTCTACCTCAAATCCGAAGAGGAGACGATTCCGCGCTATGCGGTCGAAATGATCATTTTCGAATACGTCGACAGCGCCGCAAACACCACGGAGATCTTCGAGCAACAAATTCCCGAACATGACGTCGAGGTCGTAGTCGATGAGGCATTGCCCGATAGTACGCCGCCCGTCTTCACCGACCGACCGATAACACCGCCTGTTTTCGCCGACCGCCTAATAACGCCAGCTGCCGAGGAATTGCCCTTAGTCATCGTCTTCTTGACCGAAGACGGCGAATTATTAGACGCAGAGATCGAGGAGCCGTTCGTGCTGATGCCGGGCGAAACGCTCGAGGAAATACCGACGTTTGAAAACACTGGCCGCGAAATCGTGAACCCGGCAGACTACCAACTCTTCGCTGCATGGGAGAAGCTCGTCGCACTTGATGCCTATCGCCCGTTAATGCTAACCGCTTGGATCCAGCCCACGCTTGAGAAGAAAGAAACCGATCCACTCGAACTACGCCGCATCGGCGACCCTCCATTACGCCTTGAAGGAACCATCTCCCTTTACCAGAGCCGTTTCCTACACCTCGTCGTCGACCTATCACTGGAACATCGGGGACCAGCTATATCCGAACGCGAAACAGAGCCGGAGCACTATTTCGGAGACAACGGGACGGGCATGTCCCTGGAAGTTGAGCCCGCCTTTGCAAGACCTTCGGTCATCTACCGTATCGAGGAAGATCGGATCGTTCGAAACAACGAAATACGTTATTTCG
>CAZWEW010000168.1:0-4650 GCA_964633055.1 uncultured Woeseia sp. | reverse complement strand
CGTAAGCTATAGCGCACTGTCGCCGGTCTCACCCGTGCGTATCCGCCACACTTGGTTGAGCGAACTCACAAAGATCTTTCCGTCGCCGACCTTGCCGGTTCGCGCACTAGATATGATGGCTTCGACCACCTCATCGAGTCGTTCATCGGCAACGGCGACTTCGATCTTGGCCTTCGGCAGGAAATCGACCACGTATTCGGCGCCCCGGTACAGCTCCGTGTGACCGCGCTGGCGTCCGAATCCTTTGACTTCGCTGACCGTCATGCCCTGCACACCCACTTCGCTGAGTGCGTTTCGCACGTCGTCGAGGCGGAATGGTTTGACGATAGCAGTAACCAGTTTCATGAAGTTTTCTTCCCGTTTCAAATGTTGTTGCACTGACGATCAGAGCATGACGGTGCCGCCGTCCACCATCAAGGTCTGGCCGGTCGTCAGTTTGCTGAGGTCGCTGGCGAGGAACAGAACCGCGCCGACGATATCTCCCGTCTCCAGGGGCTTTCGAATTGCTTGCTGCGACAAAGTCACTTCGATGATTTTGTCGCGCTTGTCGCCAAAGACCTCGCCGGTTGCGGCGGTATTGACGACGTTTGGTGCTACCGCATTTACTCGTATGTTGAAGCGTCCGACCTCACGCGCCAGACCACGGGTCAGTCCGATGACAGCTGCTTTAGAAGCCGTGTAGTGTAGGCCGTTCGGCATGCCGTAGGTTGCGGCGAGCGAACTGACGTTGACGATCGATCCACCCTCACGGGTTTTCATGGACGGGACGGCAGCCTTGCAACACTGCCAGATGCCTTTGACGTTGACGTCCATCGTCGAATCCCACTCGGATTCATCGACCTGGTCAAAAGGTACGAAGTTTAGACTACCGTAAAGTGCTGCATTGTTGACGAGGATGTCGATACCCCCGAATTCCTCGACGGTTGCCTCGACCATCTTCCGGACGCTGTCAGCATCGGTAACGTCCGTTCTGAATGCAAGGCTCTTCGCGCCTTCTGATTCGATGACGGTGCGTGTTTCCGTACAGTCTCTGACGTCAGAGACAACGACGCTGGCGCCCCGGGTTGCAAACTGTCGGGCATATTCCTGCCCAAGACCGCGAGCGGCACCGGTGATCATGACGACCTTGTTGTCAAAGTTCATTTGCTGCTCGATTCTTATCCTGCGTGGCGCGTTATGCTAGCAATGTTGGTTGAACATGAATACACCTGTTGGTCGGTGTCTTGTGTCATGAAAGCGCCGGGGTTATCGTAATTGGCAGGTGGAGCCATCTGAGCAGAGAATCACTATAACTTACTGATTTATAAAATATGTTTATACTAACTGATAAGCTTAACGAACCGGAAGGGCTGCGCTGGAATGGCGGGGCCGTTTTATATGTTCTCGTTATGTACGTTCTGGGTTGGGCCGGCCTTTTTTCGCCGAACGGAATCGTTAATGTCGTGGCAACCTTGTTGCTCGCTCATGGGATGACCATTGCGGCCTACATGATTCACGAATGCGGGCATAACCTCGTATTTAGGAGCGTTCGACACAATGCCTGGCTAGGCCGGTTCCTCAGCTGGATCTGCGGCGCTGCTTATGGAACGTACGAAGACATGCGCTACAAGCATTTTCGTCACCATGTCGACAACGATGACGTCGTCTGGTTCGACTACGAAAAGTTTTTTGTAGATCATCCTGCGATCATGCGCGTGACCCGGATTTTGGAGTGGTTCTATATTCCGGCGCACGACCTGATCATGCATTGCATCATGGTCTTTACGTCGTTCATTATTCCGGAACGAAGCGATCAGCGTCGGCGCAACGTGGTCGTTATCCTCATTCGTGGGGGTATCTTTGTCGCATTGCTGATTGTTGTGCCGAAAGTAGCGATGTTGTACGCCGTTGCCTACATGATCATGATGACGATCCTGCGGTTCATGGACAGCGTGCAGCACGATTACCCATACAGCCTTACACTTTTCGAATTCGACCGTCCGCTACGCAAAGGCGACTTTGAATGGGAGCAGGCGCATACGTTTTCCAACCCGCATTCGATCCGCGCCGACTGGCTCAACTGGTTTACATTGAACTTCGGCTTTCATAATGCGCACCACGATGACATGAACATACCCTGGTATCGTCTGCCCGCGAAGCATCGGGAGATGTTCGGTCGAGGCCCGGAATCGATCATCCCTCTTTCCGCGCAGCTCAGGATCTTCCACAAACAAAGGGTGCGGCGGGTCGTGGATAATCATGAAGGTTTCGAGCCGGAAGGTCGCGAGTACCTGCTGGCCGCGCAGCGGGCCGAAGTCTACGGTGGAAATGCGGCGTCATTCCTGACGTCGTTCTGATCTCGCGCATCGTCGATGCAGACGCTGAAGATATACCAGTCCCTTTGGGCGATGGAGTTGCGCCGCCCGGATCGGCCGGAGCGGAGCGATGCTGAGAACTTTCGCATGGTTGCCGAAGCCGGTTACGATGGATTGTGCATAGACCCGTCGGTCGAAGAGATTCCGAAATCCGAGTTGCTGAAGCTCCTGTATGACGAGTACGGGCTTGAGTGCATGGTTAATGCGTTTCCATTCAGCCCGGAAGACATGGGGCCGTTGCTCGATCTTGCCGGCAAGCTGGACGCGTCACTGGTCAATATTATCGGCGGAGTGATGCCTATTCGTCCCGAAGCGGCGGTGCCCGTGGCGAGGCGATGGATAGCCGAAGCACAGGAAGCGGGCCTGCCGGTGCTGTTCGAGACCCATCGGGACAGCTTGTTGAATGATCTCTACTACACATTGCAGATCATCGACCTCGTCCCGGAAATGCGGCTCTGCGCAGACCTGTCGCATTTCGTGGTCGACCGGGAGATGCGGGAACCAATTGGCGAGCGCGATCAGGAATACATAGACCGTATTCTGGACAGGTCGGACTGTTTCCAGGGCCGCATCGCCAATCGTGAACAGGTGCAGATTCAGATCGACTTTCCCCAGCACCAGGAGTGGGTGGGTATTTTCAAGGCTTGGTGGAAGGATGGCATGAGGCGATGGCGGCACCGTAACGACGAAGATGCGACGCTGATCTTCCTCTGCGAGCTCGGTCCTCCACCGTATGCGATCACCGATGGCCAGCGACGCGAGCTATCCAATCGCTGGGATGAGGCACTGACCATTCGGCGCTGGGTGCGTGAAATTTGGGCGGAGCTCGAAGTGGAACAGCGTTGAACGAAAAATACATTCGGGGCTACAGAATGGATTAAAGCGATTGCCGAGGTCATTGGCTCAATCAAAGAAACGGACGCGGCATTTAGCATGACCGACACCATTGGTTTTGAAGTTGGCCATGCAGACGCGGTGCTGATGGCGCAGAACCGGAATGCGGAAATTGAGAGCATTGACGTGGATCGATAGTAAAATTGGGGGCAGTGAGCGAGCGACAGAAACAGTTTTCGGGGACGCGAGATGTGCTGGAGGCACATGCGTTCGATGTTGCGTCACTCGAAGACTACATGCTTTCCCACGTAGGAGGATTCAAAGGGCCCCTGACCGTACGACAGTTTAGGGGCGGGCAGTCGAATCCAACCTACCGGCTCGATTCACCGTCCGGCAGCTACGTCATGCGTCGAAAGCCGCCCGGCAAACTTCTGAAGTCCGCGCACGCAGTCGATCGAGAGTTTCGGGTTATCAGTGCCTTGTACGCCGCCGATTTTCCGGTGCCGCGTCCCTATGTGCTCTGCAAAGATGACGAGATTGTCGGCACGATGTTCTACATCATGGAGTTCTTGGACGGCCGAATTTTCTGGGACCTTAACCTGCCCGATTGCGATCCGGACGAGCGTGCAGCGATCTATGACAATGCGAACCAGGTTATTGCCGACCTGCACAACTACGATGTCACGAAAATCGGTCTGGAGGATTTCGGCAAGCCCGGCAACTACTTCGCACGCCAGATCTCCCGGTGGTCGAAACAGTATGTCGCGTCCGAGACCCGCGAGGTCGTCGAGATGAACCGCTTGATGGACTGGTTGTCGCAGAATATCCCCGATGATGAATCTGTCTCGGTCGTCCATGGCGACTACCGGCTCGACAATATGGTGTTTCACCCGATTGAGCCGAAGGTGATCGGTGTCCTTGACTGGGAGTTGTCGACGATCGGACACTCGTTGGGAGATTTCACCTACCACCTGATGGCCTGGCAGATGCCCGAGGTTGGTATCGGGAGTGCGGGCCTCGCCGGCAAGAACTTGGCCGCGCTCGGTATACCTTCCCAGGAAGACTATGTAGCCATGTACTGTCAAAGAACGGGACGTGACGGCATCGCAAACCGCAATTTCTACATGGCGTATAACTTCTTCAGGATTGCCGCGATTCTGCAGGGCATTGCGGGACGAGTCAGGGATGGCACGGCTGCGAGTGTGCACGCAGAACGCGCCGGACTTGCCGTCAAACCACTGGCGGAGATCGGCTGGGGGTTCGTGGAAAAGAGCGCTTAGCTATACAGTTTCTGGATCATGACCACTGGTGTCACACACTTGTCGCAGTAGTCGGTAACCTAGCTGACAAACTGGTAATCGAGCGACCGATTCTTCACGGTCGTTACACCTTTGGTATTGCTTGTCATGCTGCCTTGAAGACTGTCTGTGGTTACAATTTCACTCTTATTCAGGGCATTCAC
>CAZWEW010000167.1:0-4670 GCA_964633055.1 uncultured Woeseia sp. | reverse complement strand
CGGGCGTGGAGGGGCTCCACAGGTGGCGGCGGCTGGTGCTGTCCCGATACGGGCGGTGGTGGCGAAGAGTGGCACCCGCCCGGGGGTCGGACGATAGGGGCAGTTCTCGGTGGCAATGCGCCCTCGCGCATAATCGTGACTCACCTTCACCCCGACCACATCGGTTGCGCTGGCTGGCTCTCCGAGCGCTTCGACATTCCGCTTTGGATGACACGGAGTGAATACCTGATGGCACGAATCCTTGTCGCCGATACGGAACGGCAGGCACCCGACGAAGGTGCACGCTTTTATCGAGGCGCCGGCTTCGAAGCAAGAAGCTTGGACTACTATCACCAAATATTTGGCATGTTCGGCAAGTTCGTCCATCCGCTTCCCCAGTCATACCGTCGTATCAAGGATGGGGACGTCATTGACATTGGAGACCATCAATGGGAAATCATCGTCGGCCGCGGCCATTCACCGGAGCACGCATGCCTGTATTGTGCTGAGCTGAATCAGCTCATATCGGGTGATCAGTTACTACCAACGATCTCGTCGAACGTCAGCGTCTTCCCGACCGAACCCGAGGCGAATCCATTAAAAGACTGGATGGAGTCTCTGGGAGCCATGAAGCCCCGTATCCCGGCGGATGTGCTCGTCCTTCCTGCGCACGGCAAGCCGTTTCGGGGCGCTCACGAACGCATCGACGCTCTGATCGATGAACATCAGGACGGCCTCAGAAAACTAGAGGACATCTGTCATAAGCCCCGGCGGGCAATAGACACGTTTCCGGCACTATTCAAAGCCAAGATCGATCGAAAGAACCTGATCATGGCAACCGGCGAAGCAATAGCCCACCTCAACTACCTGCGCAAAGAAGGAAGGATGAGCGCCCGGCAGGATGAGGACGGGGTGAACTGGTACACAACGAGTTGAAAATGATGCGACAAACGAAATTCCTGCTTCTTTTCATCCTGGTTGCCGCCGGGTGCACAGTCGATCGCACACCCGAGGCCCCTGCCAACAATACGCCGGCAACGGCCATACGTCTCGCCGCAATAGCCATCCCAGACCCCTATGCGGCCGACGTCGCAGAAGCGATTCTTAGGCAGGGCGGAAACGCCGTGGACGCGGCAGTCGCGACAGGTTTCGCGCTCGCAGTGACCTATGTCGATGCCGGGAACATCGGCGGCGGCGGTTTCATGACGACCTTCATGAACGGCGAATCGGCCTTCCTAGACTACCGGGAGGAAGCGCCAGGCGCCGGTAATCGGGACATGTATCTGGACGAAAACGGCGAGGTTATTGAGAACGGCACACTAATCGGCGGACAGGCCGCCGCGACGCCCGGTACCGTCGCAGGATTCTGGGCTGCCCATCAGCGTTACGGCAACCTGCCCTGGCGCGATCTCGTCGAGCCAGCAATCAGACTGGCGGCTGACGGTTTTATACCAGTGCCGATCCTGGTCGACGACATTCGCCTTGCACTCGACCGCTTCGAAGATCTGACCAATTTCGGTACGTATTTTGGCGATATCGATACCAACCACCCGTTCCGGCAGCCGGATCTCGCGGAGACACTGACGCGGATTGCAGAGTCTGGCCCCGACGATTTCTATCGGGGTGAAACAGCCGAATTGATCGCACGTGAAATGGAGGCAAGCAATGGCCTGATCACGCTCTCAGACCTTAATCAGTACGAAGCCGTCTGGCGCGAGCCGATCAGGGCGTCCTGGCGAGGTTACGAGGTCATTTCGGCGCCACCTCCGAGTTCCGGCGGATTCGCTGTCGTACAACTACTCAAAATGAAGGACTACCTCGGTCACCTGTTTGACGGCGTCAAGCATAATTCGGCGCAGTACATCCATCTTGTCGCCGAGATGGAAAAACGGGTCTTCGCGGACCGTGCCGAATACCTGGGCGATCCGGACTTCATCGATATCAACATCGATGCGCTGATCACCGACGACTACATTGCGCGACGCGCGTCCGAAGTCAATGCTGATGTCATCTCGCAACTCGATGGCGTGCAACCGGGGCTCGAATCCCCGAATACCACGCATTACTCGATCATCGACCAGTGGGGTAACGCAGTGTCGAATACCTACACGATAAACTGGGGTTACGGCAGTGGCGTCGTCGTCTCGGGTGCCGGCTTCCTGCTCAACAACGAAATGGACGACTTCAGCGCCAAACCCGGCGTTCCGAATACCTATGGCCTGGTGGGGGACAGGGCGAACGAAATCCAGCCAGGCAAGCGGCCACTATCGTCGATGTCGCCGACCATTATTATCAATGACGGGCAGGTTGTACTCGTCATCGGCACACCAGGCGGTTCCACGATCTTCACCTCAGTCTTCCAGGCAATCGTCAATATCATCGACTATGGCATGTCACCCCTGGAAGCGGTGAGTGCGACCCGCTTCCACCATCAGCTGCTGCCACCCGACCTGCTCACGATGAGCATTGCTAACCCGTTGCCTCCCGAGACGATCTCCGCCCTCGGCGACCGCGGGTACAGGGTCCTCCCGCACGACTGGGAATTCGGTGATGTCCAGGTCATCTGGCGCGATGGCGATACGCTGATACCGGCGGCTGACCCGCGCGACCGTGGCGTCGGCCGGGTCATTAAGTTTTCGGGCGCCAATTCTCCGGGCAACTGAAACGACCCGCATTACCTTCCGTCATCAAGACGGGTGAAACCCGAACGCATCACCGATGTGTACGGTGATGATCAGGAAAATGGCCGCCAGCACAAAAAGCTTCAATAGCAACGGCATGACGAATCTTACCCATGCTCCATACGGGATCTTTCCGAGTGCCAGTGCACCAACGACCAGTGCGCTCGTCGGTACCACCATGTTTGTGAAACCGTCCCCGAACTGATACGCCAGCACCGCGGTCTGCTGCGGCACACCTGTCAGGGTTGCGAGCGGTGACATGATGGGCATCGTGACAAACGCCTGGCCCGAACCGGACGGTATAAAGAAATTGCAAATCGTCTGCACAACCAGCATGCCGACAGCAGAAGCCTCCGCACCGAAATTCGTCAGCACATTGGCGATCGAATGGATGATCGTATCGATGACCTGACCGTCTGACAGCACGACCTCGATCGTGCGAGCAAAACCGACGAGAAGTGCGGCCGCCGTCATCTCTGCAGCCCCCTTCAAGAAGGCGCGGCTCGTTTCGCCCGCCGACAGTCGTCCAATGGCAGCGCCAACGATGCCGATTCCCAAGAAGACCGCGAGAAGTTCCGAAATGTACCAGCCCAGATACTTGGAGCCCATGACGAATACGATTACACCCAGCACGAATACGATAAGAATCGCCACCCGCCGGCCGGTAATCGAAATGTCTTCTGGTGCATCGAATCCCTCACTATAGTCGACATGGGCGACCAGACTACTGGAAGGATCGCCCTGAACCTTCAGCGCGTACCGGTAGAGATGATGAAACGCGATGCCCAAGAAACAGAGCATCATGAAGAACCGCAATCCGGCACCAGACCCAAGCGGCACACCGGCAATCCCCTGGGCAATGAACAGACCGAAGGGATTTGTGCCCGCCGCCGCCCAGCCTATACCGTACGGCACCCAGACCATACCCATCGCGACGATCGCGTCCATTCGCATCGCAAGGCTCATGCTGACGATGATCGGCACCAGCGGCACATATTCCTCGCCCATGCCGATGAAATAGGCTCCCGTGCTGAACAAGAGCAGACAGCCACCGATCAGGATCCAGGGACTCGATCCCAGCCGGTGCACGGACCTGTGAAGTGCGGCATCGATCGCACCCGTCTCTCGAAGAATCCTGATGACACCGCCGGCAATAAAGATCAGAAATATAATGTCCTGTGCAGCTGCAAACCCAACGGGAATCGCAAGCAAAAAGTGCCAGGGCGGCAAGCTTACCTGACTGGCGCCTGTGGAATAGTCGAAGGTACCCGGGACAACCATTTCACGGGTCGGATTGTCGGGATAGGGTTGGCGTTCGAATTCACCTTGCGGGATAGCGTAACCAAGCAGTTGCGCGATAACGATGATCGAAAAGATCAGCACAAGGGAATCAATCGACCATCTGCGCTCAGCCATGCCAAGCCTCCTTCGAAACGCGTTCTACCGCATTACAGATGAACTACAGTAGACGATATAAACTCAAAATCAATGTTCTACACGCATCTTGAAGATAAAAACCTTTTTTATAATAATTGCAGCCGCGTCGGGACTTCACCCGGCTAACCAAAGACAAGATCATGATAAAAATCGACGGTCTGACCAAACGCTACGGCCGCCACACGGTCGTTGATGAACTGAGCTTCGACTGCGAACCCGGTGAAGTGTTGGGGTTTCTCGGTCCAAACGGCGCCGGCAAGAGCACAACGATGAAAATGCTCACGGGTTTCGTAACACCAAGCACTGGTGCTGCCAGCGTATGCGGTCACGATATCGAGACCGACGGACTGGCCGCTCGCCAAAGGCTTGGATACCTCCCGGAAGGGGCCCCGTGCTACGCCGAAATGACGCCCGGTTCTTTTCTCGACTTTATTGCCAATATTCGCGGAATGGAGGGCAAGGAGCGACAGTCCCGTCTCGAACAGGTCATCGAAACACTTCACCTCGAACCGGTGCTCAGACAAACCATCGATACCTTGTCCAAAGGATTCAAACGGCGGGTCGGACTTGCAC
>CAZWEW010000166.1:0-4697 GCA_964633055.1 uncultured Woeseia sp. | reverse complement strand
ATGGGTAGGTTGGAGTCGGTCGACGAAATCCTCAGGTTGGGCTCGATGCCAAACGCAATGGTTGTCGCCATTGCGCGCTGGATTACCGGTGTCGCGAGATTCTGGATGCCCGCAGGGCGAGTGCCTACGCGTTTGATCTCGACCGTGAGTTCCGGACCGGAAAGTCGCCCTTCATTCTCTTCCTGGAGGGCTTGCTCGGCCGCCGCCTTAAGAATCGCATCGATATCGTCAAGTTTGTCCTGGCTGCCGGAACGCATGTCGACCTCGGCCCAGGACTCGAATGGGATTGAGTTCACTGACGTGCCACCACCTATGCGACCAATGTTGTGGCTCGTCTTCTCGCCGAGACCTGTCACACTCGGTGCGTTTTCATCGAAGATCGCGATTGCCCGGCCCAGTGCGTGATGGGGGTTGGCTAGCCCATAGGCCCCCCACGAATGGCCGCCCGGACCACGAAAGGTGATTCGGTACCGATGGGATCCGACACCGCCATAAATGATGCGATCCGACTCGCCACCATCTACGGCAATGAATGTATCGATCCTCGGGGCGCCATCGCGAAACAGGTGCTTTACACCGCGCAGGTCGCCGAGGCCTTCTTCACCGACGTTGCCGATAAACAATACGTCTGCCTCGGTCTCGAGTCCGGCATGCTGCATCGCACGAAGAACGCCCAGAACGGTAACCAGTCCGCGGGTGTTGTCACCGATACCGGGCGCATACATCTTTTCGTCGTCAAATCGCACAGTGACGTCAGTTTCGGGCGGAAATACCGTGTCGAGGTGCGCGGCATAGGCCACCACGCGATCGCCCTTCGTACCGGGACGACGCCCGATCGCATTGCCGACTTCGTCGATCCTGACGTCCGTCAGGCCGGTTTCGGAAAGCATCTCGGCGAATCGAGCTGCCCGTGCCTCTTCTTCGAAAGGTGGTGCCGGTATCTCGGTCAGTTCGATCAGGTCACGGCGGGATTGCGGTTCGATCGCGATGATGAGATCCATCCCGGCGCGCACTTGTCTATCGACCATCAACGCAGCGATTTGCTCGGTGTACAGCGCCTCAACTGCCGGGGCTTCAGCATCCTGGGCGAATGTGATGTGACTGAGGCTCGTCAACAACAGTGTTGCGTAAGTCGGTAAACAGCGCACGGAGGCTCCTTACAGAGTGGTTGGCTCAGTTACGCTCATCGAGATTGACGTAGCCGACGCCACGGCGCATTTCGATGACGGTTCCGTAGGGCTCCGACAGTCGCACCAGGTCACTGATGATTTTTTCACCAAGTTCATCGTTCGCGAGTATCGGGCGGCCCCGTACCGACCGGGGCTTCCGGAAGCCGAGATCAATCGGGTAGAGCGCGACCTCGGTCAGTTCACGGTTTTCGAAGGTTGGTACGGCGATCACCGCCTCCCAGTTTTCCTGCAGCGCGGGGAAACCCGTCGAGTCATTTTCGTAACGGGCATCATTGAAGTCGGCGACATGGGAACGTTCATCGAGACCATAGCGTTCGTAATTGGCAGACGGCAGGCGCAGCAAAGTCTCATTCTGAAAAACAAAATTGCCGAGGCTGTAGAAAATCGGCTTGCCCTGGTAGATCTCGATGCCCTGCAATATATGGGGGCCGTGACCGAAGAAAACGTCGGCGCCGGATTCGATCGCTGCCCTTGCAAACAGGGGCAGGAAGTCGTCGGGAATCTCCCTGCGGCCGCCGTTCTGGTGCGCATGGATCGTCACGATCGTGAAATCCGCGAGTCGGCTCGCGTTGTTGATCACGGCCATGATTTCCGCGACGTCATCTTTGTTTGGTTCACGACGAATTGCCGGCGCATCGCCGATTGCGAAATTGCGGCCGAGCACGTCTATCTGCCCGGGCTTTTCTTCGTCCGTGCCACGAGGGTGACCATCGAGGTCCGTGAACGCCCCGAGCGAGTCGGCGACCGCCCGGATATCTTCATAGGGGTCCTCCGGCAGGACGTATGTTGTTTTCAAGCGCAACGGGTTGAGGCCCGGCCTGGCTGGCACATCGTCGCGTGAACGCCCCGCCCGCATGTGGTCTGCGAAACTTGATGACAGTGAGATCAGCGCAATCCGCGCTTTCGAAGTCTCAAGAAATTTCGCTTCGCGAGCCTCTGCAAGGCTGTTGCCGACGCCCGCATCGACCAGTCCGGCCTGATCGACATAACGTGTGGTCAACTGAAGGCCAAGCACACCGTAGTCGCCGGTGTGGTTGTTGGCGCGGGACACCATGTCGATTCCGGCCCAGACGAGCTCGTCGGCTGTCGATGGGTCCGAACGCATCCAGGTGCCGCCACTCTCGGCCATCGGGTAGGGTTCGTAGTCGTGCAGGACCGTTTCCAGATTGGTCACCGCTACGTCCGCACCCCTCAGAATCTTGATCATCTGCAGGTATTCAGGTTCATCGTAAACTGACAGTTTGCGATTGATTATCGAATCGCCCGTGAGCGCCATCGTGAACGATTCATCAGCGCTGCGGTGCTGACCGAGTGCAGGTAATGTCACTAGTAACGACAGCGTAATGATGAGAGGCGCTGCTATTTGCATTGTCCTGTCTCCGGTGAATTTGACCTGGGTGAGCTTATCAGACTTTACTTCGGTGTCAGACTGAATTACGAATGGGCTAGGCGAGGGGGAGAACGCATGCGAAATATTTGGAGCTGCACGTTGACTTTTTTTTGGGTCGTTATTGCGCAAAGCGTTTCCGCGCAGGCAAGTGACTCGATCCTGGATTTCATCGACGGTCGCTATGAAGAGACGGCCGGCATTGCGCGAACGATCTGGGAGTATGCCGAAGTGGGATACCAGGAAACCCGGAGTTCGGCACTGCTGCAACAGGAACTGGATACTGCTGGTTTTGCGATCGAGGCGGGTGTTGCGGGCATCCCGACGGCATTCGTCGCCAACCATGGCCATGGTGGTCCGGTCATTGCCATCCTTGCCGAGTTCGATGCCTTGCCGGGCATCAATCAGGACGCGATTCCCTCGCGCTTGCCCATCGAAGGGAAGCTCGCCGGTCATGCCTGTGGGCACAATCTTTTTGGTGCTGGGTCGGTAGGTGCCGCTATTGCACTCAAGCACTGGCTCGAGCAAACCGGGACGCCGGGTACGGTCCGCCTGATCGGCACACCGGCGGAAGAGGGTGGCAGTGGCAAGGTCTACCTCGTGCGCGGTGGCGTCTTCGATGATGTGGACATTGCACTGCATTGGCATCCGGCTGACCGGAACACGGCCGCAGCCAGCAGGTCACTGGCAAACCGGTCGGCCAAATTCCGGTTCCGTGGCCAGTCTGCGCATGCCGCAGGTGCTCCGGAAAGGGCTCGATCCGCACTTGATGGGGTCGAGGCATTCAATTACATGGTCAACCTGATGCGGGAACATGTTCCGCAGGAAACCAGGATTCATTATGTCATTACGGCCGGCGGTAACGCGCCGAACGTCGTGCCGGACTTTGCGGAAGTCTATTACTACCTGCGACATCCCGATGCGACGGTCGTTCGCGATATCTGGGAACGGATCGAGGAAGCGGCACGCGGTGCAGGGCTCGGCACCGAAACGACTGTGGACCGGGAGATCATCCATGGCAATTATCCGTTAATGATCAACGAAACGCTGGCCCTGATGATGGATGAGAAACTCCGGCAGGTTGGCGGTGTTAGCTATAACGACTTTGAGCAGGTTTTCGCCGAGGAGATCCATGCCTCGTTTGAACGGCCGTCGCTCCCGCTGGGTAGCGAGGCAGTAATCCAGCCGTATGCTGTTCGCCAGGGTTATTTTTCGACAGACATGGGTGATGTCTCAGTGGCGGTTCCAACGGTGGGGCTGAGCACTGCCACCTGGGTTCCCGGAACCGCAGCACACAGCTGGCAGTCCACGGCTGCGAGCGGTACGACCATCGGCTACAAGGGTGCGCAGGTAGCCGCCAAGACGCTGGCGCTGGCGGCCATTGAACTCTTCGAGAACGCTGACCTGCGTGCTGCGGCACGGGCGGAGTTCGAGCATCAGCGGGGCGGAGATTTTCGCTACGAGGCCCTTCTGGGTGACCGGCCGCCGCCCCTCGATTACCGCAATTGATTTTCCCGGAATTATGCACGGGATCCGGAACGGAACTAAATTTGTTGTAAATAAACGTCAGAAAATCAGTTTTTGCATGGAAATATGTCGAAATCCGTTGACAGGCAGTTCCGTCCAGCATAGATTTCGTCCGCAAGCATTAAGAATTGGTACCTTTACGTATTGAGAATTCGAATACACGGCAGTCGTATGTATGCGGATTCAGGGTGAGGTACGGGCCAGCAGCGACGAGTTCGTTAGTTTAAGGTCAGAGAATTAAAGTTTTATACAACATATTTGTACGGTCTCGCTTACCCCGTAGTTGGGTGGCGGCGATGCAGTTTTTTTTAAAAACTATAATGTATGAGGGAAAACCTTATGAGCAGTAAGACTTTCAAAGCCTCGGCTGTGGCAACCGGTGTCGCTATGGCACTGAGTTCGGCACCGCCAACATTGGCGCAGGAAGATGAACTCGAAGAGATTGTCGTCACGGGATCTCACATTCGTAGAACTGAGTACACAGGTCGCGCGCCTATCCAGATTGTGGATGCCGAGGCTATCGAGCTTATCGGCGCAGCGCAGCCAGTAGAAGTGCTCAAGCAGCTGACAGTTAACAGCGGTTCGCAATTTTA
>CAZWEW010000165.1:0-4726 GCA_964633055.1 uncultured Woeseia sp. | reverse complement strand
GTTGGGTATATAAAAGCCCAGCGAGCGCAGAGCGTTCGCTGGGCTTTTTGTTTGTGTGGTGGTGATGGGTGGAATTGAACCACCGACCTGCGGGTTATGAGTCCGCCGCTCTGACCGTCTGAGCTACATCACCATTTGTGTCGCCGCCTCTAAGCCGTTGCCCCGGAGTCCCACTGGATTCCGGGGCAACGGCTTAGAGGCGGCAAAATTGTCCTTTGGGACCCGCACAGTGTCAAGGAACAGGCAGGCCTAGGTTGGCACAGTGTCAGGGTGTCCGCGGTACCAGCCGGGCATGCACGTCAGCTTGTGTTGACGCTGTCGGCGACAAGACACAGGATGTCGAACATCAGGGAGGCGCCCACCAGTGCCGTATTACCGCTCGGATCAAACGGAGGTGCGACCTCCACCACGTCGCCACCGATCAGGTTGAGTCCGCGAAGGCCGCGCAGCAATGTCTGTGCTTCCAGCGTGGTGATACCGCCAATCTCCGGCGTGCCCGTGCCCGGTGCGTAAACGGGATCGAGTCCGTCGACATCGAACGAAATGTAGGTAGGTCCATTCCCGACAACCTCGCGGGCTTCATCGATGATGGCCGAAACGCCACGCTCGGCGAATTCCTCAATGAAGACCACTCGCATGCCGCTCGATTTGGAAAATTCGATGCCGTCCATAAAGTTCTGGCCGCCACGAATACCGATTTGAATGGTTCGTTCCGGATCGAGGACACCGTCTTCCACCGCCAATCGAAACGGCGCGCCATGGTGGAACTTTGAACCCCATATTTCGCCCCAGGTGTCCGTGTGAGCGTCGATATGCACCATTCCAACGGGACCATCGGCCGCGATTCCCTTGAAAATAGGGTAGGTGATCGAGTGGTCACCACCCGCGGTCACGGGTCGTACGTTGGCATCCGTTAGCGTCCGATAAAACGTTTCGATTTCGCGCACCTGTGTTTCGAGGTCGAATCGGTTGCTGAAACGAACATCGCCGATATCAGCAATACGGCACAATTCGAACGGATTGATATCCATTGCCAGGTTCTTTGTTCGCATCAGGCTCGATGCGTTGCGAATCTCGCGGGGCCCATGCCGCGCACCTGCCCTGTTGGTTACACCGAGGTCTGTGGGTACTCCGACCAGCGCAATGTCGACTTCATCGAGTGATTCCGCCAGTGGTGCGCGCATGAAGGTCGCGATTTCCGCATAACGGGGTTGCAGCATCGGAGATTGTTCTTCGTTATCGCTCATCGTCGTGTCCTAAAACCATAATCTTTAATCAATCGTTGTTTGAGTCACTTGACTGACTGATTCGAGTGATCCTTGTGTTCTCTTTGATCGAATCCGTCGCGGTCTATCCATATCTGCCACAAGGGAATTTCTTGTGTATCCACGATGAGGCTCAGGTTAAATCAATTCGGTAGCAAAAGCAGTCTGTGCCAGGATGTCGTCCCGGTCGATAACAAACCAATCAATTATGATGCTGGCCGTTCGAATATGGCCAGCGTCCTGTTTTGTGTGTGGACTGCAGGTCCCTATAATTGGCGAGCATGAACAGGCTGATGATATACGCACTGCTGGCCGTCTTTTGTTCGCCCGCATTGGCTGAACCTGACTTGTCCGGTATTTGGATGCTGAAGGGCCTCGCGAAGGAGGGTGAATTGCGCATGACAGGAAAGGCACTCGCCCTGCAGGCCGACTATGATCTCCTCGTTGACGATCCAAGCCTCTACTGCGAGCCGGCGAGCACATCGCGTGTCTGGGCCAATCCCAACGTGCGCATCGCATTCGATCAACAGCAGGATCGAGTGCTGATCAGCTATGAATTCTATGATTTACGACGCGAGGTGCCGCTTGGTGACGAGCGCGGGATGTCCAATTCGCCGAGCACGAGGAACGTTGATGACGTCCGATTTTCAAAAATGGGTTCGTCTTTCGGACACTACGCCGCCGATCGACTGGTTATCGAGACGCGCAATCACCAGGCTGGCTATATTCGCACCTCGCGCGGCGTGCCGCAGTCCGCGTCCACCACGACCATCGAGGAACTCTGGCGACGGGGCGAGAACTTGCTACTCCGTCAGACCTACTACGACGATTCGCTCTTCGAGATTCCGTTCGTCATCGACTACGAATTTTTTCGGACCGGTGAGGACGCCTTGCCGCTGTATGAATGCACCGATGCCGACTACGACTGGTTCGAGAAGCTCAATGCCCCCAATCATGAGGATGACCGGTGAGACGCCTTATCCCTGTGTTTATTTTCATGATGGTTGCCGCCGGTGCCGAAGCGCATCATGCGACCGTTGCTAATTTCACTCGCGAGGTTATCAGCGTCGACGGCGTCATTGAGCAGGTGCGTTACCAGAATCCGCACGCATCGATCCTGATCAGGCACTCTGATGACACCGGTAAAGACGTCTTCTGGCTTGTCGAAACGGCGGCCCGGACCACGCTTCAGCGGAAGGGAATTACACTCGACGTGCTTTCGGCCGGCGCTAGGATCACGGCGACGGGGCTAAAGGGTCGCCGCGCAAATACCATGTACCTGCGGCAGATCCGCTTCGACGATGGCCGGGTGTTCACACCGGACGCCGAATCGGTAACGATCCGCGACGCCCGCATTCGTGAAGAACTGCAGCAGATGTCGGACGATTTTGTCAACTTGCGAATGATGCAGGGTTTTCATCACCAGATGAATCTCGAGACAGCCTATCGTTGGCAGGACGAGATGGTCGAGATCATGCAACCGGCGCTCGGCGAGGTCGTCGGTTACAAGACCGGTGGGCACAATGCCGGCCCGACGTTTCCGACGTTTCCACCCGACGGCATTCGTGCCTACATCCTGTCTGGCATGCTCCGAGAGGACGGCCATGCGATACGTGTCGAAGACTCCAAAGTCGGATTCCTAGAGGCAGACATCGCGTTCAGAGTCGGTGACGCATCGATAAATACAGCCGATACTGATCTCGAGATCCTGGCCGGTCTCGATGCCATTATCCCGTTCGCTGAGGTGCCAGACCCTTACTACGATCCGGAGACACGGACTGTCAATGGAACCATTGTGGCGAATATGGGTACCCGCCTGTCGTTTACCGGCGAGCCGGTCGCGATCGAAGCCACCGAGGAGTGGCTAGATAGGATCAACACACTCAAATTTGCGGTGCTGGACGAGCACGACACGGTTATCCAGGCTGGGTCGATGGAGGGCTGGTACGAGCCAATTACCGTGGTCAGGTGGCTTCGTGACCAGCTTGCGGAGTCGGGGAAGGAGCTTATTACCGGCCAGCTACTCTCACTCGGCAATATTGGTATCATTCGACAGATTCACGAGGGGTCGTCGCGGGGACCCGCCTATACCAGTAACCAGTTCAGGCTGGAGTACTACGGCATTCGCGACGACGGGCCGGCAACTGTAACAATTAATATCGACCGATGAACAACGCACGCACACTTTTATTGACGGCAATGATCCTGGCCGCGTCAGCGGTATACGCGCACCATGGCTGGGGTGGCTACAAGGAACGGCTCGAAATCACCGTCACCGTAACCGAACTGATTTTGAGGAATCCGCACGACCGTCTGCTTGCCATGGACGCGGAGGGAACCGAGTGGAACCTGTTGCTCGCGCCGCCGGCTCGAAACCGGCGCTTCGGATTCTCTGAAGCATCGGTGAGTGTCGGGGATGCGCTTGAACTCTATGGCCAGAAGCATCCAAGACGTGATGAGATCAAGGTTCATTGCCTCTATCGGGCAGGGGAGTTGATTTATACCTACCGCTATGAAAATGGCCGAACCAGCCTGTCTCGCGCCCGTATCGAACGCGAGGCCTGTTAACCGGGTATAGCTAAGGACGAAGAATGATAAGAAAGATCTTGGGCGGCAGCGCTGCAGTCGACCTGAATTCGCCGGCGACGCTCTCCAGCATATTCCTTATTGGCGTGATCGCGCCCGAAGTTTTCATCGTGCAGCCTGGCTTTGTACAAGGTCTGGTTGAATACCTTGGATTCGACGATCAGGGCGCTGGCAGGGTCGTATCAGCCGAGATGTGGGGACTGGCGGCCACCACAATCCTGATGACCTTTATCGCGCATCGGGTCAATTGGCGTGGTGTCGTATTCGCCTCGCTCGTTGTAATGTTTGTCGCCAATGTCGCATGTACGCTTACGACGGACGTGGGCACATTTGTGGCGCTAAGGTTTATCGCCGGTCTCGGTGCCGGCAGCCTCGTCTCCCTAAGTTTTGCCGCTGTCGGACTGACGTCGAATCCCGACCGAAATTTCGGCCTGTTGATCATGTGGGTCCTGACCTATGGCGCGATCGTATTGTGGGCCATGCCTGCGGTCTACGATGCCTTTGGCTTCAATGGCATGCTGTGGTTCTTCGCGATATTTCCCCTGACTGCAATGCCGTTCGTCAGGCACCTGCCCGTGTCCGGAGAGAGCGACGCGCAGGTCGAAGACGATGCCGTCGACTTACCACCGGCACTAAAGATCATGGCGCTGGCTGCGATGTTCGCCTATTTCATCGCACAGGGCGTCGTGTGGGCCTACCTGTTCCTGATTGGGCTTTCAGGTGGTTTGTCGGAACAGGCCGTGGCCAACGGACTCATGCTTTCGCAGTTTGCTGGGATTGCCGGTGCCCTGCTTGCTGCAGTCATTGCACACCGCTTCGGACGCTCGGCGCCTTTGACGATTGGCATCCTTGGTGGTGCCTTGTGTCTTTATTTC
>CAZWEW010000164.1:0-4750 GCA_964633055.1 uncultured Woeseia sp. | reverse complement strand
GCGCCCAAATCCATCTCTATGCACCATTCTAGCACCATATGCGGTACTACGATTTGCACATAAATTTATAACTTATTGATTTAATAGGGATAGATGAGGGGACTTGAACCTCAGACCCCTGCCCGGATCAGGCATCTTCCGGCTTGACGACACCAATATAGGGCAGGGTACGGTCCTTTTCGTTGTAGTCGAGTCCGTAGCCGACAACCCATTCGTCGCCGATTGAAAATCCAAGGTAGTCGATGTTGACTTCGATTTCTGTACGTTCCGACTTGTGCACCAGTGCGCAGGTCTTGATCGACGCAGGACCATGCGACTTCAGCATATTGATCAGGTAGTCAATCGTGTGGCCGGTGTCAACAATATCCTCGACGATCAGGATATGTCTGCCTTCGATTGGCTGTCGTACGTCCATGACGAGTCGAACGGCACCGCTTCGTGCATTGTCGTGTTCATAGCTCGTTACCGCGATGAATTCGATATGGCGGGGAATACTGAGACGGCGCGACAGGTCGGCGAGAAATATGAATGCCCCTTTCAGGACGCCGATCAGGACGATCTCGCCCTTGTCCGCATAATCGAGCGATATTTGCGACGCAAGTTCGTTGACGCGCGCGAGGACTTTTTCCTCGCTGATCAGTGTTTCCGGATTTGGCATTCGCGGACTTTAGCGATTCGCGAAGCTTTATTGAACCTTCCGGAGTCAAAAAAACGAAATTCAGCGGAATTGGAAACCATCTGACTCACACTGGGTATTACGTTTGCTACTTCATAAACGTGCCAAATCCGATCTCGAATCGGTCGATCGATTCCTCGAGGCTTTTTTTGTGACTCATTCATCTGGCAGATCGAAACGAGTGGTTTGTGTCGATGTAAGATTGCATCGCCGCAAGTCCTTCAGCCATGTTCGCACGCCCGTATCCAATGCGGAACCGGTCATCCGGCGTTTTATTAAGTGCCGACGCGTACACGCTGGCAGGCAGAAGTAGGGCGCCGGACCTTTCGACGAGTCGCTTGCAGAATGCTTCGACACCGTCGCCGCCTTTGTATCGGGGGTAACCAATGCATCCGCCATCTGGGACCGACCAGTCGAATAGGTCGTCGTGATTGTCGAAGAATTCGTTCATCAGCAACAGATTCTCATCGATGAGTCGCCGATTTCGTTCGAGGATGCGATCTCTTGCGCGTAGTGCGATGACAGACAGGCATTCGCTTGGCGCCGAGTTGCAGATTGACAGATAGTGCTTGGCGCGCTCCATGGCGGACAATAGTTCACGATCCTTCGTCGCGATCCAGCCGATGCGCAGACCCGGGAGTCCATAGGATTTGGACATGACGTTAAGTGACAGCGCACGTTCGTCAATATCCGCTGCCTGTGGTAGACGAATGTCGTCGCTTCGTTCGAGTAGCCGATAGACCTCGTCTGAAAAGACGTAGATTCCACGCTCTCGTGCAAGAGTCATGATTGCATCGAAATCCTCACGAAGTGCGACTTTTCCAGTGGGGTTGTGCGGAAAGTTGAACGATATGACTTTTGTGTTCGGCCGGATCGCATCGGCCAGCCGGTCGACATCGGGGTTCCAGTCATTTTCAGGATCGAGTGGAATGCCTGTCACTTCGCAAATCGATCCGGGCACGGTTTCCGCAGCCTGGTAGTTCGGGGTAATGACAATGGCGTGGGTGTCCGGTGTCAGCAAGACCCGCATTGCCACATAAATGCCTTCCTCGGCACCCGCGAACGTCAGCACATCTTCGGGCTGTATCGTGTCGTAGGTATCTGCAATCGCTTCCCGCAGAGCCGGGGATCCGAACGTCTCGGTGTAGGCCAGGCGCAATTCGTCCCACATCGCGCGGGTGTCGTCGTCTGCCATTTGCAGCAGGTCGCTCACGGACAGGCTTTCCATGTCCGACGCGCACATGTGGAACTTTGCGGTGAATTCCCAGCGCGAAAAATAGGTTTCAAGACGAAAATCGGGGAGCATCCAGATCCTCCAGAAATTGTTGACCGGCGGTATTTTCCCCCAGAATGCCGAACTAGCCAATCAGTCAACATTTTGGTTCGAGGTTTTGTTCGCAGGATTGAAGCGCGTCTCATCGCGACCGTGCGCAACGACCAGCTACTGTGGTGCGATCATTGTAATTGGTTCCTGTATTGTCGAAACCGGTTCCACAGTCGCTGTAGTGCCTTTCCCTTAAGGTTTTCGCCATAAAATCACCGGTTGATCGGTCCCGGTTAAAACTGCATCTGACGTTCGCCACTGAATGGTGTAGATTCGGAACTGTCCGGGAAGAACCAAAAAAGCGAGTTTGATAGTGCATCCTTTCGTCATCGTTAACCTGATCGTGTTTGTTGGCATCATCGCTCTCCTTGCGCGATTGAGGCGACCTGACGTGTCATTGTCTCGTCAGGTACTGACCGGCCTGGTGGCCGGCCTTGCCTTCGGGTTTAGCTTGCAACTTGCCTATAGCGGTCATCCCGACGTTATGGCCGGCACGCTTGAGTGGACCAATGTTGTTGGTACCACCTACGTCAACTTGCTCAGGATGATCGTGATGCCACTCGTTCTGATCATGATGATCGTGGCCGTTGTGCGCATGCGGGCAGTCGCCGCGCTCGGCAAGATTGGTGGCATCGTTATCGGCATCCTGATGGGTACGACAATGATCGCCGCATTTATTGGCATCCTGATGGCGAACCTTTTCGGCCTGTCAGCGGAGGGGTTGGTAGAAGGAGCACGGGAACTCGCGAGGGCTGAAGTGCTTGCCACCCGGCAGCAGAATATAGCGGATCTGGGGCTTTCCGACATGCTGGTTCGATTCGTGCCAAGCAACATTTTTCTGGACCTGACAGGTGCACGGCCGACATCGGTGATAGCGGTTGTCGTATTCGGCATCCTGTTTGGTATCGCTGCTTTACTGGTTACCGCGGAAGATGATGAAAAGGGGAGGAAGATCCGCGACAGCGTCGAAACTCTGCAAGCAATCATCATGAAGCTTGTCCACATGGTGATGGCGCTGACGCCCTACGGCATCCTGGCGCTGATGACCAAAGTTGTTGCAAGCTCCAATGCCGACGACATTATCGAACTCGGCACGTTTATTGTTGCGTCATACCTGGCGATCCTGATCATGTTTGGCGTGCATGCGCTGCTCCTGCGGCTGAATGGTTTCAGTGTGTCCCACCACTTCAAGAGTGTATGGCCTGTGCTGGCATTTGCATTCGGTTCGAGAAGCTCGGCAGCAACCATTCCGCTAAACGTTGAGACGCAGGTGGACAAGTTGAACGTGCCGCGACCAATTGCCAACCTGTCTGCGACTTTCGGCGCAACGATTGGCCAGAACGGATGTGCCGGGACCTACCCAGCCATGCTGGCGACAATGATTGCGCCGACGATGGGCATCGATCCGATGAGCCCTGGGTTCATTGCAGCGCTGATTGGCATTGTCGCCATCAGTTCATTCGGTATCGCTGGTGTCGGCGGTGGCGCAACTTTTTCGGCGCTCGTTGTTTTACCCGCTATGGGTATGCCGGTCACGCTGGTTGCGCTACTGATTTCAATCGAACCATTGATCGACATGGCCAGGACAGCATTGAATGTGAATGGAGCAATGACGACAGGTGTATTGACGAGCCGGTTCCTTAAAGATCTGCCCTACGACGCACCGGAAGCCGACGGCAGCCACGATCCGCTGCCGGTTGCGGCAGAGTAAAATCGCTATTTGAAGCGCTCGACCTGAATTGAATGGTTGCGGCCGGCGCTTCTCAGCCGATACCCACTGATCAGCCCTTTGCTGATGGTCACCGAATCGCCGACTTTGAGGCGAAAGCGGGTGTCCCGGTGTTTTTGTTCCCAGATTTGGCCGTTGTCTAGCAGGATGATCATTTCCCCATAGGCTCGGTGGGCGATGTCGTTAACAGTCGCCGAAAACTCGTCCGGGTACTGGTCCCGTGTACCGACGTCGTCTGGCACGGCAGATGCCTTTGCATGGGCGGCCGCTGGTGACGATTCAATGTTGGATTGAGGACTTGTAACGGCCTCAATCCGCCGCTGTTCCGTCTCAAGCTCCTGCTGCTGGCGGCGATGCATCTCTGCCGCTTCGGCTTCGCGCCTCAAACGCACATTTTCTGCTCTTTGCCGTTCGAGTTCCTCGAGTAGTTTTCGTTCCGCCTCGGCCCGCCGGCGTTCGGTCTCTTCTTCCGGATTGGCCCGCGTCCCCGGCGCAGCAACGGTCGGTTCGGGTGCCGGTTCCGGTACAGATTCCGGGACGTCGCGAAGTCTCGCTACCTCCCGGTCGAAACAGGCGAGGCGGCGCAAGACATCCGTTTCCTCGGCGCAGGCTAGGAGCGCTGGCGGCAGCGGAATATTCGTGGTTTGTGCATTCACGGCGCCCATGCAGAGTGCCGGGATGGTGACGGCCAGTGCCAGGGTCGTTCGATTCATTGTTTAATTTCCGATGATCAGCGATGCATTGTATCGCCGTTCCCGAGGTATTTCTCCGTGGTACGGGCCGCTGCGGCCCTCAGCAATCTAGCGGCATGTTCCCGGGACTCGTCCGGATGAAGTCCTTCGCCTATTACCACGATTTCCGACAGCCCGGCGTCCAGGCAGTTCGAAGCATCTGGGGTGGCTTGGCCGACAAGGGCGACAGTTGGCACGCCAAGGCGGGATGCCCGCGCCGTGATACCCATGCATGCTTTACCTGACATCGACTGACCATCGATTCTTCCTTCCCCGGTCAGGCAGAGTGC
>CAZWEW010000163.1:0-4799 GCA_964633055.1 uncultured Woeseia sp. | reverse complement strand
TAGTCTTTGTCGGTTGGCTATGGCGCAAGACGGCAGGACGTGCCACCGCACTTTGAGTCAGTCCCCGGTCACTGTGGAGTAGTCCAGCGCAAAACCAACCAGTGTCCGGACGCCGGTCATCAAGGCGCTGTCCTCCGCGATGAAAAACGGGGAATGGTTGGAAGGTCGGTCAGAGCGTGGAACCGACGGGTCATTGATGCCCAGCATCAGGAACAGGCCGGGCATTCGTTCCTGGAAGAATGAGAAATCCTCGGCGCCAGTGATCAACGTGGACTCATTTACGTTTTCATCGCCGGCCGCCCAGTTCAATGTCGGCATCATCTTTCGCAGTAGCTCCGGGTGGTTGCCCGTGACTGGCGCATAGCCCTCGAGGATCACTTCGGCACTGGCACCATTGGCTTCGGCTATTGCGTTGACCGTGCTTCGGAGTTTCGCATGTAGTTCTTCACGTATTCCGACATCGAACGTACGGATCGTGCCCAACATCTCGACCCGATCGGGGATGATATTGCCCCGGACGCCACCGTGAATGCTGCCGATCGTGATAACCGCCGGGCTGTTCGTGATATCCAGATGCCGGGAAGGTATGCCTTGTATTGCCGTTGCGATTTGGGCGGCGACGTAGATAGGATCGACGCCAAGCCATGGCGACGATCCGTGTGTCTGAATACCCGTGACGTTGATTTGCAGGTTATCTGCTGCCGCCATGAATCCCCCGGAGCGGTACATTAGTGTTCCGGAATCGCCTGGCCACGCGTGCAGCCCAATGATGGCCTCGGGTGCATCCGGGCCGTCCAGGATGCCCTCATCGATCATCATGCGGGCGCCGCCGTCTTCACCCGCAGGCGGCCCTTCTTCTGCCGGCTGGAAGAAGAACTTGATGGTGCCCGAGATTCGGTCGCGATGCCTGGCAAGGACCTCGGCCGCACCCATCAACATGGCCACGTGCGTGTCGTGACCACAAGCATGCATTACTGGTACGTCCTGCCCGTTGTACATGCCGCGGGCAGTCGATGCGAAGGGTGAGCCGGTCTGTTCAAGCACCGGCAAAGCATCCATATCTGCGCGCAGGGCCACGACTGGGCCGGGTTTGCCGCCGACGAGGGTTCCAACGACGCCGGTGTGCGCAATACCGGTCTCTACGCGATCGAAACCGAGATTACGCATGTGGTCTGCAACAATTCCGGCAGTTCGGAATTCCCGGTTGGAAAGCTCTGGGTTCTGGTGGATGTCGTGTCGCCATGCGATGACTTTCGGTTCGACGTCGGCGAAGGCTACGTCCAGTCCGGATTTCGAATCCTGTGCATGGGACAGGGATGCCGTGAAGAGGAGGAGGAAAGCGATGCTCCAGCGTAGAGATTCCATGCGGTGCTCCTGTGAGCTATTACTGATGTTTTGCCAGTTGTGGTCACCAAGGGTAGGGCACGGACCTCGGGGCTGTCCATCCCGTCGCGAAGACGCCGATCAGGGGTGCTGGTAGATGTGGTCTTCGGCTCACCGAAAATTATCGCTTGGAGGTCGGTTTGCATATTTACTGATACAGACAGAACCACCGGGCAATGTCGGTCTCCGGAGTAACGATATGGCGATTGGCTAATCGTCGGTGATATTGCCGCGATGTTGCTTCACTTTTGATCGATGTGCCTTGTCGGCAAGGCGTTTTTCCTTCGATTGCCTGCTTGGCTTTGTCTTTTTTCGTACCGAAGCTTCGGTGGTCGCTTGGAGGATAAGGTCTCGAAGGCGTTCGAGCGCATCCGCACGATTTCGTTCCTGTGACCGTGTTACCTGCGACTTGATATTGATGATGCCATTTGAGGAGATTCGGTTGTCTTTGATCGTCATGAGCCGCGCCTTGACCTCATCAGGAAGCGCACCAGAAACCGGGACGTTAAATCGGAGGTGCACTGCTGTCGAAACCTTGTTGACATTCTGACCACCGGGGCCGCTGGCGCGGATCGCCGTGAATTCGATCTCGCTGTCCGGAATCGAAAGTTTGTCTGAGATTCGAAGCATACTAGGGCTGGAGAATATGTGAGAATGCGCTGCTTTGCAGTACCGTGCCCATAATGCCCTTACGCAACATCATCACTTTGACCGCTTGCCAGCTGATCTCCGCAACTGGCGCCATCATCATGGTGACACTCGGCGGCATCATTGGCGCAAAGCTGACGCGAGACCCAGCACTTGCCACTTTGCCCGTGTCCATCATGATGCTGTGCATGGCGGCAACGACGATTCCGGCAACGGTCTTGATGAAGAAAATTGGTCGGCGACGCGGTTTCTCACTGGCATCAGTCAGTGCCATCGTTGCATGCTGCCTGGCAGGAATAGCACTTTACGGTGAGAGCTTTTCCCTGTTTATCGTCGCCGGTGCCGCGTTCGGTATCAACATGGCGTTTACGCAGCAGTATCGCTACGCAGCAGCCGAAAGTGTCGAGCCACATCATTCCCCGAGAGCGATTTCCTATGTGCTGCTCGGGGCGATCGGTGGTGCCATCGTCGGTCCTGAAATTGTGAAGTACGGGCAGTATGCGGTGCCGTCGGTCCAGTATCTGGGGAGTCTGGTTGCCCTAGCGGGACTTTACGTATTGCAGTCGTTACTGTTTCTTGCGCTTGGGCCGTTACGCGGTGAGGACATCGAGGAACCGAAAAAGGCGCCTCGGCCGGTGGGGTTGATTGCCAGGCAGCCACTGTTCTTGGTTGCGTTGCTGGCCGGCGCAACAGCATATGGTGTGATGACATTCGTTATGACGGCAACGCCGCTCAGTATGCATATCCACGATGGGTTCACTCTGGAGGACACGGCGCAGGTCATCCGGAATCACGTGCTGGGAATGTATGCCCCATCGCTTGTCGCTGGGTACCTGATCCAGCGATTTGGTGTTGTGCCGATTATGTCGATAGGTGGTTTGGGACTGATCGGGGCTTGCATCGTTGGACTACAGGGACAGTCTTACATGCACTACTGGTACGCGTTGGTATTGCTTGGGGTTGGCTGGAACTTCCTGTATGTCGGGGCCACTGCCATGGTTATCCTGACGTACGATATCTCGGAGCGATTCCGCGCGCAGGCAGTCAACGAGTTCTTCGTTTTTGGATCGGCGGCAGCAGCGTCGTTGTTGGCTGGTACGATCATCCACCTGTATGGCTGGTACACACTGATTATCATGCCGTTGCCGATCTTGTTGATGTCCTTGATTGGTTTGTTCCTGGTCAGAAATGACCCACTCGTAGACCGACTCACCCCGAAGGCTGTCTAAGGAAAGCGAATGGGCAAGTGGCTATATAACGAAGCGATGTACCGCTTCGACGAACCGCAACCTTCGTACTGGGAAGCAACCAGTGGTGAGACGGATCCGGGTTCTCTGCCCCTCACCAGTGACGAGTATTGTGACGTCGCGGTGATCGGTGGGGGTTACACGGGGTTGTCGGCTGCCTATCACCTGTGTTGCAACCATCATCTGGACGTTCGCGTGCTGGAGGCGGGTCATATCGGATGGGGGGCCTCCGGGCGCAATGGCGGATTCTGCTGCGTTGGTGCTGAGGGTCTGGGTGGCGAATCGCTGGCCCGCAAGTACGGCGAGCAAAATGCACGCGATTTCTATCTGTCGCAGGTCGACGCTGTCGAACTTGTTCGAGCGATGACCGACGATGAGGGTATCGATGTTGACATCCAGGGAGATTCGGAGGTGACCTTTGCGTGTTCCTCGAAGTCATTCGCCGCACTGAAGTCGCATGCCGAATTCCAGCGCCGGGTACTCGGTCTCGATACCGGGGTCATAGAACAGGGAGCGATGAGGGAGCATTACTTCGATTCGCCATTGCAGCACGGGGGTGTCATTCACAAGCCGACATTTGGTCTGCATCCATTGAATTACATCCGCGGACTCTCGGCGGCCACGGTGAAGCGGGGCGCGAAGGTGCACGACTCAAGTGAAGTGTTCGAGTGGACGCGTGACGCTGGCATGCATCACCTCAACACGCCTGGTGGAATTCTGCGAGCGAAGAAAGTGATCCTGGCGACAAACGGCTTCCTTCCCGAACACTTGCACGTCGCGTTTCGTGGTCGGGCCCTTCCCATGATCAGTGCAATCATCGTGACACGGCCTATGAGTGGAGATGAACTCGCGGCGCACGCGTGGAAGACGGAATCGCCAGCAGCCACCGGGGCCAATTTGTTGAACTACTTCAGGCGGCTGCCCGATCACCGATTTCTCTTCGGCGGTCGTGGTAGTACCAATGGCAGTGACAGGAGCGCGAACCAAAACTTCGAAAAATTGCTGGCTCGGTTCCATGAGGTATTTCCGGGATGGCGCCACATCGATATCGATTACCGCTGGCACGGGCTTGTTTGTATGACGCGACGCCTGACGCCAGCACTCGGGTTGCTCGATGACGACCCGAGTGTCCTGTTTGGCTATGGCTACCACGGCACCGGCGTGAGCACGGCCACGTGGGTGGGCAAGCAACTGGCTGCCTGGGCGGCATCCGGGAGTATCGAGGCGCCCCGGGTGGTTCCGCAAGTGATGAGGGGGCTGCCGGGGGCATTCCCATTATCCCGCCTGCGACTTCGCTATATCCAGGGCATCATTGCATCGCTGGGACTGGTCGATCGCCTGAACGAAGTATAAAAAACGGGTAAGGCCCCTGTTCCTGTTGAAACAGTGAGTGTCCAGGTTACTGGCCCCGGCGCTTATGAGGTAAACGGGTTTATGGCCGTCTTTATGGGGCGCGTCACGTCCAGCTTCATGGTAACCAAGATGGTCCTGATCGGAGTCGGTATCCTGATGCTCATGATT
>CAZWEW010000162.1:0-4811 GCA_964633055.1 uncultured Woeseia sp. | reverse complement strand
CGTCCCTCATGACGAACCATATATTCGAATTCATGCCTGAAGTGCCGAAGGAAGCTCTGTACAGGCCAGGCCGCGGCGTCACCAAGCGCGCAAATGGTATGCCCTTCGATCTTGTTGGCGACATCCACGAGTTTGTCGAGATCCTCTTCCCCACCCTCACCGTTGCGAATACGCGTCAGCATCCGGTAGATCCAGCCCGTTCCTTCCCGGCAAGGCGTACACTGTCCGCAAGACTCTTCCATGTAGAAACGCGCAATGCGCTGCAGCACCTTCACCATGCAGGTCTTGTCGTCCATGACCATCACTGCGCCCGTACCGAAGGAGGAACCTGCTTCCTGCAGGGAGTTATAGTCCATCGTGCAGTCGATGATGATCTCGGCCGGCAGAACGGGAACGGATGAACCACCTGGAATCACGGCTTTCAGTTTCCGTCCCTTCCAGACACCACCGCAAAGATCGAGAAGATCAATGAACGGAATACCCATCGGCAATTCATGATTGCCCGGTTTTTCGATATGTCCGGACACCGAAAACTGTGCGGTTCCGCCTGACCCTTCCGGACCAAGCTTCGCAAACCACTTCGCGCCGTTGCGAATGATCGAAGGCACACTCGCAAGACTTTGCGTGTTGTTGACCGTCGTCGGCTTGCCGTAAAGGCCGAAATTAGCCGGGAACGGTGGCTTGAAACGCGGTTTGCCCGGCTTACCTTCCAGTGACTCCAGCAACGCCGTTTCTTCACCACAGATGTAGGCACCGGCACCAACAAACGTGTGGAGATCGAAATCAATTCCGGAACCTTTGATATTTTTGCCCAGCAGACCTGCTTCGTAGGCTTCCTCGACCGCTGTTTCGAACCTCGGTACCGGCTCGTCCATGAATTCACCACGGATGTAGTTGTATCCAACCGTTGCGCCCATCGAATAGGCGGCTATCGCCATTCCCTCAATCAAACAATGCGGGTTGCTACGCAACACTTCACGATCGTGGCAGGTGCCGGGTTCGCTTTCATCCGAATTGCAGACCAGGTATTTCTGTACTTCCGCTTCCCGTGGCATGAAACTCCACTTGAGTCCCGTTGGGAAACCGGCGCCACCCCTGCCGCGCAGCCCAGATGCCTTAACCTCTTCGATGACCTCATCAGGGGCCATCTCGCCATCCAGTATCTTCTGCCAGGCTTGGTAACCGTCATACTTTAGATAGGACTCAAGCGTCCATGGCTCATCCTCATCAAACGTATTGAAACAAACGAGATTGTGTTGTAGCTCGCTCATTCCAGATCATCCAGGATGGTGTCGATTATTTCCGGTGTAAGATTCTCGTGGTAATTGTGGTCCACCATCATCATTGGCGCGCCACAGCACGCCGCGAGGCATTCCTCTTCCTTCTTCAGATAGATCCGGCCATCTTCGGTGCTCTCACCCAGTTTGACACCGAGTTTGTTTTGGACGCACTTAATGATTTCGTCGGCACCGCGCAGCATGCAGGACACGTTGGCACAAATCGAGACTGTATGGCGACCGACCGGCTTGGTCTGAAACATGGAATAGAAAGTCGCGATCTCGTAAACCTGGATAGTGGGCAGATCAAGATAATCTGCGACACCATTCATCAACTCCGGGGTCAGGTAGCCGTTGTTTTCATGTTGCACAGCTTGCAGAGCCCCGATGACAGCAGATCGCTGGCGGCCCTCTGGAAAACGCGCCTTCCAGCGATCGATTTCCGTGCGTACGTGATCGGCAAGACTATCCGCATCGCTCATCGGTCGATCTCGCCAAAAACGATATCCTGCGTGCCGATGACCGACACGACGTCCGCCAACATGTGCCCCTCAACCATTTCCGACATTGCCGCCAGGTGGGCAAACCCTGGTGCCCGAATCTTCACACGATATGGTTTGTTCGCGCCATCGGACACGATATAGACACCGAACTCGCCCTTCGGGTGCTCGATGGCAGCATACGCCTCACCCTCCGGCACTGTGTAGCCCTCAGTAAACAGCTTGAAGTGATGAATTAGCGATTCCATATCGTCTTTCATTTCGACACGCGTCGGCGCGACGACTTTGTGATCGTCAATCATGACAGGGCCTGGATTGTCTCTCAGCCAGGCGACGCACTGTTTCATGATCCGTACGGACTGACGCATCTCCGCCACCCTAACGAGATACCTGTCGTAGCAATCTCCGTTCACGCCAACTGGAATATCGAAGTCAACCCGCTCATAAACTTCGTAGGGCTGTTTCTTTCGAAGATCCCATTCGACGCCAGAGCCCCGCAACATCGGCCCGGTGAACCCGAGATTCAACGCCCGTTCGGGCGTCACAACGCCGATATTAACCGTGCGCTGTTTCCAGATTCGGTTATCAGTCAGCAGTGTTTCGTATTCATCCACGCAGCCGGGAAACTTGTCGCAAAACGCTTCGATGAAATCCAGCAGCGATCCCTCTCGAACCTCATTCAGGCGTTCAACTTCCTTTTGGCTGCGCCACTTCGACGCCTGGTACTTCGGCATGCTCTCGGGCAAGTCGCGATAGACCCCGCCGGGGCGATAGTAAGTTGCGTGCATTCGCGTGCCAGATACCGCTTCGTAGCAATCCATGAGGTCTTCACGCTCACGGAAGCAGTACAGGAACACCGTCATGGCGCCAATATCAAGGCCGTGCGCACCGAGCCACATCAAGTGATTCAGGATACGTGTCATCTCGTCGAACATGACACGAATGTACCGTGCACGGAGCGGCGGCTTCACGCCGAGCAATTTCTCGATCGCAAGGACATAGCCGTGCTCGTTACACATCATCGAGACATAGTCGAGGCGGTCCATGTAGCCAATGCTTTGGTTAAAGGGCTTCGACTCCGCGAGTTTCTCGGTGCCTCGATGCAATAGGCCCACATGCGGATCAGCCTTCTGAATGACCTCGCCATCCATTTCCAGAACGAGACGCAGCACACCGTGCGCCGCAGGGTGCTGCGGGCCGAAGTTCATCGTGAAATTCTGGATCTCAGTCATCGCTCGCCTGCGACTGGTCCTTCAGATCGGCTGAATAGCGGTTGTCATCGCGAATGACCCGAGGCACGAGTGTGCGTTCCTCGATCGTGACCGGCTGATAGACGACCCTTCCCTTATTTGCATCGTATTTGACTTCGACGTTCCCAGTCAGCGGAAAGTCTTTGCGGAACGGATGACCGATAAAACCGTAGTCCGTCATGATTCGACGCAGGTCAGGATGGCCTTCAAACAAAATACCAAACAGGTCAAATGCCTCGCGTTCAAACCAGTTGGCCGAACTCCAGACGTCAACCAGCGACGGGACGATCGGCGGATTGTTTTCGCCTGTGAATACACGCAATCGCATCCGGTAATTGTGACTAACAGAGAGCAGGTGATAAACGACCGCAAAACGGCAGGGCTCGAATGTATCGCTCTCATCGAGGATAACGGGCTTTCTCTCCACACCGCGACTGAAACCGCTGCCGGTTGCGCTTTCCGTCGTCCATTCCGCATTGCCATAGGTTAAATAGTCAACACCACATACGTCGATGAGTTGATCAACACCGAATTCCGGCTCATCGCGCAACGCACTCGTCACATAGACGATATCATCGACGGCTACTTCCCAGGTCAACTCTCCGCAGTCAGACGACACACGTTTCAGGCGTTCGCCGAAACGAGCGTCTATCCGAGCAGCCACTGTCCCGTTGCATTGCGTCATGACGTCTTTCTCACCGGGCGATCGTGCTGGTTCGCCGGATTTTTTTCTGCAGTTGAATCAGGCCGTAGATCAGCGCCTCTGCAGTGGGCGGACAACCGGGAACATAGACGTCGACCGGCACAACCCGGTCGCAGCCGCGCACGACTGAATACGAGTAATGGTAATAGCCTCCCCCGTTAGCACACGACCCCATTGACACCACCCAGCGCGGCTCGGGCATTTGGTCGTAAACTTTGCGAAGGGCTGGCGCCATTTTGTTGCACAACGTACCCGCGACAATCATCACGTCACTTTGGCGCGGGCTCGGTCGAAAGATAATGCCGAACCGGTCGAGATCGTAGCGGGCAGCACCAGCCTGCATCATCTCGACCGCGCAGCAGGCCAGACCAAAAGTCATCGGCCACATTGAACCCGTGCGCGCCCAGTTCATCACGGCGTCAACGCTCGTTACGACAAATCCCTTTTGTTGCAGACTCACTGCCGTATCGGCAGCTTTGGTGTCCGGCGTACCTTCGACGCTGTTCAATCCCATTCCAACGCCCCTTTCTTCCATTCATAAATGAAACCGACAACCAGCACGGCTAGAAAAATCGCCATGGAAATGAGTCCAAATTTTCCAATCGTATCGAGCGACACTGCCCAGGGAAAAAGGAAAGCTATTTCAAGGTCGAAGATAATGAACAGTATCGCAACCAGGTAATAGCGAACGTCGAATTTCATACGCGAATCTTCGAACGCCTCAAAACCGCACTCGTATGGAGACAGTTTCTCGTCGTCTTTCCCGCCCCTGCCGAACAGGAAGCCGAGTATGAGCAGCAGAACGCCTATAGCGGCGGCAACGCCCAGAAAGATGAGGACAGGCACATAGTTTTGCAGCATGTCAGAAGGTCTGGTGGTGTTCTGGCTACGGGACCAAAGTCGCGCGCAATTGTATCAGGGTGCCAGACCGGGTTTATACCCCTGCGGCCTCCGAAAACAGACTTTTTCCCATCGGAATCCACTTAGAAACCAAGCAGCAATCCCAGCACGCCTGTCTGACACGATGTCCAGCACCCCAAAGTACGGCCCATAATAAAACCGGCCATAGGGCCGGTTTTAT
>CAZWEW010000161.1:0-4864 GCA_964633055.1 uncultured Woeseia sp. | reverse complement strand
TGCCACAGCTGGAAGGCAGGCAAATGGTGATGGTCCTCGCGCCGAAGAAAAAGTGAGTAACTGCTGAGCGGGCTCATCACCCGCAAAGGCTACTACCCGCCTGTAACGGCGACTAAAAAGTCGTTCGTAGCATGGCCAAAAGTGGAGATAGTCATGTCCAAGATGAAGACGAACCGGGGCGCCGCCAAGCGCTTTCGGAGGACGGGTAAGGGCGGTTTCAAACGAGCCCAGTCCCATCTCAATCACATCCTGACTAAGAAGAAGTCCAAGCGAAAACGCCAATTGGGCCTGACTGAACAGGTTCATGAGGCAGACGTCAAAAGCGTCAAACGCTTGCTTCCATACAGCTAGGGAGGATTGAATCATGGCAAGAGTCAAACGTGGTGTCGTTGCCAAGTCACGGCATAAGAAAGTTCTCAAGAAAGCCAAGGGTTACTACGGTGCCCGTAGCAAACTCTTCAAGACGGCCAAACAGGCAGTTATCAAGGCCGGTCAGTACGCGTACCGTGATCGCAGGCAGCGAAAACGCCAATTCCGGGCATTGTGGATCACGCGTATCAATGCTGCAGCCCGATTGCACGGGCTTTCCTACAGCCGTCTGATCAACGGCATGAATCAGGCTGAGATGGAGGTCGATCGAAAGGTTCTGGCCGATATCGCAGTGCACGATCCCGAGGCGTTCGGTGCGATTGCCGAGCAGGCCAAAGCGGCGCTGGCTAACAGTTAATGGTGTATCGACGCAACGTGTTGCGTCTCCCTGATGGGCTATCCTGATGCATTCTTTGAGCGACCTGATCAAGCAGGCAGAGTCCGAAATTTCGGGTGTGGTCGATTTAGTCGCACTGGATGCTGTGCGTGTCCGATACTTGGGGAAGAAGGGTGAGCTCACAGTTCGTTTGAAGGGCCTTAGCAAAATCCCAGTGGCGGAAAGGCCGGTAGCCGGCCAGGAGATCAACAAAGCTAAAAAGGCTCTTCAGGAACGCATCAATGCTAGGCGAGAGTTGTTACAGAGCGATGCGCTCGTTGAAAAGCTGAAAGCCGATGCCATCGATGTCACTTTACCGGGACGAGGGTTTGGGCGTGGCGGCCGTCATCCAGTTTCCCGCGCCGCTATGCGGATCGAAAGAATCTTCCGGGACGCCGGATTCGGCATTCGGACCGGGCCAGAAATCGAAGATGATTTCCACAATTTTACGGCGTTGAATATACCTGAGAATCATCCCTCCAGGGCAATGCACGACACCTTTTATTTTCCTGGTGGAAATTTGCTCAGGACACACACGTCACCCGTACAAATTAGATCAATGGTTGAAGAGGGTGCGCCGATCCGCATCATTGCGCCAGGACGAGTCTATCGATGTGACTCCGACCAGACGCATACCCCGATGTTTCACCAGGTTGAGGGGCTCGTCATCGGTCGGGATATTAGCTTTGCGAATCTGAAAGCCGTTTTGCACCAGTTCGTCGAGAGTTACTTCGAACGGAAAGCAAAGCTGCGTTTTCGTGCTTCCTATTTTCCTTTCACGGAACCATCCGCCGAGGTAGATGTCGAGTGGGAAGCCGGGAAATGGCTCGAGATTCTAGGTTGCGGCATGGTTCACCCGAATGTACTCGAAAATGCGAGGGTGGACCCCGAGGAGTACACCGGGTACGCGTTTGGCATGGGTGTCGAAAGGCTGGCGATGCTGCGTTACGGGGTCGACGATTTGCGTACGTTTTTTGAGAATGACTTGCGTTTTTTGAGGCAGTTTAACTAGGGCTTGCAACCGTGAAATTTTCAGAGAAATGGTTGCGTGAATGGGTGAACCCATCGATGGAGACGGACGAACTGGCCCATCGACTAACGATGATCGGACACGAGGTTGACAGTCTCGAGCTACATGGCGCTGGGCTCGACGGCGTTGTCGTCGGGGAAGTGCTGGAATCGAGCCCCCATCCGAATGCAGACCGGTTGTTGGTATGCCAGGTGTCAACGGGTGGCACCGAGGTCGTCGAAGTTGTTTGCGGTGCGCCAAACGTGCGCGACGGAATGAAAAGCCCGTTCGCCCCGGTAGGAAGTACGTTGTTGAACGGGTCCAAGCTAAAGAAAGCGAAAATTCGTGGGGTCGTCTCCAACGGCATGTTGTGCTCGGCAATCGAAATAGGACTTGGCGATGACGCTGATGGGATTGTTGAGTTGGATGGTGATGCGCCAACGGGCCAGCCACTTGCCGATTATCTCGATTTGCCCGACGTATCCTTCGACCTAGATCTCACGCCTAACCGGGGCGACTGTTTCAGTGTCCTCGGTATCGCGCGAGAGGTTGCTGCGCTCACATCGACGCCGATGAAGTCGGCGAAGGTCGAACCGGTTCCGGCATCGACTAAGGATACGCACCCGGTCGATCTCGTATACCCGGAGGGTTGTCCGAGATTCGGTGCGCGGATTGTACGCAATATCGATATGTCGGCCGAATCCCCGAACTGGATGAAGGAAAGATTGCGACGAAGCGGGCTTCGATCCATTCACCCTGTCGTCGATGTCACCAACTACGTCATGCTGGAACTCGGCCAGCCGCTGCACGCCTACGACCTCGCGCGACTGGATGGCCCTATTCGGCCTCGTCTCGCCAAAAAGGGTGAAAAGCTTACGCTGCTGGATGACAAGGAGGTGGAACTGCTACCTAATACGCTCGTGATTACGGACGACAGTGGTGCGATCGGTATGGCGGGCATCATGGGCGGGCTTTCCACGGCTGTGACTGATGAGACACGCGATGTCTTCTTTGAGGCAGCGTTTTTCACGCCTGCCATTGTAGCCGGCGTTGCCAGACAATACGGAATGCATACGGACGCATCGATTAGATTCGAGCGTGGTGTTGACCCACATAACCAGGTTCGGGCCATTGAGCGTGCCACAGAACTTTTGACGTCGATCGCGGGCGGTGAAGCAGGCCCACTTGTCGATCATCACGACGAAAATTGGCTGCCAAAATCCAGTGAAATGTCACTTCGAAAGTCGCGGTTAAGACGTATTCTTGGTGCCGAGATTCCCGTCGAAAATGTGACTCGAATTTTGACGGACCTGGGTCTTGATGCGACGGAAAACAACGACGGTTGGCTGGCTAGGATTCCCTCTTATCGCTTCGACATTGACGTTGAAGATGCACTTGTCGAAGAGGTCGCTCGTATCTACGGCTACGATGAGATTCCGGAGATTACCGCGACTGTCGACACGCCGCTTGCAAGCGCACCGGAAGAAAAATTATTGCTCGATGACATTGCGGCAACACTCGTTGCTCGCGATTACCAGGAAGTTATTACATATAGTTTCATCGATGAAGAAATTGATTGTTTGATTACTGGGAATAAGTCGGAGCTTGTATTGAAGAACGCGATTTCTTCAGAGATGTCGGTGATGCGAGGTTCTGTATGGCCCGGATTGATTGACGCTGCTTCGGTGAACGGAGCAAGGCAGCAGGAACGGATTCGCTTGTTCGAGATAGGAAAAACCTTTCACGGGGCCATCGATGCGCATCAAGAGGTCGTTCGTGTCTCTGCTATCGTCGCAGGCGAAAAACTGGAAAAACAGTGGGGCAGTCGACCACAAGCAGTAGATTTTTTTGATATTAAATCAGATCTTGCAGCGTTGATTGGAATGACCGGCGCTACCGAACAGTTCAAATTTACAGAAACGGAACACCCTGCTTTGCAGTCGGGTCAGGCTGCCAAAATAATTCGTGGAGGTGTCGAGGTTGGTGTGGTGGGAAAACTTCATCCTACAATTTCGAAACGTTTTGATCTCGAAAACGGGGCGTATCTTTTTGAGGTTGATGCGGAGCGCTGCTTTGCCGCACTTATTCCTGTTGCAGAAACCGTTTCAAAGTTTCCTTCCATTCGTCGCGACATTGCGGTCATCGTCAAAGACAAGGTTCGCTCATCAGAGCTTGTTGAAGCAGCTGAATCGGCGGTACCGGAGCTCGTTCGAGAGGTCAGAATATTCGATGTTTATAAAGGTCCGAGCATAGAAGAAGGGCTAAAAAGCATTGCTTTAGGCTTGATTTTACAGGGAACATCCCGCACCCTTACTGACGAAGATGCAGATGCCGTAATGACCACAGTGCTCGGCAGATTGAAAGCCGAATTTGGTGCAGAACTAAGAGATTAAAATTAATGGCGCTGACTAAAGCCGATATGGCGGAGTCTCTGTTCAACGAACTGGGGCTGAATAAGAGGGAAGCTCGCGAGCTCGTCGATCTATACTTCGAAGAACTACGAGCGGCCCTCGCGGTCGGGGAGCAGGTGAAACTTTCCGGGTTTGGAAATTTCGATCTTCGAGATAAAAACGAACGCCCAGGACGTAATCCGAAAACGGGAGAGGAAATTCCAATTACGGCACGTCGGGTAGTTACATTTCGCCCAGGACAAAAACTAAAAGCCCGAGTAGAGGCCTATGCTGGAACCGGGGAATAACGACGAACTACCTCCGATACCGGGCAAACGCTATTTCACTATAGGTGAAGTAAGCGATTTGTGTGCGGTTAAGCCGCATGTACTGCGGTATTGGGAGCAAGAGTTCCCACAGCTGAAGCCCGTCAAGCGACGGGGGAATCGCCGCTATGACCAGCGTCAGGACGTTTTAATCATTCGTCAAATTCGCAGCCTGTTATATGAAGACGGATTCACAATTGGCGGTGCAAGACAGCGATTGATGGGCGATGAGGCCAAGACGGACCTAAGTCAAAGCCAGCAAATTATCAAACAGTTACGTGTGGAACTTGAACAAGTTCTTAAGATCCTTCGTCGTTAATTAATGCTTTTCACAGGCGAGGGCGGCAAGTATCATTGCCGCCCTCGTTTCGTATTGAATCCGGTCGGGGCGTAG
>CAZWEW010000160.1:0-4886 GCA_964633055.1 uncultured Woeseia sp. | reverse complement strand
GCAGTGGATACATCATGCGAACCAGTTTCTGTCTGGCCTCGCCGGCTGGCTCATGTTTGCAATGATGATGTTGCTGATTGCCGACGTGATCATGCGTACATTCGGCAAACCGCTGCTGTTGATGGCTGAGCTCTCGGTCTTCGTCATGATGATCGTTATCTACCTAGGTTTCCCCCGTTGCGAGGAGCAGCATGAGCACGTTCGCTTCGAGTTTCTCGTCAATGCGCTGGAACCCGGTGTAAGGCGCAAGACCAGCGCTGCGGCCAACTTAGTTGCGGTCGCGGTCATCGCTCTGCTGCTCTACGCCGTCGCCAAAGACGCCTGGTCGTCCTACCTAGTCGGTAGCGCGATTGAGGGCATGACAGACATCCCCATCTGGCCGACGAAATTCATCATGGTCGTCGGGATGGTGATTTTCCTCCTGCAGGGCATCGTCAACCTGTGCGTTCCGGCGGAGACGCCGGAAGTGCTGGACGACGCGCCCGGATTCGAGTAGGCCCCGGGTGGACTTCGTAACCGGCGGCATGCTCTGTATTGCAGCGCTCTTGCTTCTGTTGGCACTCGGCCTGCAGATCGGGCTGGCGTTCATCCTGGGTGGTTTTATTGTCAGCGTATTCATCCTCGGCTTCGACAGCAGCGTGTCGCTGCTTGGTTTGGCGGCGTACTTCTCGGTGGCAACGCCGACCTGGACGGCCATTCCGCTGTTTATCCTGATGGGATCATTTGCGTCACGAGGTGGTCTGGCCCGGCGCGCCTACGACGGTGTCTACGCGTTGACGCGGGGAATTCCCGGCTCGCTGATGGTTGCAACCTGTTTCGGGTGTGGCGTCTTCGGTGCGATCTCGGGCTCATCGATTGCAACGAGCGCAATCTTCGGCAAGATGGCGTTGCCGGAGATGAACAGGCTTCAGTACGACAAGGCCCTGTCGGTCGGCTGCATTGCGTCGGCCGGGACGTTTGCATCGATGATCCCGCCCAGCATGATGATGATCATCTATGCGCTGTTTACGCAGCAGTCCATCGGCCGGCTCTTCGCGGCAGGTCTCGTGCCGGGACTTTTGACCGCGATGGCCTATGCGCTGTTGATCGTCGCACTCGTCAGACGGCGACCGGAACTTGCGCCGGACTCACCCGATCCGGGGAACGTGCCAAGGCGGAAACGCGACGAGGCCATGCGAATGTGGCCGGTCGTGATCATCGGCATCGTCGTCCTGGGCGGTATCTACTCGGGTTGGCTCACACCGACGGAAGCGGCCGCAGCCGGCGCACTTATCACGCTGGCGCTCGGCTGGCTGCTCCGCGAGTACACGAGCCTGGGGCAGGTCACGGGCTCGATGAAAGAGGCGGCGAATGTCACCGCAATGCTGTTCCTGATCAACATTGGCGCGCTTTTCTACAGTCGTGTGCTGGCGGTGACCGGGCTGCCAACAGAGCTGGTGACCATGCTGCAATTCTGGGACCTGCCGCCGATCGCCATCCTGCTCGGCATCATGCTGGTCATGTTCTTCTTGGGCATGATCATGGTGCCGGTCGGCGTCTACGCGTTGACATTGCCGATCGTCTTCCCCGTGCTTGTCAGCATCGGCTATGACCCTATCTGGTTTGGAGTCATTGCGCTTAAGTTGACCGAGATTGGGGCCATCACGCCGCCTGTCGGTCTGAACGTGTTCGCGATCAAGGGTGCGATCCCGAAGGAGATGAATGTTTCGCTCGAGCAGGTCTACAAAGGCTGCATCCCTTTCATTCTCGTCGACATCGGCATTCTCATGTTGTTAATCGCTTTCCCACAGATTGTGCTGTGGTTGCCGACGCTTCTGCTGGGGTAAGGTGGCGACATGACTGCAACTGAACAGAAACGAACGGTCGTTGTCGGTGGCGCACAGCTCGGTCCGATACAGAAGGCCGATACGCGGGAGGACGTCGTTTTCCGGATGCTCTCGTTACTCGAAGACGCGAGCGAACAGGGGTGCGACTTCGTCGTCTTTCCCGAATTGGCCCTGACAACGTTTTTCCCCCGCTGGCACTACGAGGACCAGACCGAAATCGACCAGTGGTTCGAGACGCAGATGCCGACGCCGGAAACACAGCCTTTGTTCGATCGTGCCGGCGCGCTGGATATTGCGATGTCGTTCGGTTACGCGGAACGCACGGAAGCCGGCAAACACTTCAATACCTCTGTACTGACCGACAGGGGGGGTAGAATCATCGGCAAGTATCGAAAGGTCCATTTGCCCGGGCACGACACATTCGATCCCGACCGTGCCTTCCAGCACCTGGAGAAGAAATACTTTCTGCCTGGCGACCTTGGGTTCCCAGTGTTCAGGACGGAGGACGGCATCCTCGGCATGTGCATCTGCAACGACCGGCGTTGGCCGGAGACGTTTCGGGTCATGGCTCTCCAGGGTGTCGAGATGGTCGTTCTGGGATACAACACGCCGTCAGTTAATTCGCAGAATGCGGACGAGCGGGCCGACCGGAGGATGTTTCACAATCATCTGGTCCTGCAGGCGGCGGCCTACCAGAACAGCACCTGGATTGTTGCGATCGCCAAGGCTGGCGTCGAGGATGGCCATGGCCTGATCGGCGGCAGCGTCATCGTGAACCCGACGGGGGAGATCGTCGCCGAGGCGACGACAGAAGACGACGAACTGATCGTGCACGCGTGCAACCTGGATGACTGCAGTTTTGGAAAACAAACTATATTCGACTTTGCACGACACCGGCGTATTGAGCACTATGGACTGATTACCGGACAGACCGGTGTCGTCGGACCAACGGAGAATTGATGAATGCCTGAGATTACTGCGATCGGCTGGTTTCACACGGTGGTGGGAATCATTGCCATCCTGAGTGGCACTTATTCGCTGTGGATGCACCGGGAGATCACGCTCGAGTCGAAAACCGGTCAGGTCTATCTGGTCACGACGTTGGTCACGGCCGCCACCGCACTGGCGATTTACCAGTTCGGTTCGTTCGGTGTTGCGCATGGCCTCGCGGTGCTAACACTGGTGGCTCTCCTCGCGGGCTACATGGCGTCGATTACCACGTTGTTCGGCGGCTGGTCCTGCTACCTGCGCGCCGTTAGTTGGACGTCGACCCTGTTCTTTCACAGCCTGCCCGCGGTAACGGACGCCCTGATGCGGCTCCCTGTCGGCAGCCCGGTCGTGACGTCGACTGACGACCCGCTGCTCGTGAACAGCTACCGTGTCCTGATAGTCTTGCTATTCATCGGACTGATCATTCAACTGCGCTGGATCAGGGGACAGCAACTCAAGTCCGCCTGATCAATCGACCGGCCTTGGTCAGACGTCAGAGAATGCTACCCGTCCCGGATCGTTCCGTCAGCCTCCGGTCGATTCTAGCAAAGGGCATCAGTTCCACGATGTGGGCCTGACCGGTGCTATGTAAGATAACACTGTAAGAATGACGCGAAACTGGCTATTCTTGCGCACGGTCGCGGCGCTGAAATTAATTATTCCGCGAACGTGCGGACTATCCCGGAAACAAAACCAATGTTTACGAACAATCCCTTCGCCGATATTCCGGCGTTTATTACTTCCTCGATGATGCAGACGTATGTCATCGTCATGATCCTGTTGGTCACGTCAGGCACGATCTACGATGTCCTGCACAAGAAGAGCGCCCGTTATTTCTGGGAAAACATGAAGAAATCGAAGGCGCAGGCGACGCGTGATGTCGGTGCCGGCGAAACCGTGACGCTGGCAATCAAGACGGCCGTCGTGGATGTCGCGACTTCAGGTGAGTTCTGCAACCCGCAGCGTCGGATTGCTCACCTGCTGACGATGTACGGATTCATCGCATTCGTTGGCGGAACGATCATGATCGCGTACTCGGAACCGGCCTTGTCTGCGCCGGCGATCGCTTTGCAGCTGTGGCATATCGGCGCGCTGATGATCTGCGTCGGCGGGTACTGGTTCTGGTTTTTCATCCGGGTCGATGTCGCTGCGGGGGGTAGCTCGCCCTTCCGGGTCTTGCCCGCCGATACGTTTATTCTTTCGTTGCTTGCCAGCGCGACGTTTGCACTCATCTGGTCGTATCTTCATTCGACAGGCAATGCGTGGGACGGCGTCTTTTTCTGGCTGCACGTGCTGTCCACGATTTTCCTATTTGGCACCGTGCCCTGGTCAAAGTTCGCGCACATGTTTTTCAAGCCGGCAGCGGCGTTCGAGAAACGCTTGTCGACCGCGAACGGATCCCGGAGTAAGCTGCCCGCGCCTGCTGACGCGCCTCCGGACTTCGGTAGCGCCCGGCAGCATTCCAAACACTACTGATCAGTTCAGCCCGGAAAAGGACCAGACTGCTATGCCCACTTTTGTATACATGACGCGTTGCGATGGCTGCGGACATTGTGTCGATATTTGCCCGTCGAACATCATGCAAATCGACAAGACCTACCGGAGGGCATACAACATCGAGCCGAGCATGTGCTGGGAGTGCTACTCCTGCGTGAAGGCCTGTCCGCAAAACGCGATCGATGCCCGCGGTTATGCCGACTTCGCCCCGCTCGGCCACAGCGTTCGGGTGCTCCGAGAGGAGGAAAAGAACACTGTCTCGTGGAAAATTCTGTTCCGGGATGGCACAGAGAAGAACTTCGTGTCGCCAATCCGGACGACACCATGGGGTTCCATCAAGTCACCGGCGGATTACGACGCGCCGACTGACGAAGATTTTGCAAGTGAAGAACTGGCGCATGAACCGGATGCGCTCAACATCGAAGGTGGATTACCCGCACTCTCGATGGACAGTCGCGGCAAGGAGTTACGCTGATGGGCCTGTTCTCGAGAAGAAAAACGAAGTTCGTCGATTCGGACGTCCTCGTCATCGGCGGGGGCATGGCAGGTTGCGGAGCCACTTATGAAGCGCGT
>CAZWEW010000159.1:0-4896 GCA_964633055.1 uncultured Woeseia sp. | reverse complement strand
AGGTTTTTTCCGTCGATGATGCGGTCCTTTGGGGGTTCAACCCCGGCGGCGGCGAGCGCTGTGGCAAAGATGTCGATGTGTCCGACGGCGAAATCGTACTGGCTGCCTGCCGGGATTTGTTTGGGCCAGCGTATGAAATATGGGGTATGGATACCGCCTTCGAAAAACGTCAGCTTCCAGCCGCGATACGGTTTGTTTAGGTCGGGCAAACCTATGTAGCCAACGCCGCCGTTATCGCTTGTGAATATGACCATAGTGTTGTCGGCGATAGCGTTCTCATCAAGCGCCGTCAGTACCTGGCCGATGCCACGGTCCAGGCCCCTCAACATGGCGGCATAGGTGCGCTCGGTGTGATTCTCTATGTGCGTCAAGGCATCGTAGTCGGCTTTTTCGGCCTGCAACGGTGTGTGTGGAGCGTTGTAGGCGAGGTATAGGAAGAACGGACGGTGACGATTTGCTTCGATGACCTTCATTGCCTGCCGGCTGAAATAATCGGTCATGTGCGAGTCGGGCTGAAAGCGACCGCTGTTGTTGTGCATGACCGAGTGGGTCAGATTCGCCCAAAGGTACCTGTCGCTTGGATCGATGTCCTGGGGGGCATTGATGACATTGGCATCGTCCCTAGGTAGGTACAACGCGGCTCCTGGCAGGAAACCTAGGAATTCGTTGAAGCCCTGGTCGATTGGGCGCAGGCCCTCCGCCTCGCCTAGGTGCCATTTGCCGAGCGCGACGGAGTGATAGCCGCGCGTTCCGAGAAGCTCCGGCAGTGTCAGTTCGCTGTGCGGCAGGCCGAGTGTCTCTCTTTGCGGGTAATTCACAGCGTTCTCGGAAATGAAGCTATCCCCAAAGGTCAGCCGCGAGAACGATACCCCAACAGGCGTGAACTCGAATCCGGAACGGGTGGCAAATCGACCGGTCAATAGTGCTGCCCGGGAAGGGGCGCAGGTACCGTTGCCGGCGTAGCCGTTTGTGAAGTGAATGCCGCCGGCAGCAATGGAATCAATGTTTGGTGTGGGCACGCTGCCGTGGGCGATACCGCCGCCATAGAATGTAATGTCGTTGAAACCGAGGTCATCGGCGACGATCAGGATAATGTTCGGCGGCCGTTCTGCGACCGGAGGATCGGCGGGGCCGGGCTGCCAGGTCACCGTTCGATGTTCGTCTACAGGATTGACGACCGCGTCAATGAGGCCCGGGAGGTAATACCAGTATTGAGTAAACGTCCATATACCAACTGTCATCACGATTACAGTACCGACCAAGCACTTCTTCATACTTTTGTCTCCATGACGCCGGGTCAATTCAGGTTGTTCGAATGAGTTCGATAATGGCTTTCGATAACGGTTCCGGCGCGATCTCCTGAACAAAATGTCCGCCACGCCGGATGGTGGCGTGCGGCAACCCTTTGGCGCCAGGCACCCGTTTCATGAATGCTTCCTGCATACCTCCCGTTACGGGGTCGTTATCGGAAAATGCACACAGGAAAGGTTTTTCGAATGCATCAAAAAATTCCCAAGCCTTACGTTGTTGTAGAAGCGAGGGCGATGTGGGCAAGGTAGGGACATGGCTCGGCATGGCGCGCGGTCCCATTTTGAAGCTTGAATCCGGAAAGGGGGCATCATACGCCTTGGCCAGCGATGTCGGGAATGGTGATTGCACGCCGGCTCTGTAAAGCAAAAACCTGAGTGCGCGCGCAAGGTTCGAGTGCCGTTCCATCATCATCGACATCATGAACCCGATGGGCAAGTCTTTGTATTCCCAACAGAATTTTTGCCAATACGCGAATTTCATCGCAAAATGCTCCCGCTCACGCATCGTGCGGATGGCTTTCTGCATTTCTATAAGGCTCGGCGTTGGGGCGTTTGCGCGAAAATCTTCGATTTGTTTGACAACCGTCTCATCCGCGTCCGGGTTGTAAGGTAAACCGGTATTGGAAACGACCACACGATCAAATCGCTGCGGGTGATTCACCACGAGTCGAAGCCCTATGAGGCCGCCCCAATCCTGGCCGAACAAAGTGATGCCGGAAAAGTCATTAGCTTCAAGCCATGAGCCCATCCATTCCACTTGGCGTTCGTAGCTGTAGTCTTCCCGGGCCGCGGGCTTGTCCGATTTTCCGTAGCCTATTAGGCAGGGCGCGATGACCCTCATTCCTGCGGACGTGAGGTAAGGAATCATTTTCCGGTACAGGTAGCTCCAAACCGGTTGACCGTGCATACACAGCACGATGGGCCCCGTGGATCCATCCGCAGGACTCTCGTCGACATGATGGATGCGCAAATCCGCGCCGTCATGAGCTTGGATCATCGTGTAATGAGGCAGGAAGGGATAGTCCGCCAGGTTTTCGAAAAACGCATCAGGGGTTCGCAGTATTTTCATAATGACAATTCAGTGTTTTTTCATCTTAAGGATGGTGAATGATGATTTCCGTGGAATTACGCGGCAGATCGAAGGATTGTAGGTCTTCCGCCATGATGACGTTATCTGGCAAATTGCGCACGAAGATTTCTTTTGCCAGTGCATTCGATGGTATTGGCACCATGTGATAAAGCACGAGTTGTTTGATTCCGGCGGCCCTCGTCCGAGCCGGTAGTAGGGTGGCATCTGCGTGATAGTCGATGACGTCACTCATGATGGTGGAGAGCCTCGGTGTACCGCTGGCTGCTGCCGCTTCGATCATTGGATCGAGTAGGGGACGAGATAGCGCGTCGTGCAACAGGAGATCAGCATTGCTGGCCGCGACAAACAGGTCGTCAGTCAGGTTGGTATCGCCTGATATCACGACCGAGCGTCCGCCATAGTCCACGCGGTAGCCCACTGCTGGCTCGATCGGCATATGATCGACAATGAAGGCTGTGATAGTGAGAGTGTCGTCCTGCCAAACGATACTGTTTGGAGCGATCGTATTCGCTTCCATAGGTCCGCGTTCTGGCGCGAGGAGTTCGCTTCCGTGGTGAGCAGTGCGGTAATCCCGATCCAGTTGGTATGCCGCATTGAAACCTGTGACCACATTCCCAACACCCGCAGGTCCGAACACTTGTAGCGGGAGGGATCGACCCTGTATCCATGAGGCCAGGTTTACATCCGGCAGGGCGGCGATGTGGTCCGAATGAAAATGCGTCAGGAAAACGCCGTCTATACGCGCCATGGGTAGACGCATTTGTGCGATGCGTACCTGCGAACCGGCGCCAACGTCGAACAGAAAGAAATGCTCTGGGGTAAGTACAGCGATACAAGCTTGGGCGCGGTTCGTATCGTTGCCCAGTGGGGAGGCGCTACCGCAAACGGTTACTCTCATGCCATCGATTAGGTTGACGCGCTGGCTGATGAGTGTGCTGGCCGCCCGTTTTATGAATACGTCCTGACCGGTTGCCGTGTAGAACACAAACGCGGCGACTCCGCCGGCGATAAACGTAACAAGTGACGCCACGTAAAGAAGCTTCTTCATCATCCGTAGACACCTGCGTCATGAACGACCGATATAGATTATTTCGTCTGAATCGGTGTTTGTGAATTGGTTGTATCAAAATCGGAATGTTTATCTGACCGTATTTGGCCGGCGGTCATTTTTGCCGCGTTATCTGAGATACTAAAGGCAGATGAACGAAAACTCGATCCACCGGCAAACTTTCTGCGGGCAACGTGCTTGCCCGAATATACAGTTTGGACGCTTTATTAATTGTAATGCCGGTGCTGAAATTCAAATCAGAAGCCGCTATGTGTCCTTTGCAAGGCTATAAAGTTGTCGAAATAGAGCGACGATTGAATACAAGATCGAGATGGCTTGTCTTAGCGTGTTTACTGACATTGCCTGCTTTCGCCCAGGTCCAGCCGGACTGGGCCGCCGTCAAATCAGAAATCGAAGCGATTCGTGTTATGCACAATCTGCCGTCGATCGGTTATTCATTGGCGGTAGCCGATTCCATTGCCGTGGCCGACGCTGTCGGATTTGTGAATATTGATGTGGGTGAAGAGGCGAATGCCTATACCCCGTATATGCTCGCTAGCATTTCAAAGACCTACACGGCGACAGCGCTGCTTCAGCTGATTGAGGGCGGTAGTTTGTCTCTGGGTGACCGAGTTAATGATCATTTACCCTGGGAGCTCGATAATCCCCGGGTTGATGGCGAGACCGTCCGTGTGTCGCACATTGTGACGCATACGTCGGGTATCAGGGATGCGGATATTTATGGCTCTCCGGGGTCGGGGGACCTGTATTTTTTTGGAGACTCACCGATTTCACTGCATGAGATCATGACAGGATATTTTATACCGGGCGGCCAATGGTACAGCGACAATGCCAATTTTCGTGCACGGGGGCCTGGCGAGGAATACAGATACAGTAATTTTGCATCAGCACTTGCCGGTTATCTTGTCGAATCTGTTTCCGGCACAGCACTGAGGGACCATTCTATAGCCAATTTGTTCAATCCATTGGGAATGCTGAACACAGGTTGGGAGCTGGCTGACTTTGCCGATACGTCGAAAATAGCAATGCCGTATTACGGCAATGGCGATCCGATAGGGCACTTCAGTTATCCGGACTATCCAAGCGGTCAACTGCGAACGAGTCCCAATGATGTAGGAATTTATATGGCGATGCTGCTTGGTGGTGGCCAGCCCGCTGGTGGTGTTCGCGTTCTGCAATCTGAAACTGTTGACCTTGGCTTCGACGATGTATTCGTCGATCATGCCGACCAGGGCGTGATGTGGTACAGCGAATATAATTACGGTGAACGAAATGCCTGTCACGCTGGCAGTGATTTCGGCGTTTCTACAGAACTTTGCCTGATGCTCGAGTCAGGTCTTGGTTTTGCTGTTTTTGTCAATTCAGGCTCTGATCAAGCCTTTACGGCCATTTACAAAGTCCGGGACCTTCTATTTGATCAAGGGCAG
>CAZWEW010000158.1:0-4967 GCA_964633055.1 uncultured Woeseia sp. | reverse complement strand
TTGCTGGTAGTCCTCGACTTTTTCGAGATTACCGATCGCTTCCATATCCGCGACTATTCGCTTGCGTGCTGTAAAGCGATCCAGCCCGCGGTAGGCTTTCGGCGCGGTGTCATTAATCGCAGCGTCGTCAGTAAGGATATTGTGCATCTCCAGACCGTGGCGCTTGCCAATTTCATAGTCGTTGAAGTCGTGCGCCGGTGTCATCTTCACACAGCCGGAACCGAATTCCGGATCGACGTAGTCGTCAGCGATGATTGGTATGCGTCGGCCCACCAGCGGTAGGATGACCTCCTGTCCAACCAGGTCCCGATAGCGGTCGTCTTCAGGATGCACCGCGACACCACTGTCGCCGAGCATGGTTTCGGGGCGGGTTGTCGCAACGACGAGGTGGCCGTTGTCCGAAGCCAGTGGATAGCGGAAATGCCACAGGTTTCCCGATTCATCTGTCTGCAGCACCTCGAGGTCCGACAGCGCCGTGTGCAAGACCGGATCCCAGTTGACGAGGCGTTTGCCCCGGTAGATTAGCCCTTCATCGTAAAGCTGAACAAAGACCTCCATGACCGCTGACGTCAGGTCGTCGTCCATCGTGAAGCGATCCCGTGCCCAATCCACGGACCCGCCCAGTCGCCTGAGTTGTTGACAGATCTGCCCACCGGACTGGTCTTTCCATTGCCAGACGCGCTCGACGAATTTTTCCCGTCCCAGTTCACTGCGGGATGTACCTTCGCCATTCAGTTGTCGCTCGACCACCATTTGTGTTGCGATACCGGCGTGATCCATGCCCGGTTGCCAGAGCGTGTTCCGGCCCGCCATTCGGTGAAAGCGAATCAGGGCGTCCATAATCGTGTCCTGGAACGCGTGGCCCATATGAAGCGTGCCCGTGACATTCGGTGGAGGGATGACGATGCAGTAGGGTTCGCCGGTCCCCGACGGCGCGAACCATCTATTTTTTTCCCAGCGTTCGTATTGCCGCCGTTCGATGTCCCTGGGTCGGTATGCCTTGTCCATTACGTTTTCCGGGCTGCCTCGGGCCACCGACCACCGTCTCCCGCTATCCGGAAGATCTGATTGGCGCGCTCCACGCCGTTGCCTAGAGGTGAATTACAGGTTATGTGTGTCGAGTGTATGTCCTTGATCCCGATAATCAACAAACCGTTGTCGACTCAGAGACTTGCACTCAACGTCGGAGGTTACAACTTCGGCTACCCGTGGGAAAGAGTTGGCTTCGTTGGGAATCGAATCTCCGAGATTGATGAGCAAGTCACATTGATCGTCAGGGAACCGGTCTGCGCCAATCGTGATCGGCGAGGCGGACTCACCGGGCGTGTTGCTCAGCAATTCGTGCGGTACGAAACTCCCGTCTCGAAACGTCCACAGCAGGTCGTCTAGCCTGGCGGCTGCCTCGGGCTCACTGACATGAATGTGTACGCGGTTATCCAGCTTGTAAGCTTTTTCTGCGAGTCTACAGGCGAATTGCTGCCGCGCCAGTTCGCCACTGGTCTGCAGGATATAGAAGTCGATGCGGGCCACGTCAGGGTATTGCGTGGGCACGGCGCAGGACGAATTCGGACAGCATCGGAACCGGCCGACCGGTGCTTCCCTTGGTGCTACCACTGGTCCATGCCGTTCCCGCAATGTCGAGGTGCGCCCAGTTCAGGCCTTCGGTGAACTTCGACAGGAAACAGGCGGCAGTGACTGCACCGGCGTCGCGGCCACCCACGTTCGCAAAGTCGGCGAAATTGCTTTTCAACTGTTGGTGGTACTCGTCGGCTATCGGCAATTGCCATCCCTGGTCGTTGGCGCCGATGCCGGCATCGAGAATCTCCCGTGCCAGTTCATCATTGCGGCTCATCACGGCAGAGCGGTGTTTCCCGAGTGCAATGACGCAGGCGCCCGTCAGTGTTGCGACATCGATGATGACGTCAGGTTTGTAACGGCGCGCGTAGGTCAGAGCGTCGCAGAGAATCAATCGGCCTTCGGCATCGGTGTTCAGTATTTCGATGCTCTTTCCCGACATACTCGTTACGATGTCACCGGGTCGGGTTGCCGTTCCGCTCGGCAGATTTTCGCAGGCGGGTACGACGACGTTCAGATTTACCGGCAGCTTGAGTTTCGCGGCGACCAGAATGGTGCCGATAACCGATGCGGCACCGCACATGTCGAACTTCATTTCGTCCATCCCGGAACCAGGCTTTAGAGAAATACCACCGGCGTCAAAAGTGACGCCTTTGCCAACCAGCACAATCGGTTTGTCGCGGCCTCCACCCCTGTATTGCATAAGGATCAGCTTTGCGGGTAGTGGTGTGCCGGCTGTGACGCTGAGGAACGAATGCATGCCGAGACGCTTTATTTCCGTCTCGCCCAGAACGCGCGTCCCGATCATTTTGAAACGACGATCGAGTTTCTTTGCCATTCTCGCCAGGTAGGCCGGTGTGCAGATATTGGGCGGCAGGTTACCGAGATCGCGGGCGAGTGACATACCCTCGACGATGGCTGCAGCGTGTTCACCGCCTCTCACCGCTTTGGCAGAATCAGCGCGGCTGCCCGTGCCAAAACTGACCTTCTTCAAAGTGGCCGCGCGTGGACGGCGGCCGCTCTTGGTTTCATTGTAGGAATAGAGTGAAGTACCGATTGTCTCGACCGTATAACGCGCAAGATAATAGGCATTGGCACCTTCGACATTCTGTAATCCGAGGTAGCTTGTGATGTCGCTGATACGTGTGCCGCGAATAAGTGTGGCCGCTGCCGCGACTGCGCTGCGGAACGCAGCGATATCGAACGCGGCCTGTTTCCCCAGACCAACGATCAGCACTCGTTTTGCGCGCACCCCAGGTACGTCGGTTAGTAACCTGGTGCTGCCTGCACGGCCCGTGATATCGCCCTGCCGGATGAGTTTGTGGATGTAGCCACCGCTCGCAGCGTCAATGTCGTCGATGCCCGGGCCCGGCTTTCCGGACTCGAAAACACCGGTGATGATGCAACTTCCCGCTCGGCGCCGGGGCGCACTGGTCGTGGCAAAAATTTCCATGGTCAATAAATATCCCTGTCGTACGTCCGGTACCGGGAATCAGCCGAACGTAAGAACATTGTGGCCCAACGGCGAAATCGATGATCAGGAAACTACCGGTGGATTTTGTTGTTGGCCGTCGCCTGCCAATTTCCGCGCAAAGGCTGTCCCGAACAAACCAAAACCGGTAGTCTACCGGATCAGGTCGAACAAGAGGCAGTGCCGTAGGTCAAATGCCTGAAAAATCACTGTATTAGCCATGTTTCGCATACTCGATCGATACATATTCCGTGAAATCGCCCTGTCGTGGCTGGCAGTGACTGGCGTGCTTCTTGCCATTCTTCTGACCAACCAGTTTGCCCGAGTTCTCGGTGATGTTGCCAAGGGCAAGTTGCCGAAAGATGCCATTTTTCAAATCATCGGGCTGACAGGACTGCAATATCTGACGATCCTGATACCAATCGCACTTTTCCTGGCCGTCATGCTCGCACTCGGTCGGCTTTATCGAGACAGCGAGTTGCCCGCAATGATGGCATGCCGGATTGGCCCGGTCGATATTTACCGACCGCTGTCCTGGTTGCTGATACCACTGACACTTGTTGTTGGCTGGCTCGCCACTGAAATCTCGCCGACTGCGTTGACTAAGATTGCGCACATCAGCATTGAAGCGCGGCGTCAGGCGGACCTGGCGAGTATCGAGCCGGGCCGGTTCATCGTCGACAACAGGGCCGGCACTGTCGTCTATGCAGAGAGTGTTCTCGGGCCGGGGACCGTTGAGAATGTGTTTCTCCAGCGGCAGGTCGACGGCGGCGTCGAGGTCGTCGTTGCCGAATGGGGTGAACAGATCGAGTCCGACGACCCGGATACGCGTTTTTTCGTACTCAGGAACGGTCGCCGTTACGAGGGTGTACCCGGCACCTCCGAGTTTCGGGTGATGCAGTTCGCTGAGCATGGCATTCCGTATCGGCTTCCAAACATGGAAGATCCGGATCTTGCGCCACGTGCTATGAAGACGGCTGACCTGTTGAGATCGAATGATGCTGATGAAATAGCAGAACTCCACTGGCGCTACGGCATTCCGCTGGCGACATTGGTGCTTGCGATTATTGCGGTACCACTTAGCCGCAGTCAGCCGCGGCAGGGCAGGTACGAGAGACTTGCGATCGGTTTGCTGGTTTTTATAATCTATTTCAATCTGCTGAGTGCCGGCAAAGCGTGGCTGGAGAAGAGCATCGTGCCCGCAGTCGCCGGTTTATGGTGGGTGCATGGCCTAATGTTCGCTTCCGCGGTCTTATTGTTAGCACTGCAGGGTGGTGTTCACCGGCGGATATTCTCACGAGGAGCCCGCACTTGACCCTGCTCTCGGTTTACCTGATGCGTGCGATACTGACGAGTACCTTGCTTGTCATGATGGTGTTGTTGGCACTCGCAGGATTGTTCGAGTTTATCGGGCAACTGGATTCCACGGAGGGAAATTTTGGCACGCCCCAGGCGTTGCTCTTCGCTCTGCTGAGACTGCCGCAATTGTGCTTCGAGATGCTGCCCATTGGTACTTTGATCGGCAGCCTGCTTGGTCTGGGGTCATTGGCGAATAACAGTGAACTTGTGGTTATGCGGACGGCGGGTATCTCGGTTATCGACCTTGCGGGGATGGTTGTTATTTCTGGCGCCGTCCTCATGGTCATCACGGCACTGATCGGCGAGTTTATCGGACCGCCACTCGACTACTTTGCGCGGACGATGCGTGACGAAGCACGTTATGAACAGGAAAACCGGGATATCGGCAGTGCAGCTTGGGTCAAGGACGGTCCCGTCATTCTTCATCTCGAGCGGATCAGCACCGAGTTCGAGTTCGGGGCGCTCTACCTGTTCCGATTCAATGACGACCGTTCGTTGCAGGCCGTCGCGCGGGCCGAGAACTCCGGCATCGATGATGCGGACAACTGGATTCTCGAGAATT
>CAZWEW010000157.1:0-4973 GCA_964633055.1 uncultured Woeseia sp. | reverse complement strand
TGAAGGCCTTGACGAGCGGATTCGTTACATCATTCGCGAATCCCCACAGCGGAAAAAGCATGGCAACGAGGATGAACGGCAGCACCATATTCCTTGTCAGGATTTTTGGCGGATCTCCTGTATGTTTTGAATCAATCATCATGCATTTGTGAAATACTATTGTATATATACAGTGACGGAATTCGCATTGAGTAACAAGATCATCAGCCTTTCGACGAGGGATATTCGATTCCCGACTTCGGAGCATCTGGATGGGTCCGATGCAGTAAACAAGGATCCGGACTACTCTGCCGCTTATATATGCATCGAAACAGAACAGGGTGACCTTGGCTATGGACTGATCTTTACAATCGGCAGGGGCAACGAAATCTGTTGCGCGACAGTCAAAAGCATGCGCCATCTTGTGATCGGCGTCGACTTCGAAGATATCACCGCGGATATCGGTACGTTTTACCGCGATCTGAGGTCAGATAGTCAGCTGCGCTGGCTGGGCCCAGAAAAGGGTGTGGTGCACATGGCGGCCGGCGGCATCATGAATGCTGTTTGGGACATGTGGGCGCGCTCGGCAGGCAAGCCGGTCTGGCGATTGCTTGCAGATATGACACCGGGCGAATTCGTGGACTGCCTGGACTTTCGCTATATCAGCGATGCGCTTACGCGTGACGAAGCACTTGAAATCGTCGCAAGAAATCAGGCGACTAAAAAGGACAGAATCCGGCAGCTGGAACTGACTGGCTACCCGGCTTATACGACGTCGGCGGGCTGGCTGGGATACAGCGACGAGAAACTCGAACGCCTGTGTCGTGCGGCGATTGATCAGGGATTTATGCATATCAAGCTCAAAGTGGGCGAGTCCCTGGAAGACGACGTTCGTCGTTGCAAGATCGCGCGTGAGGCTATTGGCGATCAGGTAAAATTGATGCTGGATGCAAACCAAATATGGGAAGTCGACCAGGCTATCGAATGGATGAAACATTTGCTTCCATATAATCCATGGTTTATTGAAGAGCCAACCAGTCCGGATGACATTCTTGGACACGCAAGGATTCGTGAAAATCTCGATTGCACAAAAGTCGCTACCGGTGAGCAGTGCCAGAACCGAATACTGTTCAAGCAATTCATCACCAATGATGCCCTCGACATCGTTCAGATCGATGCTTGTCGGTTAGGTGGTCTCAACGAGATTCTGACCGTCTACGTGCTCGCGGCAAAATACGGCAAGCTGGTCTGCCCGCACGCAGGTGGCGTCGGTCTGTGCGAGTATGTGCAGCACATGTCGATGATCGACTATGCCCAGATATCCGCTGATATCGGTGATCGAGTAGTCGAGTATGTTGATCATCTTCATGAACACTTCGAAGACCCTTGCAAGATTCGCAATGGCGCTTACCTGGCCCCACAATTGCCAGGTTTCAGTGTCAAGATGCGCGATTGTACGCTTGAGAATTTTGAATTCCCCGCTGGCGCCGAGTGGCGTTTGCGAATTAACAAAGAGAATGCTTGACTAAACCCGGATCCACGCATGAACAGATTTGGCAGAAATCAGATTGGTAAGACGAGTTTAGAGGTCGATGCCCTGGGTTTTGGCTGTGCGTCACTGGGTAATCTGTATCACACGGTTTCTGACGTGGAAGCTACGGAAATTCTCTCAACTGCATGGGCAAACAATTTTCGTCACTTTGATACCGCACCGCACTACGGCCAGGGCCTCAGTGAGCGCCGGGTTGGCGATGCGTTGCGTGCACCAGATCGGAGAGACTATGTTTTGTCCACGAAAGTCGGCCGTCTGTTACGCCCTGCAGGATACGCTGCCGAGCGCCATTGTTTTGTCTCTCCAATGCCATTCGACATCGACTACGACTATAGTTATGACGGCATTATTCGATCGTTCGAGGACAGTTTGCAGCGACTCGGCCTCGACCGAATAGACATTCTGTATATGCACGACATCGGCGCCATGACACATGGTGATGACAACGCCAGACTGTTCCCGATCGCCATGGACGGTGGCTACCGCGCGATGGACGAGCTGCGCCAAAGTGGACAGGTGCGGGCAATTGGGCTGGGCGTTAACGAGTACGAAGTCTGTGAACAAGCCATGGAATACGGCGACTGGGACTGCTTCTTGCTCGCCGGCCGCTACACGCTGCTCGAGCAAGAAGCGCTTGATACATTCCTGCCGAAATGCGCCGAGCGGGACTGCTCGGTCGTTATCGGCGGCGCATACAATTCCGGGATTCTCGCGACGGGAGTTCTTGGCAAAGGGCCCCGGTATTACAACTACACCGAAGCACCTGACGCGATTGTCGATCGAGTCGCACAGATAGAGGCAGTCTGCGACGATTTCGGCATCTCGCTGCCGGCGGCCGCCCTGCAGTTTCCTCTCGCACACCGGGCCGTTGCCTCGGTCATCCCCGGCATTGGAAATGTCCGTCGCATCGAACAAACACTGGAGTTATTCAACACCCATATCCCGGATGAGTTCTGGACTGCGATCAAGAATCGCGGATTGATTCGGCAAGATGCGCCCACCCCTTTAAATAGAAATGTCGAGTGATGTCGTGCGTATTGATGGTCATCAACACTTCTGGACCCTGCAGCGCGAAGACTACGGCTGGCTAACGCCGGACCTTGAGCCCCTTTACAGAGATTTCTTACCGGAAGATCTCGAGCCTTTATTGGATCAAGCTGGCATCGACCGGACCGTTCTGGTGCAAGCGGCAGCAACGACCGACGAGACACGATATCTTTTGGATATCGCCGAGCATCAACCGATGGTCGCGGGCATTGTGGGTTGGATTGACATGGATTCACCAATTGGCGCAATTCAGGTACTGGATGAGTTTGCCGCACACGCGAAATTTGTCGGCATACGACCGATGATTCAGGATATAGACAATCCTGCGTGGATCGATCGTCCTGAGCTCGGCGCTGTTCTGAACGCGTTGGTGGAGAGAAGGGTCTGTTTTGATGCATTAGTTCGGTCTGTGCACCTTCCGTACCTGCTGAGTTGCCTGACACGTCATCCGGACCTGCGTGTTGTCATCGATCACGGCGCTAAACCAAATATCGCGGCCGGCGAATGGCAGCCCTGGGCCGACAGGATCGCCGCGATTGCGGATCAATCAGCGGCGTACTGTAAGATTTCCGGGCTAATAACCGAAGCCAGCAATACCCAGTCCTATGACGACGTGATGCCGTATCTCGACCACTTGTTGGCAGTGTTCGGCCCGAAACGATTGATCTGGGGCAGCGACTGGCCGGTTCTAAGCCTTGCCGGTGATTATTCCGGCTGGTACGGTGCCTCAATACAATGGCTTGGTCGTCTTGCTGAAAAGGACCAAAACCGAATTCTGGGTCGAAATGCGATCCACTTCTACAGCCTCCAGGTTGAAACAGACAATCAATGAAAAGATAGAGGAACAAGATTGCGCTGATTACCGGTGGGGCCAGCGGCATAGGCAACAGCATTTGCCACCGCCTGGCCAATGAAGGTGCGCGCGTGCTTATTTTCGATCGCGATCAGGAATTGGCTGAGTCGACGGCTAAAGCGATTCAGGACGCCGGTGGTGACGCATCCGCCCACAAGTGCGATGTGGCCGACCACGACCAGGTCAACACATTAGTTCGAGAGGTCTTAGCAACGACGGTCATCGATATTCTCGTGAACAACGCGGGAATTGCCCATATCGGCAATCTCGAGAACACCAGCAAAGCTGATTTTGATCGACTGTTGTCTGTCAACGTAAAAGGCGTCTACAACATGCTGTCGGCCGTGTTGCCAGCCATGAAAGCCCGCCGCAGCGGCGTCATTCTAAATATGGCATCGGTTGTGTCGTCGGTTGGCATTTCTGATCGATTTGCGTACTCCGCCACGAAAGGCGCGGTCCTGACCATGACCTACTCTGTGGCAAAGGACTATATAGATCATGGCATTCGCTGCAACTGCGTTGCTCCGGCACGTGTGCACACGCCGTTTGTCGATAAATACCTGAATCAGAACTATCCCGATAACCGGGACGAAATGTTTGAGCAACTTTCCAAGAGCCAACCCATTGGTCGCATGGGAACACCAGATGAGATCGCCGCATTGGTCGCATTTCTCTGTTCTGATGAAGCTGCGTTCGTAACCGGATGCAATTTTCCGATCGATGGCGGTTTCGTCACCCTGAACAACTAACCTGGATCCAAAAATGAAATTACTTCGCTATGGCCCGACCGGAGAGGAAAAGCCGGGGCTGATGGACGACGGCGGAAATATTCGAAGCCTGGCCGATCATGTTGCCGATATCGACGGTAACACGATTTCTGACGAGTCGATCGCGGCCCTGCGAGCGCTGAATGCGAGCGAGTTACCGCTCGTGGAAAGTAATCCACGTCTCGGTCCCTGCGTTGGTAAAGTTGGTAAGTTTATTTGCATCGGGCTTAACTATTCTGACCATGCTGAGGAATCCGGAATGCCCGTTCCCTCGGAGCCGGAGGTGTTTTCCAAGGCAACCAGTGCCATCTGTGGCCCTGATGACGTCATTATCAAGCCGTTAAACAGTGAAAAGCTCGATTGGGAAGTCGAGCTCGCCGTGGTAATTGGCAAGCACGCGTCCTATGTCTCGGAGGAAGAAGCGATAAACCACATCGCGGGGTACTGTGTTTGTAACGACGTTTCCGAGCGCTCGTTCCAGCTCGAGAAGGGCAGCCAGTGGGACAAAGGCAAAGGCTGCGACACGTTTGGACCGATCGGCCCGTGGCTGGTTACACGGGACGAAGTTGAGAACCCGCTCGATCTCGACATGTGGCTCGAGGTGAACGGCCATCGCTACCAGGACGGAAACACTCAAACGATGATTTTCGATCCGGTATTCATCGTGAGCTATCTGAGCCAGTTTATGAGCCTGCAGCCCGGTGACGTAATTTCGACAGGAACGCCACCCGGCGTCGGTCTTGGCCAGAAGGCTCCGGTTTATTTGGATCCTGGC
>CAZWEW010000156.1:0-5003 GCA_964633055.1 uncultured Woeseia sp. | reverse complement strand
GGTCTCAGCATGAACCGGTCGATCACCGAATGACACCTTGCCTGTTTCTTCGAGCCAGAACAGCGTGTGCTTCATCCAGACTTCGTCATCCCTGTCGGGATAGTCCTCTCGAGCGTGCGCGCCCCTACTCTCCAGCCGACGTGCTGCGGACTCGATCGTTGCCCTCGCGTTCAGCAAGAGGTTTTCGAGTTCAATTGTCTCTACCAGATCGGTATTCCAAATCATTGAGCGATCTGCCACCGAAACATCAGTATAACTGTCATGGGTTTCGCGAAGGTGATCAACGCCTTCAGCCAGCGATTCGCCGGTACGAAAAACGGCAGCATGGTTTTGCATGATCTTTTGCATCTCCAGACGCAATTCCGAGGTCGGGCGAGTTCCGTCGGCATTCCGAAGTCGATCGATTCTCTCGACACTGTCCTGACCGGCATCCGCCGGCAGTTCACGGTGACTGGCGCCCGCACTCATAGTGACTGCGCAATGGTGGGCAGCGGAGCGCCCGAATACAACCAAATCTAGTAATGAATTGGAACCGAGGCGATTTGCACCATGCACAGACACACAGGCTGCTTCGCCGACGGCCATCAGCCCCGGAACAACCGATTCTGGATCACCATCTTTCAGGGTTACGACCTCACCGGTGTAATTGGTGGGAATGCCACCCATGTTGTAGTGCACAGTCGGCAATACCGGGATCGGTTCCCTGTTGACGTCGACACCCGCAAAAATGCGGGCCGACTCCGCAATGCCCGGCAATCGCTCGTCGATGACTTCCGGTCCGGGGTGCTCGAGGTGAAGATGAATGTGATCTCTCTCCGCACCAACACCACGGCCTTCTCGGATTTCGATCGTCATGGACCTGCTGACGACATCGCGCGATGCTAGGTCCTTTGTGTTGGGCGCATAGCGCTCCATAAACCGCTCGCCCTCCGAGTTGGTGAGGTAGCCACCTTCGCCGCGCGCACCCTCGGTAATCAGCATCCCGGCACCGTAAATGCCCGTCGGGTGGAATTGCACAAATTCCATGTCCTGTAGTGGAAGCCCTGCGCGCAGCACCATCGCATTGCCATCACCTGTACACGTATGCGCCGACGTACAGGAAAAGTACGCGCGACCGTAGCCCCCGGTTGCCAGGATAACCTGGTGAGAACGGAAGCGATGCAGGCGACCCGTCGCAAGATCGATCGCGACAACGCCACGGCAGACGCCGTCGTCCATGATCAGGTCAACCGCGAAATACTCGATATAAAACTCGGCGTCATGCTTGAGCGACTGCTGATAAAGCGTATGCAACATGGCATGCCCAGTGCGGTCAGCGGCTGCACAGGTTCGTTGCGCTGTGCCTTCACCGAATCGCGTGGTCATGCCGCCGAAAGGTCGCTGATAGATACGGCCGTCCTCAGTTCGCGAAAACGGCACACCATAATGCTCAAGTTCAATGACGGCATCCGGTGCTTCCTTACACATATACTCAATCGCGTCCTGGTCGCCGAGCCAGTCGGAACCTTTGACTGTGTCGTACATGTGCCAACGCCAGTCATCTTCGCCCATATTGCCAAGCGCTGCGCTGATGCCTCCCTGTGCGGCAACAGTGTGGCTGCGCGTCGGAAACACCTTGGTGACACATGCCGTCCTGAAACCCGCCTCTGCAAGACCGAAGGTGACCCGAAGGCCTGACCCGCCAGCACCAATAACAACGACATCGCAGGTGTGATCAATGAAGTCGTAGTCGCTCATGGCATTTCACCCAGCGCGACTTTGAGAATGGCGAATACGCCCGCGACCCCGAGGAACACGTGTGCGAACTTGCTAATCAGCAACAATACGACCTTGGGTGTCGGACCATGCACGTAGTCCTCGATGACTACCTGCAAACCGAGCATGGAATGCCATGCAATGGTGAATATAAGCAGCAATAGCATGACTGCATTCACCGGGTCGGCGACCCACGCAACAAAATCCGCCTCGTCGTAATGGTCAAGGCTGCGAATACTAACGACGAACCAGAGGCCCAGAGCTAACAGAGCGATAGCCGTCACTCGCTGCATCCACCAATGAGCAGTTCCCGCTTTCTCGGATCCGGCGCCCACGGCGCGTGATAACAGCGATCGCAGTGTCATATCAGTTCTACCATACGAGCCAGTAAAACAGAGTCATTGAAACACTTGCCAGCAATACGATCCAAGCAGACATGTCGACCTGGCGTTTCTCGAAAAGCCGGCCGGTATCCCAGATCAGATGGCGGATGCCATTCGACAGGTGAAAAAAGAACGCAAAGCTAAATCCGAAAAGCACTACCCGACCGGGCAAGCTGCGCATGAACGCCAATACCGGATCGTATGGAATGAAGTCATACGCGATGACCGCGAGCCAGGCCACCAGCGCGACCAACCCGACCGACAGGGCGACACCGGTGATCCGGTGAATGATTGACAGCACCATCGTGATTGGCCAGCGATAGATTGTCAGGTGCGGCGATAGCGGCCGCCCGCTTGTGTTCATGTCCCGCCTTTCTTCTATTCGGGTCGCGTCTCGCGATCAGAAATCGATACAACGACCATTCTTTTCCCAGTCACCAAATCGAGTAGGATCCGGTCCCTCGCACCCTCCAATCTCTTTTTGCCGAACAGTCTCCCCGGACGTCCCGTCCGCGTTATGATTATCGTTAGAATGGTCGTTGGGAGTGACCACGGAACCTGCTGGAACGAACGTTTCACGGGTTTTAGCGGTCATACACGAAGTATGCCAGAGGTAGTTACCGAGTTGTACAAAGTAATCGAAGCTAGAGGGCCGGATACCGTCAGTTTTTTACAAGGACAACTGACTCAGGATCTCAGGCGCCGCAACGCTGAAACCCGACTCTTTGCGGCGTGGTGCAATCCCAAGGGACGGGTCATCGTGACCATACGTCTCGCCGCTATAGATGATGACGTCGCCCTGGTGGTCCCTGTCAATATGGTCGAGTACATCCTAGAAAAGATGTCGTTGTATCGATTCCGGGCCAAGGTCGAGTTTATTGTCACCGACCGAGTTGCCCGGAACTTCATCGAATCAGACTATGACGACCACGACAAACTGATCCAGGCCGGCATTCCGTACATTGATGTCACCAATACGGAGTCGTTCACGCCGCATATGCTGAATCTGGACAAGCTCGACGCCATCAGCTTCACGAAAGGCTGTTATACCGGCCAGGAGATCGTCGCACGTACGGAACATCGCGGCCGCACCAAGCGACGCCTGATGCGCTATGAATCGGATTCATCTGACGTCGCGGCCGGGGCGAATGTGACAAACGATGATCAGGTGGTTGGCCAGGTGGTGAACGTCTCGGGGCGTTCTTTGCTCGCCGTCACCCTAGTCGAGAGCCACGCCACTCGCCTAAAAGTCAATGAAACGTCAATCTCGCCGACTGGACTACCGTATTCGATCTGAACCGGTCAACCATACCTGACTTTGAAGTCAGCTCGATTATTTTTAAATCACTAAAATAAGAAAAAATAGCTCGTCTCAACTTATCAGTCCTACGGGTGAAACAGGCGCTCTAGTCAATGATCTCCGGCCTCATGTGGGGGAACAACAACACATCACGAATGGACGGGGAATCGGTAAACAGCATAACGATCCGGTCGATACCGAGACCGAGACCCGCTGTCGGAGGCAAACCGTACTCGAGCGCGCGGATGTAGTCGGCATCAAACTGCATAGCTTCGTCGTCACCGGCCTCACGATTCGCCGCCTGTGTCCGGAATCGCGCTTCCTGATCCTCGGAATCATTCAATTCGGAAAAACCGTTTGCAATCTCGCGTCCGCCTATAAATAACTCGAATCGGTCGGTGACAAAAGAATCCATATCATTACGGCGGGAAAGCGGCGACACCTCCGTTGGATATTGCGTGACGAACGTCGGCTGACGGAGCTGGGTTTCCCCGGTTTTTTCGAAGATCTCGATCTGCAACTTGCCGGCACCGTAATTTTCCTCGACTTTGATCTCGAGCGCTTCAGCAATGCCCACCAAGTAGTCGCGATCGCGCAGTCTTTGGTTATCAATATCCGGATTGTACTTGCACACAACCTCCTCCACGGTCATACGTGAAAACGGTCCCGAGAAGTCATATTTTTCGCCCTGGTAGGTCATTAGCTCTTCGCCCAACAGGGATTGCGACATTCCTTTCAGCAAGGTCTCGATCATCGTAATCAGGTCCTCGTAATCGGCGTACGCCCGGTACAGTTCCAACATCGTAAACTCGGGATTATGTTGTGTTGAAACGCCTTCATTTCTGAAGTTGCGGTTAATTTCATAGACGCGTTCGAATCCACCCACTGTCAATCGCTTGAGATTGAGTTCCGGCGCAACCCGGAGATACAACGACATGTCGAGGGCGTTGTGATGTGTCGAAAACGGTCTTGCGATCGCGCCTCCCGATATCGTCTGCATCATAGGCGTCTCGACTTCGAGATAATCCTGCGAATCCAGGAAGGCGCGAATGTAGGCGATGATTGCCGACCGAGCACGAAACACATTGCGACTGCTTTCGTTCATGATCAGGTCGACGTAGCGCCGCCGATACCGAGTTTCCTGGTCACTCAGGCCGTGAAATTTCTCCGGCAGCGGCCGCAATGATTTCGTAAGCAGGCGAACCTCGTCGGCCATAACGGTCAATTCACCGGTCTTTGTTTTGAACAAAGAACCGCATGAACCAACAATATCGCCCACATCCCATTTCTTGAACGACTGATAAATCCCGTCAGGCAATCGATCCCGCTCGAGCCTTAGCTGGATCTGCCCGCTGCGGTCTTGTAGTTTGACAAAACTCGCCTTACCCATTACTCGCTTTGTCATCATCCTACCCGCCACGCGGACATGAACGGCTTCACCCCTCAGGGTTTCGTCCTCGTGATTTCCGTAGCTCTGATGCAACGCTTCGGCAAGTGCATTGCGCCGAAAATCATTCGGAAAAGGATTACCCGCTGCGCGCAACTCATCGAGCTTGCGGCGCCGT
>CAZWEW010000155.1:0-5097 GCA_964633055.1 uncultured Woeseia sp. | reverse complement strand
GGAAAACATCCGTCGGAATTCGAGACCTGCGAGCTTCTCCTCGCTGGCGTCTAGATCGGCGGCCAGTTCAATGACGGTTTCCTCGTCCTGCTCCTCGATTGCAAGCACGAGGAGCTCGCCGGCATCGGAGAGAACTGCTTGAAGCTGATCGAGTGTGAGCACCACATTCTCGAGTTGCGCACGCTCCTGGCCGAGTGCCTGCGCCCGGCCCGGGTCGTTCCAGACATCAGGTTCCTCGAGTTCTCGCCGGACCTCAGTCAGCCGTTCGGCTTTGCCGTCGTAGTCAAAGATACCCCCTTAACGCATTCGTGCGTTCGTTAAGGTCATCGATTCTCTGCCTGATCTGACTGGTTTCCATGCCCTTGACTTGGGTGCAACGAAAAAGACGCGCGATGGTATCACGCAGTCGGTCAAATATTCACGATCTGCTCGACAACCAGTTGCGGGCTTTCGACGCTGCGGTACTCGTTCACCTCAAGTCGATAAGCAAGTTGCACGGTGCCGCGATAGGAAGAGCCTGCTTGGTTAAAGGCAATCGCGTCGATGGGGTTGCCACCCGTCGCCGGCTTTACCCTCATCTTCAGGTGATTTTCACCGACAACGCGTTGATCCACGATGTTGAATTCGTCGGCGAAGACCGGTTCAGGAAAACCGGCACCCCACGGCCCCCCCTCACGCAACTGCCGCGCGAAACCCAGGGACAGAGCCTCTGACGTAAGCGAACCGTCCGTCATGATCGTGCCACTGAAATCCGCCTCCGGATACAGGTTATCCAGACACTCGCTGACCAGTGCGGCAAATTGATCGTAGCGATCAGGATCAAGCGTCAGGCCGGCTGCCATCGCATGGCCGCCGAATCTAACCATCGAATCGGGCTCTGTCGTCCGCACTGCCTCAAGCAAATCTCGGACGTGCACACCTGGCACCGACCGGGCAGAACCCTTCAACTGACCCTCACCATCTCGCGCAAATGCGATGACGGGTCGATCAAATCGTTCACGCACACGGGCAGCGATCAACCCGACAATGCCCTGATGCCATTGCTCGTCGTAAAGACAGATACAGGCCGGAAGCCGGGTAGCATCCATCGCGTCGACATAGTCGAAGGCCTCTGCCTGCATCTTTGCCTCGATATTCCGGCGTTCGCGATTGATCCCGTCCAGTGTCTCGGCATATCGAGCGGCGACGGCCTCTTCGTCCGTCAATAAGCATTCGATACCAACCGACATGTCCTTCAGGCGGCCGGCAGCATTGAGCCGCGGGCCAGCGGCGAAACCAAGGTCACTGCTGATTGCTCGCGCCGTCGACCGCCGCGCCTGATGAAAAAGCGCTTTGATGCCGGGTACACACTTACCTACCCTAATCCGTTTCAGTCCCTGCTCGACAAGTATGCGATTATTCCGGTCAAGCCGAACAACATCGGCAACTGTGCCGAGCGCGACGAGATCCAAGTACCTTGCCGGCACTTTTGCCGCCCCTTCCCGACCTGCGAGCTCCAGTTCACGACCGAGCGCAGCCATCAGGTAGAAGGCCACACCAACACCGGCGAGATTGCCACTTTCGAACTCGTTATTCACCAAGTTGGGGTTCAGGATCACGTCCGCACCTGGCAACTCGTCACCCGGCAAATGATGATCCGTGATCAGTACCTGCATGCCGTGCCGATGGGCCTCCGCCACACCGGCTGCGCTAGAGATTCCGTTGTCGACCGTGATCAGGAGGTCTGGCGATCGTTCCTTCGCAACGTTGACGATTTCCGGAGTCAGTCCATAACCGAATTGAAACCGGTTGGGTACGAGGTAGTCCACGTTCGTGATTCCGAACTGACGAAGGCAACGAATCACCAGTACCGTGCTCGTTGCGCCATCGGCATCGAAATCCCCAATTATTATGATTCGCCCCTTCTCGTGCTTCAGGATCAGCCTGACGGCATCCTGAACGCCGGACAGTGAACTGACTGGCAAGAGACCGGGCAGCGCATAGTCGAGCTCCTCGGGTGTTGTAACGCCCCGCGCAGCGTAAATTCGGTCCATCAAGACATCGAGCCCTATGGCGGCTATGCCGGGAGCAGGCCTGATGGCAATCGGTCGGATACGGGCGTCACTCACCAGGGCTATTCTCCTGCAGCACATTCGCAACCGGCCTCCAGAACCGAAACTGGTCCTGATATTTCAATTCCGCACACAGCTCATCGCGGAAATTGACGATCAATCGGCTGAAGCGGCCACGCACCATCAGTTGTTTCAATTCGGAAAGCCATGGATCGGGTGATGGATCCTCGGTCGCGGGTGGAACAGCGACAAAACTGCCCGAACCGGAATCGCAGCACGTTCCGAGGTCGCCGGGCCATGAATTCGGCTTGACGCCGTGCGCCAACCAGTAACCGCGAAACAACGGATCGTCCGCATACAACTTCGGCAATGGAAATAACTCCGGCTGCGGCGCAACACCGCCGCCCCAGAGCCAGAGCGAATTGATCGGGGGTAATCCATCACCTTGTCTTCGCTGGTTAACCGGGTGTTCGTGCAGCAACATCTGAATCTCCGTATTAATCCGGTGATACTGCCCCAAACTATCCCTAGTCGCATTGAGGTAATCCGGGACGCGACCCTGCATGACGTCGCCCGAAACACTGGCTGTACCAAAAGGCATATCACTGAAAAGGTAACCAAAACGACCGTCAGACTCGAAACGAAGGTCGTCGGCGCCTTCTAGCTCCGACTGCAACGACGTAAAGAGTTCGCGTATGTCTGTCTCCGACAAGAGATCGGGCGGCAAGACCTCGACAACGACATCGCGCATTCGCGGGCGCAACCAAACCGGGTCCGCGCCTGCAAGCCATTCGACAGGCCGTTCGTCCTTTTCACCCCAGTAACGCAAGGCAGCGCCGCTACCGTCAGTCAGCGGTGCATCCAAGTCCACCAAAGTCTTTTCCAGCGGGCTCTGAAGGGGAACGCCGAATCCCACCTGCCCCCTCGACAACCACGCCCGCAGGAGCTCACTTTTGATCCGGCCCCCGGCACCAGGCGGCAGAACGATGATCGCTTCAGCATTGGTCATCCGCTTGCACCGATATCAAAACACGCAAGTGTACTGAAGCATAACTTTTTGGGCGATAATCGTTGCATGAAGTTCTCACGGGACAATGTATCGGCACTGACGGTCCGCCGCGTCGAGCCGGGAACAATCAGTATTCGGGGTGAAACGGTGACCGAGGATGTCATCCTGTTCAGAGACACGATCAGAACAGGCTGGCGGAACGTTAAGAACTTACCGCTATCCGAGGACCACATCGCCGAACTGATCTCCGACGGCCCGGAACTCATCATTTTCGGCACCGGCTGGCGACCAGCCATGCCGCCCCGGGAATTGGTGTTTACGCTGGCCCGAAAGGGTATTGGGTTCGAGACGATGGACACACCTGCGGCGTGCAGAACATTCAATATCCTGATTGGCGAAGGCAGGGATGTTGCCGCGGTACTACTAATCGAAGACGGACCATGAATCACCCCATGGCTTTCGAACGTTTGCTTCAGATTGCGTAACACCTCGATCTGGATTTGGCATACGCGTTCCCGGGTAACGCCTAATTCACACCCGATTCTCCTCGTCACTGGATACAGACCCCAGTCCGCAGCAATTGTCCCTCCCCCGGTTTAATTCGCTGGCAGGAACTGCAGTGGATCCACCGGCTTACCGTTACGCCTGATTTCGAAATGTAGGCGCGGCGCTTGTCCCGCCCCCTCACCCATGGTCGCGATGCTCTGTCCCTGCTTGATGTTCTGGCCTTCCTTCACCAGCAGCGACGCGTTGTGCCCATAGGCACTCAGGTAGGTGTCGTTGTGTTGAACGATAATGAGCTGTCCGTATCCGATTAATCCACCGGAGTAGACCACGCGGCCCGATGCGGCCGCCCGGACCGGTTGTCCTCTCCTGCCGGCGATAGAAACGCCGGCCCCGGACCCACTCTCGCCGCCGAATTCCCCGACGATCCTACCCGCGGTCGGCCAGGCCCACTGCGGCACAGCATCATTCCGAGGCTGAACCGGTTTGGGCGGTGGTGACCGGCGGAGCGTGCCAGTGGATACGGCGCCACCAGCCGGTGGCGTCAGTCGGATAACTTGGCCCGGGTAGATCAGCGATCCATCACCAAGACCGTTCCAGTGCGCGAGCTCACGATGGTCCTTGCCATAGCGAAACGCAATAGCCGAAAGCGTTTCTCCGCCTCTGACAACGTGTGTCTGTCCCGGTGTATAGATGTACCTCGAATGTCCGCATCCTGACAGCGTCACCACGACCATTCCCAGGAACAACCATCGAGTCAACATCACTCCGTCAACCCTCCCAGGTGATACCAAGGCCGATCGCGAAGACAATTGCTACGACTGCCCAGCCAATCCGCTCGACATACTTCAGAATCATCTCTTCCATGCGCTGTCCACCCGCCACTACCAGACTGGTCACAAGAAAAAATCGCGCACCGCGTCCGATCAAAGAGGCAATGACGAACCCGGGAAAATTAAGGACCACAACACCCGCTGAAATCGTGAAGATCTTGTAAGGGATCGGCGAAAATCCAGCAACAAAGACCGCCCAGACGCCATATTGATCGAACCATGCCTTGCCCTGCTCGTACGCCGGCCAGTAACCCATATCCTGCAACCAGGGTTCGACCGTCTCGAACGAGAAATAGCCGATGACGTAACCGACAATACCGCCGAGCAGGGACGTCATAGTAGTAATTGTGGCGAACCTCCACGCACGTGCCCGATCGGCGAGGCACATCGGTACCAACATGACGTCCGGAGGAATCGGGAAAAACGATGATTCGGCAAAACTCAATCCGCCAAGGTACCGCTCTGCATGCGGATGACGAACCCAGCCGATGACTCTCTCGTACAGCGGTCCGAAAAGTCGCATTGCCCAGTACCCCAGCAACGGAAGATAGTATCCTCCGATAGAATTTACCAAAATTAGTATATAGAACTTACTGTTTTAAATGCTATTTCCCTTTAATCAGTGGCACGAAGCTCACAGCACCAAGGGAAATCTGTTCAAAATGATCGCTGCGACGCGTCACCTTAATAAGCTGTTGGT
>CAZWEW010000154.1:0-5141 GCA_964633055.1 uncultured Woeseia sp. | reverse complement strand
AAGGACCTGTCTAATGCGATGGGCCTGGTATCAAGCGAGGGTTCGCCGATCTTTGCGGGTACGATTGCCGAGGGGGACGATCTGCATGTTGCACGTATACGGGCGGAAGGCGCGATATTCATTGGCAAGACGAATGTGCCGGAGTTCGGGCTGGGTTCGCAAAGTTACAATCCGGTCTATGGTACGACCGGTTCCGCTTACAACCCGTCCCTGACCGCGGGTGGCAGCAGCGGTGGGGCCGCTTGCGGTATGGCTACTCGCATGCTGCCGATCGCCGAAGGCAGTGACATGATGGGTTCGCTGCGCAACCCGGGTGCGTTCAATAACGTCATTGGTTTCCGCCCAAGCCAGGGGCGTGTGCCAAGTGTGCCGAAATCCGATCCCTTTTACGGCCAGTTATCGACGGCAGGTCCGATGGGGCGCAACGTTGAGGATACGATCCGGCTATTGATCTCGATGTCTGGCTACGATTCTCGAGCACCTATGAGTAGGAAGGATGCTTTGCCCTGGGCAGATACTTTCAATGCGGTCGACCTCACCGGCTATCGCATCGGCTGGCTGGCCGACTATGACGGCTACCTGCCCACCGAACCCGGCGTTTTGGACCTGTGTGAGGCTGCGCTTGCGAGCCTTGTCCCGACGGGTGCGGTTATCGAGGCCTGCCGGCCGGACTACGACATGGCGCGTCTCTGGCAGACCTGGCTCACATTCCGCCACTGGGCATTGTCGACGATGCGCGAGCTCTATGACGATCCGGAATTAAAAGCGCTCCTGCGACCGGAGGTCATCTGGGAAATCGAAGGTGGTTTCGATATGTGTGCATTCCGTGTTACCGAGGCAGCTACCGCAAGGGCTGACTGGTACCAGGCTCTTCACAAGTTGTTTGAAAGCTACGACATTCTGATGTTACCCACGGCGCAAGTGTTCCCTTTCGATAAGACGATCCACTGGCCGAAGACCGTAGCCGGACACGAAATGGATACCTACCATCGCTGGATGGAAGTGGTCATTGGTGGCACTCTGTCCGGCAACCCGGTCGTCAATGTGCCCGCCGGATTCGACGATCGTGGACGTCCGATGGGTATGCAGTGTATCGGCCGCATGGGACAGGATAAGGAAGTCCTGGAGTTCGCGATGGCCTACGAAGCAGCGACGGACTACCTCGCGCAACGACCGACGATGGTCGAAACAACAGCCTGAGGATATCGACGCCTTGCAGCGCTGCGAATTGCAGGCGATTGCCGTTCGGTAAGTTCTCCGGGGCGTTCCTACTCGTAGCTAAAACGCATCGACAGGTCGATGGCATTGATGTGCTTGGTCAGTGCGCCTATAGAGATGTAGTCGACGCCGGTTTCCGCGATCTTGAAAATATTATCGAGTGTGATACCACCTGAGGCCTCGAGGTCGGCTGGCGGCTGACAGGTGCGCCGGTTAATCTCGACGGCGCGCTGCAGGTCCTCGATGTCGAAGTTATCGAGTAATACTCGGTCGGCGCCCGCCGCCAGCGCCTCTCGCATCTCGCCAATGGTTTCAACCTCGATTTCCACCGGTAACTCCGGGTGTCTCTTGCGTGCGGTTTGAACTGCCGTCTCAATACCCCCCGCGCTGAAGACATGGTTTTCCTTGATCAGGATGGCATCGTAAAGACCGATCCGGTGATTACTCCCGCCTCCAACACGCACTGCATATTTCTGCGCATGGCGCAGGCCGGGGATGGTTTTCCTTGTATCGAGTATCTGCGCGCTCGTTCCCTCGATGGTCTTGACGTAGCGTGAGGTCAGTGTTGCCGTAGCTGACAGAAATTGTACGAAGTTGAGTGCCGAGCGCTCGCCGGTCAGAATGGCGCGTGCAGGTCCCCGGATAATGCAGAGTTCCGCGTCCGCGTGCACGTGATCGCCGTCGTTGAACGTCCATTCGACGACAACCCTCGAATCCAGCTGGGCGAAAACTTCATTGACCCATGGCTGGCCTGCCATCGTCATCGGTTCACGAGCCACAATGATGGCCTTTGCCATCGCTGATTCATCGACGATTTCCGTCGTGACATCGCCGTTACCAACATCTTCGGTCAGAATTTTACTGACGTCTCCGATGATCGCGGCCTTGAATTGGTTGGTAATACTCATTCTTGTGCTAAAAAAGAGCCCGGCACGAGGCCGGGCTCCGTGTGTTTCGCGGTTGTTGTCTACATGAAGAAGCCGTGACCCGCGCCAACCATGCTCATGATCAGCGGGATCGACATGACGGTATTCGATCGTGATGCCACGAACGCAATCTTTTTCGCCTTGTCGATTTCTTCAGGGCTGGCTTCGACCAGACCAAGAATTTTTTTCTGGTTGGGCCAGATCAATACCCAGACGTTGAATAGCATAATGGTGCCTAGCCAAGCACCGATGCCAATGGTTGTGGCATACACGTTGACGCTGTCGCCGACAAAACCGAGCCTGAACGCGTCATCGAGCTGGCCGTTATGCAGCAGGAATGCGGCACCTGTCAACCAAGTAAAAATGGCGCCCCAACGGAACCAGAGTAGCGCGCGAGGTGCGGCATACTTGGTGATTCCTGCACCTCCTGGGCCACCATCATCACTCGCTGCTTCTGCCAATGCCGGTATCTGGACGAAATTGAAGTAATAAAGCAGTCCGATCCAGATAATGCCAGCGAATACATGCAGCCAGATCATCACTGCATTGACTGGCATGGAGGTCGGCATGTGATTTTCGCCTACCGCCAGCAAAATCAGGATGGCAAGTACGAAGCCCGTGATGATTGTGTTGAGGACGGTTTTCAATAAAATCATGAGTGTCTCTCCCGGGAGATTATTGTCATTTATCGCTCTTGAATTTGCAGGGAGCGACGCCTCCTCCTACCAGGAGACGTGGCCCATATTATAGAGACTTAAGCAGTCCGTTTGCAGGATTTGTGCGAGGGTCCGGGTTCCGTTCCAACGGTTCAGTACAATCAGGTATTCGCAATTATCGAGTCTTCTTCCATCATGTGGATCCTTCGGATGTTGCTGTTTGTAGTCACTCTGTCGGTTTGTGCATCGAGGCTGTTCGGTAATATAGAGGGTCGGGAAACCGGATCATATCCTTTGGCAGGCGATGCCATGATCAGAATTTAGATTCGAGAAAAATTAGATAAATTAATGAAATAAAAACGTATTTTTTTGTATATTTTCTCAGTGAATCGCGCGGCGAGTCCTAGTAATAAGCTTAGCAGCTATGCACTATGTGACAAGGTTTTTGAACTAGCTCATGGCGCGGATGGCGTTCTGATCATCGATAATTGCCTCATCGTCAATACGAACCTGTAAACTGTATTGAATCGTGCGTGACCGGACCCATTTAGGGTTTTCGCGCGAATGGACAAAGGCAGGTTTCCATATGGACATTAACGACAGAATCAAAGATCAACTCGACAATAACTCGGTGCTGCTGTACATGAAGGGCACACCGGATTTCCCGCAATGCGGATTTTCGGGCCAGACCGTGGCGGCGCTAAAGGCGCTCGGGAAGCCGTTTGGCTACGTAAATATCTTCGAAGATCCTGACATTCGAGAAGGTCTCAAGGTGTATTCGAACTGGCCGACTTTTCCCCAACTGTATATTAATGGAGAGCTCATTGGCGGTTGCGACATCGTCGTCGAGATGTATAACTCCGGCGAGCTTAAAGAGCTTCTCGATGCTGATGCGCCGGCAGGTGCCGATGCCTGATCTGCACGATTATTGCCCGACGGTTTCTCGCTCCAGCCGTTAAATTCTACCGGTTCTGCCGCGCTCCTTACGGTGGTAAACGGTCACGAGTTTCTGGTTATGCGCGTATGGCGTCAAACGTCGGCTTGAACCGATTGACGATGTCACAGAATACGTCGGCAGTGATTTCGGCATCGTAAGCTGCGGAGTGAGCCGATTCCTCGTCCCACTCGAGCCCTGCGGCTTTCACCGCACGCGCCAGTACGGTCTGGCCATAGGCAACGCCGCAGAGCGTCGCGGTATCGAAACTGCTGAAGGGATGAAATGGATTGCGCTTGATCGAGGTGCGTGTGGCGGCCTCGTTAATGAAGCCTAGGTCGAAAGAGGAATTGTGTCCAACCAGAATTGCGCGTGTGCAGGCCGCTTCACGGACCGCTCTGCGTACTTTACCAAAGACATTTTGCAGTGCTTCTTTTTCGTCGACGGCTAGCCGCAATGGATGTTCCGGGTCGATGCCATTGACCGCAAGTGACGCCGGCTCGAGATTGGCGCCCTCGAACGGATTGACGTGATAACGAATTGTCTCACCACGGGTCAGCAGCCCTTTATCGTTGGCGAAGAGAAACACGGCGGCGATTTCGAGTAATGCATCAGTCTTGCAGTTGAAGCCACCCGTTTCAACATCGACGACGACTGGTAGGAATCCGCGAAAGCGGTCCGACATCGAGAAGTTTTCGATCATGTCGGGATCGTCGTCAGCCAGAATTGTCCGTGATATTCTCGTCGAGCAGGAGATTCATCGAGAATCTAACGCCGAATCCGGTAATCTGAGATGGGATATGGGCAAGACCTCCCTTCCGGCTAATCGAACTCAGGTCAACGTGTATCCACGCGCATCGTTTGTCGACGAACTGGTTGAGGAAAGTCGCTGCAAGAATGTGATCGGCGCCTCCATTTGGTGCACATTGGGCGATGTCTGCGGTGTCACTCTTCAGTTCTTCCAGAAATTCATCGCCGATTGGAAACGGCCAGACGCGCTCTCCGCTTTCACGACCCGATTTCTTCAAAATCGGGTGAAGGTCCGGTCTGTTCGTGAATACGCCACTGTATTTCGTGGTGACTGCGTTCATACACGCGCCAGTCAATGTGGCATAGTCGACTATTACTTTCGGCTGGTCCTCGGCTGCTAGTATCAGCGCATCCGCCAGCGCCATCCGTCCTTCCGCATCCGTATGAATAGTCTGGATAGTTTTGCCATTTATCGCCGTAACTACGTCCTGCGATTTATAGGCTGTCGGGCCCGTGCGGTTCTCGGTGATTGCCAGCCAGGCATCGACTGGTTTGTCTACTTTCAGACGCGTCAGGGCTACGAGATTGCCGATGACCACGGCGCTTCCGCCCATATCGATATGCATATCGAGCATTGAGTTAAACGGCTTGAGGTTC
>CAZWEW010000153.1:0-5187 GCA_964633055.1 uncultured Woeseia sp. | reverse complement strand
GCAATGGATGGTGTTTTCCGTGGACGATCGCGGCCCTGAACGGCACGAATATATGTCTGCGTAGCGTAAACGATGAATCGATCTTCGAGGCGATCAAATGCAATGGGGTAACGCACATGTGTGGCGCACCGATTGTGCTCAACATGATGGCAAATGCCAGCGAGGAACTTAAGCAAGGGATTGAAAACCGGGTCAACGTTATGACGGCTGCGTCGGCCCCGCCGCCGGCGGTCCTCGAAGCGATGGCTCGCCTCGATTTCGACGTTACCCATACCTATGGGCTGACAGAAGTTTACGGTCCCGCCGTCGTTTGTTCCTGGCATGAAGAGTGGGACCAGCTGCCGATGCGCGAGCAGGCCGAACGAAAGGCGCGCCAGGGTGTGCGTTACCCTATGCTCGAACAACTAATTGTGGCGGATCCGGAGACGCTGGAGCCTGTACCGAAGGATAGCAAGACTATCGGTGAGGTCATGTTTCGCGGCAACGTCGTAATGAAGGGCTACCTGAAAAACCCCGCGGCCACGACGCAGGCTTTTGCGGGCGGTTATTTCCATTCCGGTGACCTGGCGGTCTGTCACCCCGATGGCTATATCGAAATCAAGGACAGGTCAAAAGATGTGATCATCTCGGGCGGTGAAAACATCTCGAGCATCGAAGTCGAGGCGACACTTTATCGCCACTCAGCCGTACTCGAAGCCGCTGTCACCGCGATGCCGGATAAAAAATGGGGTGAAACTCCGTGTGCATTCATCGATCTGCGTCCCGATGTCGACGGAGTGACCGAAGCAGAGATTATTGGTTTTTGCCGCGACAACATGGCCCACTTCAAGGTACCGCGGAAGGTCGTATTCGGACCATTACCGAAGACGTCGACGGGCAAGATCCGTAAATTCGAATTGCGAGAACGGGCCGGGAAACTATGACTGACATGAACACTTTGAGGAGCATCCTCACGCAATATAGACGCATTGCAATGGTCGGGCTTTCGGCAGACTGGTCGCGGCCCAGCAACTTCGTCGCCAAGTACCTGCTCGAGCATGACTTCGATGTCATCCCGGTCAACCCCAAGTACGACGAGATACTCGGGCAAAAATGCTATCCGGACCTAACGGCTATTCCGACACCAGTCGACATTGTCGACCTGTTTCAGAAAGCAGAGCGTATCCCGCCATTCGTCGATGCCGCGATCGACATGAACGCCGCGATCGTCTGGATGCAGCTGGGCATCGTCCACGAAAGCGCAGCAGACAAAGCACGTGCAGCAGGTCTCACAGTGGTCATGGACCGCTGTATGAAAATCGAATACGCGCGCCTATTCGGTGGACTTAACACCGCCGGTGTCAATACTGGCGTAATCTCTGCCCGACGACCCGTCGTCTTCAATCGCTGACAGGAGTAACCCATGGCTGATCGAAAATTTGGTATCGAAACCATGTGCCTGCACGCGGGCCAGATCCCTGATCCTGTAACTGGCGCGCGCGCGGTGCCTATCTATCAGACCACATCCTATGTCTTCGACGATGCCGATCATGCGGCCAGTCTGTTCAACCTGCAGACGTTCGGCAATACCTATGTGCGAATGACCAATCCCACTAACGCGGTCTTCGAGGAACGCATGGCTACGCTTGAAAATGGTCGCGCGGGACTTGCCGTCAGCTCCGGCATGGCGGCCCAAATGACTGCGATCCTGACGCTCATGGAACAGGGTGATGAACTGGTATCAGCGAAGACGCTTTACGGTGGCACCTACTCGCAATTTGACGTGACGTTTCGCAAGATGGGCATTGAAACGACATTCGTTGATTCGGATGACCCGGAGAATTTTCGGCGCGCAATAAGCGATAAAACGCGGGCGCTGTACGCCGAGACCATCGGCAATCCGACCAATAACGTCATCGATATTGAGGCCATTGCGGCGGTCGCTCACGACGCCGGCATTCCGCTGATCATCGACAATACGTTTGCCACACCCTACCTGTGCAGGCCGATCGATTATGGGGCCGATATCGTAGTGCACTCGGCGACCAAGTTTATCGGCGGGCATGGCACCAGCATGGGCGGGGTGATGGTCGAGTCGGGCAAGTTCGACTGGGGTAATGGTAACTTCCCGGGAATGACCGAACCTTCAGCGGGTTACCACGGTATTCGCTTCTACGAGACCTTCGGCGACTTCGGATTCACGATGAAGGCTCGATGTGAGACTTTGAGGACGCTTGGACAGGCAATGAGCCCGTTTAATGCATTCATGATGTTACAGGGCCTCGAAACGCTGCCGGTTCGCATGGATCGTCATTGCGAAAATGCGCGCGGTGTAGCGGAGTTTTTGCTCGGACACCCTGCGGTGAGCTGGGTCAACTATGCAGGCCTGAAAGACAGTAAGTACCGTGCCCAGGTCCAGAAATACCTGCCGCACGGCGCGGGTTCGATACTAACATTCGGCGTGAAAGGCGGCAGCGCCGGTGGCCAGGAATTTATCAACCAGGCCCAATTCATGAGCCACCTTGCCAATGTCGGGGATGCTCGCACCCTGATTATTCACCCTGCCTCGACCACGCACAGGCAGCTCGATGAGGAGCAGCAACTGGCCGCCGGCGTGACCCCCGACATGGTGCGTATTTCGGTGGGGATGGAAACGCTCGACGACATACTGTGGGATCTCGATCAGGCGCTTCCTGTGGCTTAAAGCCGTAGTTTAGAACAACTGCATTGCCCGGGAGATATCAAGATGCCGTTCAAGTTTGAAATACCCGAAGTCGTACAAATCGACGGTGTGGATGGGTCACCTCATCCTCGTCCTATGGACGTGAAGTCCGAGCGTGAGCGCCAAGCCAAGATGAATAAGACTGATGGAGCGCCTATTGTCGATTTTGAGGGTAAGAGTAATCCCTACATTGACTACGAGAGCATCGACCTTCTGTTGTCTCTGCAGCATCCGCGGTCTGGCGGCTATGACGAAATGTGTTTCATCGCCATGGGGCAGGCCAAGGAACTCCTATTCAAGTCATTGTATTTTGAGCTCTATACGGCTAGGGCGCGCATTATCGAGGATGATCTGCCAAATGCATCTGTAATTCTGGATCGTGCCAAAAAAATCATTCGCCTGATTGCTGGTTTTTGGGATGTTTTATCGACGATCACAACGGACGGTTTCAACGAGTTTCGTGACTACCTGGACGTTGCTTCGGGGCAGCAGTCTTTCATGTACCGGCATGTCGAGTTTATTCTCGGTAACAAATCTCGGTTGATGAGCGATGTCCACAAGAACGTTCCTCATGTTTATCCGGCGATCAAGAGTAACTTTGAATCGCCAAGTTTGTACGACGAGGTTATTCGCCTCTTGCATAGGCACGGACATGAAATCGCTCCCGAGTGCCTGGAGCGGGACTGGACAGAAAACTACGAACCACACCCCAGCGTCGAGCAGGCCTGGCTGGGAGTTTATGGAGACCCAAGTCCCACCAATGATTTGTACATGCTTGCAGAAAGCATGATCGAAGCCGCGGATTTGGTCGCGCAATACCGATTCCGCCACTTTGTCAGTGTCGAGCGTATTCTCGGTTTCAAGCCGGGTACTGGCGGGACTGGTGGCGTAGCCTGGTTAAGAAAGGTCGTGGATCACCGGTTTTTCCCGGAGCTATGGTCTGTTCGTACTAGCCTTTAGATCTTGCGCAAGGAGATATAACCTTTGGCAAACCTCGACAAATCAAGTCATTGCTCCATGAGGAGGCCGGCTGATCTCCCGAATATTCAGACGGCGCCGCATTTTGGCTCCGGACTACTGGGCACATCAAGAACAGGGTTCATTCGCATGGCAACGGCGTTGGCTGATTTCATGAATGGGGATTAGTGTGAGTGCAGCAGCCAAAAGATTCGACAACTGGATCAGAACCGAGTTTGTCGAATTGAATACCGACCTTGAGGAAATCTACTTTCACCAAGACGACAAGGCAGACGTCGAGGGTTCAGGCACAGAAATCAAAGAAAAATTGGTTGGCCAGGGGTGCGCCCTGATCGGCCTGTTGTTGAAGGAAGGCAATACTCAAAAAGACTTCCACTCGGTATTCAACACGCTGGGGAATGTCGGCCTGTTCCTGGCAGCACTACGGCGCCATGAGTTGACGAATGATGATCGCGATGATGAATGCCCGTTCGAGGAATGTTCAGCGCTGGCTCAGCAAATTTCAGCCGATCTTGGCGTCGCCCCGCGTTTTGTCTCTGCCCACCTGTCGACGTATAACTTCGCAGTTAACGGCGTTCAAAAAAGTTTCACGAGCCTTCAGGACGAAAAGCTTTTCCACGACTACAATCTTTATGCAATTCTCTTCTATAAGCGTGCCGCCGAGGCGCTAATGCATATTCCGTCGATGGGAATATCGGCATCGGCTACAGCATTGATGCTGAAAGAGGCGAAGGCCGCGCTCAACCAGGTCACACTGCACAACAAGGCATTATTCGACAGTCTGGATACGGCGAGATTCTTTTTTTGTGTTCGACCGTATTTCAAGACCTATTACGTTGGAAGCGAGACCTACAGGGGGGCCAATGCCGGCGATTTTTCCGGTGTCAACCAAATCGACCTGCTGTTGGGTTTGTGCCGCGCCAACGATCCTTTTTATGCACGGCTTCTCGAAGAAAAGATGCTCTTTATGGTGCCTGAAGATCAACGATTGTTGCGGATGTGCCTGGAGAAGCGGCCGCTGCTTGATGAGTTTCTCGGCGCCGCGAATGTTTCTGCAAAGGAGCCGTGGTTCATCGAGAACTGTCAATTGTTTCTGGATGTATGCAGAACGCATGGGCAGAGCGCCGGACAACACCACAACATGTTGGTCAGAAAATATATTGAAAAGCCCTCGGAGAGCGTTGAAAAGAAACACCTCAAGCAAATTACCGCAAGCGGCCCTCCGTTGCCGGATTTACTGAAGTCACTCGCTCGCCTGCGGGATTTGCGAATGGCCGCAGCACGAGAAGATATTGACACGGCCCATAACGATTTGATGGCACTGCAAACGTCACTGCAATAACCTTTGCCGGGATGACATGATGAACGTTAAAGATTTTGTGCCCTGTTACAGGGAGATGGTGCCGGACTGGACGAAGTTCTGTTGGCGACGGAAGAGCTTCCGTGGCGCACAAAAAGCCTTGAGGGCATTCACGAGAAGATGCCGGTTTTATTCGACTGATCCGGAC
>CAZWEW010000152.1:0-5263 GCA_964633055.1 uncultured Woeseia sp. | reverse complement strand
GTCCATCACCAGCGTGACCGGCCGATTGTCCTTGCGCGACAACGCAAGCGCGACCGGTTCCATCCAGACATGGGTCTTGCCGCCGAAGCCGCCGCCGATCTCGGACGATGTCACCTTGAGTTGCGATATCTCCATGCCAAGGAGTGCGGCGCAACAATTACGGTACGCGAACTGACCCTGGGTCGTCACCCACAGCTCGCCGCCCCCATCCGGACCCACGCTCGCGCGGCAGGCATGCGGCTCGATGTAGCCCTGGTGAACCTGCTCGGTCTTGTAACTCTTTTCGATAATGACGTCAGCCAGATCGAAGCCTGCGTCGACGTCGCCGTGGCCATAGGTCGTCACGCCCGCGATGTTGGTCGGCTTGTGGGGCTTGTCCTTCGTTTTGACCCGTGGCTGGATAATAGGCGCACCCGGCGTCATCGCCTCGTCCACGTCCGTGACGTGCGGCAGCACCTTGTAGTTCACCTTGATGAGTTTGAGCGCCTGGCGTGCCGTTTCGGCATCACTTGCGGCCACGGCGGCCACGGCGTGCCCGTCGTACAGCGCCTTGCCCCGCGCCATGCAGTTTTCAAGGATGTCGTAAAGCTCGGCATCACCGTCGGTGAGATCCGGAAGGTCCGCGCTCGTAATGACGGCCTTGACCCCTTTGAGCTTCTCGGCCCTGCGCGTATCGATGTTACGTATCTTTGCATGCGCATGCGGTGAGCGCAGGATCGCGCCGACCAGCTGGCCCGGTGCAAAGGTATCCGCACCATAGCGTGCCCGCCCGGTCACCTTGTCCACGCCATCCGGACGCGTTACCCGCGTGCCGACGAGTTTAAATTTTTGATTGGTGAATTTGCTATCGTTTTTCACTAGAACCCCCTATTCGGCCGCCCTGCGCTTGAGTCTGGCCTTTTCCTGCCGTCGCAGGTCTCCCGCCGCGGCGCGCACGGCACGTACGATCTTGTCGTAGCCCGTGCAACGGCACAGGTTACCGGCCAGCGCGTAGCGAGTCTCGGACTCAGTCGGGTTGCTGTTGCGATCAAGCAAGGCCTTCGCGGCGATCAGGAAGCCCGGCGTGCAGATCCCGCATTGCAGCGCCGCATGGTCCAAAAAGCGCTTCTGCAGCGGATGCAGCTTGTCCCCGTCGGCCATCCCTTCAACCGTTTCGATCTCGCGACCTTCCGCCTCGGCGCCAAGTACCAGGCAGGAACACACGAGTTCACCGTCGAGCATCACGCTGCAGGCACCGCAATCTCCGGTACCGCAACCTTCCTTTGCGCCGATCAACCCCAGGCGATTGCGCAGCACGTCGAGTAGCGTCTCGCGACCGTCACAGACATATTCAACGGCGTCGCCGTTTACCACCGTCGAAACAGCTTTTCCCTTCATTATTTCCCCCGTGCCCGATCGTAGGCGATTGCCGCCGCGCGTCGTGCCAACACTCCCGCAACCTCGGTCCGAAATTCCACCGTGCCACGCTTGTCATCGATAGGTGAGCACGCCGCTTCACAAGCCGCTGCCAATTTCAGCAATGCCTCGCCCTCAAGGCGAGTACCGACAATGGCCCGCGCCGCCTTCGGCACGAGCACGGCGGTCGGCGCCACTGCGCCCAGCACCACTCGTGCCTGCTTCACTACGTTCTTCGGCCCCAGCGTTAAGCTGACGCCCGCACTGCACACGGCGATATCCATCTCGCTGCGTGGGATAAAACGGAGGTAAGCGTCGCCGGATTTCGGCGGCCGTTTCGGCAGCACGATCGCCGTGACAATATCGCCTTTCCCGAGGCTGGTCGTGCCTGGTCCCGTCACGATCTTCTCGACGGCAACCCGGCGCCTCCCGCCGGGTCCGGCTACGACAACTTTCGCCCTTGCCGCGACGAGCGCTGGAACGCTGTCGGCAGCCGGTGACGCATTGCAGAGATTACCGGCAATCGTGCAGCGACCCTGGATCTGGTCGGAACCGATCAATTCTGCCGACTCGACTATCCCGGGCCAGGCCCTGACCAGCCCCTTGTTCCGTCCCATCGCCGCGCAGGAAACGCCGGCGCCGATGCTAAAACCGGAAGCCGTCTTGTTGATTTCCTGAATGCCCGGGAGCCGCTTGATGTCAACGACAAGGTCCGGGTCAATAAAGTCGCTGCGCATGCGGACCAAGAGGTCCGTCCCACCGGCCAGCAGATAAGTTTTACCCTTTTCAGCGGCCATCAACGCGACGGCCTCGCGGGTGTTTGTTGGTGATTCGTATCGCATTTGGCACCCTCCGGCCGCCTAAACCCCAATCATACGATAGATCTTCCTATCTTTGGCTAGTTGGCTGAAACGGTTGATCTACGTAAGACCGGGCAGATCAAACTCAGTCAATAATTGCCTGGTAGACGAGACCGCGAAACTGGGCACGAAGAGGATAGCTACTGGATGGTGTCAGCTGGGTGAGAAACAATCCGATCAGCTCTTCCTGAGGATCAATGAAAAAGTATGTGCTAGCGCCACCACCCCAGGCGTACGTACCAACCGAGCCCGGGACATCGTTCTCCGCCACATCAGTGATCACATAGCCGCCATAACCGTGACCAAGACCCAGGTTCATGTCGCCACTCCGATTTTCAGTTTGGCCGAGCCAGCTTTCGTTCAGTCGCGGTCTTTTAATGTCTGGTCCGAGGTGGTCTGCCATCATGAGTTCGACGGTCTTACGTCCCAATAAGCGCACATCGTCCAGCTCGCCGCCGTTAAGAAGCATTTGTGCAAAGCGCAAATAATCTGCTGCCGTGGACACGAGTCCGCTTCCGCCGAACGGAACCGGTTCCGCATTACGATAGTCACTGTCCACTGGCGTCTCGACTAAGCGCATACCGGCGCCATCACGTCGATACAGCGACGCGAAACGGTCAAGTTTGGTATCCGGAACATAGAAGGCCGTGTCTTTCATCTTCAATGGCCCGAGGATTCGCGCCTCGAGGAACACATCAAACGGTTGAGCAGCGACGACCTCTATGAGCCGCCCCAATACATCATTCGCCACGCTGTAGTGCCAGTGTGAACCCGGCTCGAAAGCAAGTGGTAACGCTGCAACCTTTTCCGTGAAATTTGACAGGCTATCTGCTGACCACAAATCAGCCTGAGCGTAAAGTTTTGGCACACCGGCAACGGTGTCATCGTCATAACTAAGACCTGCTGTATGGGTGAGCAGGTCCTCTATCGTGATTGGCCGCTCCGCTGGCCGCGTTTCGACTCGCCCCTCTTCATTATCTTCGCCAACATAGACTTGCATGTCGGTGAACTCCGGCAGGTAGAGAGCGAGCGGATCTGTCAGCAAAAATTTGCCCTCTTCGTACAGCATCAGCACACCGACGACAGTCAAAGGTTTGGTCATCGAGTAGATTCGAAAGAGTGTATCTGGCTGGACCGATCCACCATGGGCTATCCGAGCCAAACGACCGTGCCGCACAACAGCGTACACAGCCCCCGGAAGACGACCATCATCTACATAACGTTGGACCAGCCCATCTATTCGGTCCAACCTGTCGGTTGTAAGCCCGACTTCGACGGGATCATTGAGAGCCTCACCTACACCCTCCGCATAGCCAAACTGGAACCAAAGCGTGCAGCTGACAATTATCAGAACCCTAAGTCCGTTGGGGTGCCTGCATAGATCCTCCTGGGTTACTGAACGCATCTTGTAACTCCTTACCGAAATAACGAAAAACTATAGCGTCGTCGGGATAAAGCTCATAACTGCCAGCCTGGAGAGCCCCACCCACTCCCACATAGCCGGGTGCACACTGCCGGCAGTTGCCCCGGCGACTTAGCGCTGAACCGACAGATCATCGTCGACTGTTTCGTCTTGCAGGGTATCCAAGTGCATCATTTTGTTCACCAGCGGCGCTAACACCAACACACCCACACTGACACCAATGGCGACCCAACCCACGGTAGAATACACATCCAGCACCGCCTGCTTGCTGGCTGCCTCGCCGCTGGCGCTCTCAGCGCCGGTCGCTGCGGCAATCAGGCCGGCCACGAAGTTGCCCGCGGAAGTGGCGAAGAACCAGGTACCCATGATCAACGAGGCCATGTGCTTGGGCGAGAGCCGGTTCATAGCACTCAGCCCTACCGGTGACAGACACAGCTCACCGGTTGTGTGCAACAGGTAGATCAGGAATATAAACAGGACCGGGGTGAGATCACCCATCGTCGCGCCTGCGACCAGTACCAGGAAGCCCAGGCCCAGCTGCAGCAACCCCAGGGCAAACTTGGCCGGGGCCGAGGGTTCGAGATTGTACCGGGCCAGCCAGGTCCAGATGACAGCGAAAACCGGGGCCAGCAACACGATATAGATGGCATTGATTGACTGGAATACTGAGGCCGGCATGTCGATGCCCAGAATCTCCCGATCCACGTATCGATCGGTGAACAGGTTGAGAGATGAACCAGTCTGTTCGAACAGGGCCCAGAACAAGATGGAGCACACTATCAGGAAAACCGCGGCAAAGATGCGGTCGCGGTCTTGCGGTTCCAGTACCGTCACCGAATGGTAGACAACGTGCAGGATCAGTGCGCCACCGAACAGGCCCAGCAGAGTGCCAACCAGGGACTGGTGCTGGATCATGATCCAGCATGCGCCCACCAGTCCGATGCCGACAAGATAGAGCAGCCATTCCAGTTTGATGCTCGCTACGGTGCGCACCAGCTGGGCGGGATTGTCCGGTTCGCCACGGCCCGCCAGGTAGGGCTTACCCCACATAAAGACCAGCAGGCCGAACAACATGCCAAAGCCCGCCGCGCCAAAACCGTACGCCCAGCCGTAGGTTTGCCCGAGGTAGCCGGCGATGATGGCGCCCAGAGCCGCCCCGAGATTGATGCCCATGTAAAAGATAGTGTAGGCGCCGTCGCGCCGCAGGTCCGTGAGCGGGTAGAGCTGCCCGACGATGACCGAGATATTGGCCTTGAGAAAGCCGGAGCCGACGATGATAAAAGCGAGTGCCAGCCAGAAGATACTGATAGTCGGATCAGACTGGCCGCCGTCACCCTCAAACGCCATCAGAAAATGACCGAAGGTCAACAGCACCGCGCCGAACAGTACCGCCTTGCGCTGGCCAAGGTAACGGTCGGCGATATAACCGCCGATCACCGGGGTGATATATACCAACGCCGTGTACGCGCCAAAAATGACGCTGGCTTCGGCATCGGAAAACAGCCAGTGCTGTACCAGGTAAAAAATCAACAGCGCCCGCATCCCATAGTAGGAAAAGCGCTCCCACATTTCGGTGAAGAACAGC
>CAZWEW010000151.1:0-5380 GCA_964633055.1 uncultured Woeseia sp. | reverse complement strand
TAGCCGATCAGCTTCGCAAACAAAACAACGATCGGTAGTCCGATCGCAGTCCGCAACAGGAAGACGGCCGCCAGGTGCCGGAGTTTGAGCGGTATCTCGCACTTGATCATAAGGATACCAATCTCAGACATGTAGATAAGCTGCGTCACCGACAATACACCGACCACAAAGCGAGTGACTTCTGCCTCTATACCGGATGCCAGCAAGGCTGGCAGGAACATGTCCAGGAACCCGGCCAGCAAGGCGGGGGCGGCGGCAGCGGCTTCGGGCAGCCCCAGCAACTCAAGCACCGGCACCAGCGGTGCCGCCAGCCAGCCCAGTATCGGCGTGTATTTCGCAATGACCAGACCCGCGCCTCCGATAGCAATGACTGCAGGCACCAGGCCGAACCAGATGTCGAGTATGTTCCCTGCCGAAACGCGGAACTGCTGCTTCAGCGGCAATGCGGATTTGGCACGCGTAGCCGCCTGCCGGACAGCTTTAGCTAGCAATGAGCCTTCGCCATCGTCCTCTCTTTCACGCATGGGATGCAGCGTATCGTGCGGCGTATCCTCAAATCTCGACAATGGCGGGATACGAGGCATGATCATGGCCGTAATCACGCCTGTAACGGCAACGGCCAGGTAGTATTCCGGGAAGCGGTGATCCATACCAACGGTCTTCGCGACCAGTAACGCGAATGGCACCGACACAAGAGAAAAGTTCGTGGCGATAACAGCTGCTTCGCGCCCTGTGTAATAACCAGACACATATTGCTGAATCGTGATCAAGACTCCGACGGGTGCAGACGACATCCAGGACGCCATCGCGTCGATGGCCGACCGGCCTGGTAACGTGAACATGCGCCGGAATATTCGTTTCAACAACGTGCCAATAAATTCCATCAGCCCATAATCGGTCAGAAACGGCATCAACAAACCGGCAAACAGGAAAATGAACACGATATTGACGGCAAGTATATTCATCACCTCGCCACCGGTCCCGGCGCTCCAGAACATCTCCGGCCCGAGCTGGAACATCGTCATCGTCCCCATAATGAAGCCAAGAACGCGCAGCACTACCCAGAGAGGCACCACATGAAACAGCCGGTGCAGCAGCGACCCTTCTGCCGGCTTGCCGACGGTGACCGCCCATACCGTGCCGACGGCGCTGATGCATAACAGCACGTATACGATCCAGGGCATACCGGCACCAACGAACTTCACGGCGGAATCGGAAATAAATCCCATGAGGATGGTCCAGTTGCCCTCCACACGGATCGGTGTGAGAAATGTAAGAATTCCGAGGATGGAAGGCAGTGCGAATTTGCGAATCGACGCCGGCGTTGGCGAACTCGCCTCTCGATTCATCTCGATATCCGTTTCGCCCCCAACGTTATGCGGTGTATCGGTCATTTTTATTCTTCTCTCAGGTACACTGCCGTGAAGCAAAATAACAGCTTCATCAGGTCTTGTTAACCAGGACGCCTTTTCTCCGGAGACTCACCATGAACATCCGGCGCTCAATAATCATTGCGCTGTTCCTGACTATCCCAACAACATCGGCATACGCACAGGAGGAAAGGCTAACGCTGGAATGGATCTTCAGCGATGATGGACGAATGGAAACCGCCATGCCGCGGCACGCCTGGCTCGATCAAAATCGAGTCGTCATCTACGACACGGGGTTACCGAAACCGCAGCAAAGACTGACTACCTTAAACGCGGACAACGGACGTGCACGCACACTCGTCAACGCGGAAGACGTACTTGCCGATATTGTGACCCTGCTGGAACCGGACGAAACTTACGGAGAGCTCGGCTGGCCATCCGCGTTTGGCCCGACCGGTGAATGGGCCGCCTATGTGAAGTCTGGCGACATCGTATTGCTCAATCTGCGTAACTCCGGGGTGTCCGCTGTGGCCATAACGGATGCGGAAGAATCGTCGCCCCGCTTCTCGCCCGACGGTCGCTGGATTGCATTTGTCCGTAACAACGATATCTATGCCCATGACATCGAATCCGGCGAAGAAAAGCGACTAACGCGAGATGGTTCCGGGACGACGATGAACGGTACAGTTTCGTGGGTGTACTGGGAAGAGTTGCTGAATCGGTCGGACCGCGGTTTCGTCTGGGCTCCGGACTCCTCTGCAATTGCCTACCTGCAAACGGACGATTCCGGTGTTGGCCAGATGCACTACGTCGATTTCGAACCTAACCTTCCACGCCTGGTGAAACAACGCCATCCGAAACCTGGTCACGCCAACCCGAAAGTCAGGGCAGGTGTCGTCAGCCTCGATGACGGGACCACCACCTGGATTGACCTTGGCGCCTACCTCTACGAATACCTGCCACGATTCACCTGGCTGCCCGACAGTTCGCGCCTTGCGATACAGACGATGAATCGCCCCCAGACCGTACTCGACGTGTTCATCGCCGATGCCGCAACCGGCGATGCCAGGCACCTGATGCGCGAAACCGATGACGGTTGGGTAAATGTCCACGACGACCTCTATTTCCTGGCAGACGGTGAACATTTCATCTGGCGGTCCGAGCGCAGCGGGTACGCCCACCTGTACCTCTTCGATATGAACGGGGATGTCGTTCGACAGATAACAACCGGCGAGTGGGCGCTCAGGCCATCCGGTGGGGCCACCGGCATGGACCAGGCCGTCAGCGCAATAGACGAAGCGTCCGGCATCATCTATTTTACGGCGCTCGAGAAGGCATCGACGGAACGCCACCTGTACCGCATCGGTATCGACGGAAATAACCTGGCGCGCGTTTCCGCTGAAGATGGCACGCACGCGATCTGGTTTGCGCCCGACGGGAAACACTTCGTCAATGCGCATTCGTCGCTCGACTCGATGCCATCGATCCGAATCCGGGATACGTCAGGCAAAGAAACCGCAGTCATCGCCGACGCAGGAACAGGCCTGGCGAAACGATTCGATCTCCTGCCCTGGGAAATGCAGACGATCAAGGCTCGCGACGGCTATGATATGCCCTCGATGATGCTGAAACCGCGCTTCTTCGACCCCGCAAAAACCTACCCGGTCGTAACCTACGTCTATGGCGGACCGTCGGCACCTACCGTCTCCAATGCCTGGCAGGGACGAAGCCGTGGCTATTTTCACCAGTTGCTGGCCGATAACGGCGTCATTGTGTTCCTCGTCGACAACCGCAGCGCCGCGGGCAGAAGCAAGATCGATGCGAACACGATCGTCAGGCAGCTGTACGGTCCGGTCGAACTGAACGACCTGCTCGATGGTATTGCCTGGCTCAAATCCCAGTCCTATGTGGATCCCGACCGCGTGGGCATCTGGGGATGGAGCGGCGGCGGCACGATGACACTGCAATCGATGACGAGCAGCAAAGAGTTCGCGGCAGGTGCCTCGGTTGCGCCGGTCACCGACTGGCACTACTACGACACAATTTACACAGAGCGCTACATGAAACAACCGGAGGCGAATAAGGACGGCTACGAGATGACCTCACACGTCAAGCGGGCTGCCGATCTGCATGGTCGTCTTCTGCTCGTGCACGGCACCTACGACGACAATGTCCATCCACAGAACACCTGGGCGTTCAGTGACGCGCTGATCGAAGCGGGCATAACGTTCGACATGATGATCTACCCCATGCGCAAACATGGCATCAGCGACAGTGCCGCGCAGCAGCACATTTACCGCTCGATGTTCGAGTTCTGGGAACGGAACTTCGGACTCGACGATTAAGACACCATATAACGAGATTTAACATTAATATAATATCTTAAATCACTGTTTTATAATGTTTAAATAAAACAATTCAACGGGGTAGATCCGGTGAGCAAACGGACTTGTAACCTTTCTGTGAATACCAGGCTCAAAATCCGGACAGACAGCAGATGATCAGACGACCATATCTCCTCCTGCTAGCCAGCCTTGCGGCCACGCCGACGCCCGGCCAGGACACAAGGCCGGCGAATTTCGACTATCCCGAAACAGACCGTCGGATGGAGACGCTCCTCGAGTTTCCGGAGATCAAGGGAGATATCTCCGTCGTCATGAGCTGTGTATCACGTATCAAGGCAAATGGCAGGATGGATGGAACCGGATGCTACATGCAGAACAATTACGACCAGCCCTTCATGCAGGCCATCGGAAAGGCTGCCAAGAAAGCACGTATGAACCCGGCGATAGTAGCTGGTAAAACCCGGGAAATTTTTCTGCAGTTCCGCGTTGAATTTATTCAGAAAGACGAACAACAGACGATCGACTATTACCTGAATCCGGGATGGGAAGAAAACGTTAAGGCATACGGGTTTCGGCACGTTGCCGGGCAAAGAGTGATCGGCAGGAATGAGCCCTGGAATGCCGCTTGTCCCAAGAGAGCGAAATGGTCGTTATGGGTGCGTGCCTACCTCGGACCCGACGGACGTGCGGAAAGTCCTACAATCCAGCATACCAACGGCATCATGCCGACCGAAACCTGCCTGAACGCCATCCGACAAACAATCGTCAACAGCGGCTATACACCCACCTTTGCTGACGGGGAAGCCGTGCCGTCGACGTTCATCGAACCATTCAGCAACTAACGCCTGAAATTCGACCGCTAGGGGAAGACGTAGGTATTCAGCAGGAATCCTACTACCAGAATCTGCGGCACGGTCACGATGGGCAGCCAGATCGCAGTTCGCTTGCCAATGTTGGACCATAACAGGCCAATCTCGGTGTAATCCGTGGCCACTCCCGCCATCAGGAACACAAAAGGGTTACCCAGCACACCCGTCTTGTTGAATATCTCGAATGCGAGTGGTGACGTGCCTTCGCTGCAGACTTCGATAACAGTCGCAAATCCCAGTGTAACCAGCATGCCGACGAAATCCGGTCCCATCCATTGCATGAAGAAGTGTTCCGGCACGAACGCACCAATCATTGCGGCCGCGAGGACTCCCAGCAATATCCACCACAACACCATGTTCGCCAGAGACATCGCGCCTCGTCCCATTCCCCGTGCGGCTTCCCCGGCATTGAAGTTTCGCACCCGTTCCCATTCCACTTCTCCAGGGTCCGCAAGCTCGCTTGAGGGTTCGATCAGGCCGGCCTGGTCGAGAAGCGTAAACACAAACCCGGTCACGAGTGCGATAACCATGGCACCAAGCACGAAGAACAGCGCCTGCCAGCCGAAAAATCCGAACAGGAGAATCGTCATCGGCAGGTTCGCCCACGGCGACGCAAGCAGAAAAGTGATCACCGCCGGCACGCTGGCACCTTTCTTGTAAAGTTGTATCGCGATCGCGAGGATGCCATGCGAACAGGCTGACATCAGGAAACCCGCAAGCACCGCATTCAGCAGCGTTCGCTTACGTTTGCGGCCAAGGAAACGAATCATGAATCCGTCGGGCACGAAGTAGTCGA
>CAZWEW010000150.1:0-5397 GCA_964633055.1 uncultured Woeseia sp. | reverse complement strand
GATGCAGGCAGTCAAGGTCCTGCATGATGATGCGGCCCGAGGAAAAGATGATGACCTGGTCAGCGATCGTAGCGGCCGGTTCGTCGATATTGGCGGTAAGAACTATCACGCGATGGGCAGCGATGAGTCCGGTGTGAAAGTTCAGTCCTACCTGTTGTCTGCATAGTAAATTGCCGGGTGAATCAACAGCAGCCAGGCTGCGTGGAAAATTTGACCGGCTTGTCGTTGTCGCAACACCCTGGTTTCCGGACCAGTTTTGCTGGGCACTGTTTTCAGCCGGTGTTGAACCTGATCGGGAGATCGGTAAGGAAATGATAGGGTCAGCAGCCATTCAGGAACTCATTGACGCCCATTAGTTGTCGATAATTTTCAGGTGCACGTCATTGCGGTCGTCAAAAACACCATTCACCATTAAGATGGCAGCTATGCGGGCGTTCCAGATATCAATTCTCTTGTTTACTGCTGGATACGCCAATGCCCAGGACCTTTCCGTGTTGGGCGAGGCGCTGTTTTTTGACACCAACCTGTCGCTGGCACGCACGCAATCCTGTGCGACCTGTCATAACCCGGCAACGGCATTCACCGATAGTCGGGAGAACGTTACCGGACGTGCTGTCTCACTGGGAGACGATGGCCAATCACTCGGTGACCGCAACACGCCAACGATCACCTATGCTGCATTGATCCCGCCATTCGGGCGCGACGAAACCGGTGTGTATGCGGGCGGGGTATTCTACGATGGTAGGGCGAAAGATCTCGTCGAACAGGCCGCGGAGCCATTCAGGATTCCGTTCGAGATGAATCAGCCGAATAATGCGGCAGTCGTTGAGCGTGTCATTGAGAATGCATCCCATGTCGAATTGCTTAAGAGATTTTTCGGCGATGACATATTCAACGATACAGAAGCGGTTTTTCGGGCGATCATCGAGAGTATTGTCGCGTTCGAAAAAACGCCACAATTTGCGCCCTTCGATTCGAAATACGATCGTTTCCTGCGTGGCGAGTATGCGTTGACAGCGGAAGAAGAACTGGGTCGAAAGCTCTTCTATTCGCGGGTGTTCAACTGTCATTCGTGTCATCTCATTGACCAGCGTGAAATGGTCGAACGATCGACTTTCACAACCCACCGTTACCATAACATCGGTGTACCGGCGAACCCGGATGTGCGCGCGGTGAACGGCCTGGGGCCCGGCCATAGGGATCTCGGATTGCTTGAAAATCCAGCCATCGATAATTTCGCAGAAGCTGGTAAGTTCAGGGTGCCAACCCTGCGCAACGTAGCGGTAACCGCACCTTACATGCACAACGGGATATTCAGGAAGCTCGAAACCGTCGTCGTGTTTTACAACAAGTTTATCCTCACGAACGTGGAAAGCCAGACCAACCCGGAAACCGGCGAACCCTGGGGTGAACCGGAGATTCCGGAAACTGTCGACCTCGACTTGCTGAAAGAGGGACAACCCGTCTCACCATTGCAGGTCAGGCCGCTGGTCACCTTCCTCGAAACTCTTACTGACCGTCGTTATGAGCACTTGCTGGAGGAGCGGAATTGAGTACAGTCGCCACCTTGATTTTGATGCTGAGCAGTGAGGTGACTGCTATATTCCACACACGCTGATTTCCGTGAGTAACCGATGGCCTTCGTAAAATCCATTCCGGACGCTGAAGAAAGCGTTGCAACTGTCATGGGACGTTACCCTGGGATGGCGATGCCGATGATGAAATTCGCGGAAGAGATTCTGCGCGCAGGCGACTGTTCCTTTGCGCACGAGGAACGCGAGCTTATCGCCGCATTCGCATCAGGGCTCAACAACTGCACGTACTGCTACAACACGCATAAAGCGACGGCCGAGGCATTCGGCGTTAAAGAAGGCTTGCTCGACGCCATGGTCAGTGACCTAGAAACGGCCGGCGTGGATGAGAAGATGAAACCTGTCCTCAGGTATGTGCAAAAGCTTACAAGCACGCCATCCAAAATGGTGCAGGCCGATGCTGATGCCATTTTTGAGGCCGGTTGGGATGAGCACTGCTTTCATTACGCTGTCATGATCTGCGCAATGTTTAACATGATGAATCGCATCATGGATGGCTATGGAGTCAAGAATACGGCCGAGTTCCGGCTGTCACGGGGCAGAATTCTCGCGGAAACCGGGTACCTGCCTTACGGCAAGAAATCTTCTGAGGAGTAAGGAATCAACATGGCAACCTACGAATGTGACAAGTGCAGTATGAAAGTCAATGCAACCTGCGGCCACTGCGACGCGCCGCTGTCTAATGGCTCGCTGGAGCTTGGCGATGGAAACACCGTTCAGATTTCCGAATGCCCGAATGGCCACGGCAAGATCAAGTCACCACTGTGTTGTGGTCAGGATATGACCTGCTCGATCTGACAACTGCCATCTGATTCATTCAGACGCTCCGGATATCGGGGCGTCACTGTGTTTGAGCACTATGCCTCCGACTATCCGAACGCTCGTCATTACATTGCTTGCCGTCGCCGCCCTGTTTCTGGGCCTTCGCATTCTGGGTCCGCCCACTTCGATCGACTACGAGCTAGCCCCAATTGCACTCGATGACGACGCACTAATAGCGCGCGGACGCTACCTCGCGATTGCGGGCAATTGTGGAGCCTGCCACACAGTCGAGGGGGGTGAGCTGATGGCTGGAGGGTTGCCGTTCGAGACTCCGTTCGGCACGATCTATTCGACCAACATTACACCCGACGAGGAGACTGGTATCGGCAACTGGACGGCCGAGCAGTTTCTGGAGTCCATGCGATTCGGTGTGCGGCCGGATGGCACGCATCTTTATCCCGCATTCCCCTACACGTCATTCACCAGGGTGACAGACAACGATGTATCGGCCATTTATGCCTACCTGATGAACCTTCCGGCAGTGGGGCAGACAGCACCCGGGAATGACCTTTCATTTCCATTCAACATGCGGGTGCTGTTGGTGGCTTGGAAGGCACTGTTTTTCACGGACGGCGTCTTTGTGGCGGAAGAGACGGAATCGGAAGAATGGAACCGTGGGGCCTACCTCGTTGAAGGGCTTGCGCACTGCGGTGCCTGTCATACCCCGCGCAATATGATGGGCGCTGAAGACAATGATCGTTTTATGGCGGGCGGCGAATATCTCGACAAGGTGCACGGCGGTGTGTACCGACCCTGGTCGGCACCTAATCTCACATCATCTGAGACGGGTCTCAGTCTCTGGTTAGATGCGGATCTCCTCTCTTATCTTCGGACGGGTAGAAACCGTTTTCTGGATACATTCGGACCGATGAACGAAGTGGTCATGGACAGCACGCGCCATCTTTCTGTGAGCGACACTCGTGCAATGACGACTTACCTCAAATCGCTCCCAGCAGTCAGTGAAGATAGGCGCCGCCACGCGGACCAACAGGTGTTGGGACGGGGCAGAACGATTTACAACCTGTACTGTGGCACCTGCCACCTGCCGACGGGTCTCGGCGACACTGAAATGGGCCCGAAGCTCAATGATGGCAGTCTCGTCGTACAGGCCGAGAATCCGGCATCGATGATCAACGTCATCCTTTATGGTCCCGAGCTCCCTGACCCCCCGTTGGCGCCGCGCTGGTGGGAGCCGATGGATGAGCACCAGTATCTGCTTGACGATGAGGAGATTGCGGCGGTTGCCAGTTTCATCCGGCATTCCTGGGACAACCCGGGCGGCTTGGTTACGCCCGACCAGGTGGCCCGGCAGCGATAGATCCTTGCTGAACAGAGTGGTGGTATAATTTTCGGCTCGAATACTGCTGATTAATTTAATTTTGTTTAACAATTTCAACAATTTGAGATCAATTCTGGTCGTTGTAGCCGGCGCCGGCTTGTTTGCGGCGTGCGGTCAGGAACCCGCTGAGCCGGAATCCAGCGAGTCACCTCTGCGCGTTCGTCTGCTGACGGCGGAACAATACTCGAACACGATAGGTCATGTGTTCGGCGAGGATGTCGCCGAGAGCGTGATTCCTCCGCTGCCGCCGTTAATGAGAACGGACGGCCTACTGGCGTCGGGCGCCGAGTCAGTGGGTGTTACGTCGGATCAGGTGCAACAAATACAGCAAGCGGCACAATTTATCGCCGCAAAGATTGTCGATGATGCACACCGTGATTTTTTGATCCCCTGCCGGCCGACTTCGGTCGATGCGGCAGACGATACCTGTGCGGCGATGTTCTTGCGCGAAACCGGACGTTTGCTCTATCGCCGGCCTCTCAACGAAGACGAAGTCGACGGTTTGGTCGCTATTGCCGGTCACGCGTCACAAAGGGCTGGCGGGTTTTACCCGGGACTTGCTATTGCACTCGAGTCGATCCTCATCAGCCCCGAGGTTCTCTTTATCATCGATCGATCCGAACCTGACCCCGAAAATCCGGATACCGCGCGATTGGATGGCTGGTCTATGGCGTCGCGCCTCAGCTATTTCCTGTGGAATTCCGGGCCTGATGATGAATTGCTGCGAGCTGCCGGTGCCGGGGAGCTTCACGACCCCGAAGGCCTCGGCGTGCAGGTGGAACGAATGCTGTCGAGCGCGCGTCTTGAAGATGGTATGCGGGCTTTCTTCGATGACATGCTCGCATTTGATGATTTCAACAGTCTTGCAAAAGACCCTGTCGTTTATCCGCATGTGACGGGGGCGACCCTCGCAGACGCACGAGAGCAGACGCTGCTAACGATCGTCGATCACTTGTTTGATAAGGGGCGCGACTATCGTGACCTGTTCATCACTCGCGATACGTTCATGTCACCGCATCTTGCCGCTGTTTATGGAACGCCGGCCGAACCCGGCTGGACGTCTCACCAGTTCGATGATGATAGCTATCGCGCCGGATTATTAACTCACATCAGTTTTCTGGCGGCTAATTCGCACTCCGTACGCAGTTCACCGACGTTGCGTGGCCGGGCATTACGCGAACTGTTCCTGTGCCAGAAGGTGCCCGATCCGCCGCCAAACGTCGATTTCTCGGCGCTGGAGGAAGCCGGTGATGTGCCAACCGCTCGTGAGCGCCTCATCGTACATAGCGAAAACCCGTCTTGCGCAGGTTGTCACCTCATTACCGACCCGATGGGGCTGTCACTCGAGAATTTTGACGGGGCCGGCGCCTACCGGGCGACCGAAAACGGCGCTGAACTGGATATCACTGGCGAACTCGACGGAATCTTTTACGACGATGTCACGGGTCTCACGCAGGCCATGCGAGATCACCCGAAATTATCGTATTGCCTGGTCAACCGGTTGTATGCTTACGGTACTGGCGGGCCCGTATCGCTGCGTCACGATCGCGATACGCTAAAATGGTTTGAAGACCGTTTTGCGGCGGGCGGTCACCGGTTGCCGGACTTATTGCGAGACATTGCGCTTAGCCGGGCATTCTCGAC
>CAZWEW010000149.1:0-5450 GCA_964633055.1 uncultured Woeseia sp. | reverse complement strand
GCCAGTCGTGTCGCTATCTGTTGGCCTTCGCTGATCCGTGTCGCGTCCGACACGATCGCGCCACTCTCTGTATCCGTGACGATGGCATAGCCTCGGTCCAGGGTGGCGAGGGGGCTGACCGTTTTGAGCGCACGCGCAGCGACGTTGAGCCGTGCCGTCAGTTGTTCGATCGTCTTTCGCCCCGCGGCGCCCAACCGTTGTCCAAGCACGCTGCTTTGATTCAGTCGCCGCTGCACGACGACTTGTGGCGATTGACGCATTAGCCGCGACTGCGAGTCGGCGATGTCTATCCGACGGTTCGATACCTGATGTCGGATGGCGCCCGTCATCACCTGCTGCAGGTTGCGAAGCCAGTCTCGCTGTCGCCGGACCGTCGTGGCGGGGCTTGCTTGCGACAGTCTTTTGCCCATCCAGTCGAGCGACTGGAATCGATCTTCGAGATAGCGCCTGCCAAGAAGCGCGACCCTCATCGATATCGTTTCGAGATGTCGAAGCCAGTCGGCGCGATCTGGGACGACTAGTTCGGCGGCACCGGATGGCGTTGGCGCACGCACGTCGGCGACGAAGTCGGCGATCGTGACGTCCGTTTCATGACCGACGGCGCTCACGATCGGGATAGGGCAATCCGCAATCGCGCGCGCGACGATTTCTTCATTGAATGGCCACAGGTCTTCGAGCGATCCACCGCCTCGACCGACTATCAGGACATCGCACTCATCCCGCTTTACAGCTGATTCAATGGCGTAAACGATCTGTCTTGCCGCGAGGTCGCCCTGAACGGCAGTCGGATAAATGATCACGTGAACGGACGGAAATCGGCGTCCAAGCACCGTCACGATATCCCTGACGGCAGCACCGCTCGGCGACGTGACGACGCCCACTGATGTCGGTAGGTCCGGCAGGGTCGACTTTCGGGACTCGTCGAACAGGCCTTCGCTCACGAGTTTTTTCTTCAGGGCCTCGAATTGTCGCAGTAATTCGCCTTCACCTGCTGCCTCGAGTTGCTCGACGATCAGCTGATAGTCGCCGCGTGCTTCGTAAAGGCTGACCTGGCCGAAGGCGAGCATCTGGTCGCCGTTTTTCATGTTGATGGTGGGACCGCGCTGGCGACCTTTAAACCAGGCACAGCGGATCTGAGCCGTATCGTCCTTTAACGAGAAATAGACGTGGCCCGATGCAGGCCGGGACAAGTTGGAGATCTCCCCTTCGACCCAGGTTTTTGCGATACCATCCTCGAGTAGCGACTTCGCGCGTCGGTTTAGTTCGGAGACGCTGATGGCTCGCACGGCGGGAGATTGAGTCAGGAGATCAGTCACGGGGACAGTATACGACTCGAAATTGTTCCGTGCCGGCGTTTACCGGTAAATCGGGACTGCGTACAATTGCCCGTTTAACTCAGCCTTGCCAAAGACGGAATAGACAATGCGGATAGCCAGGGAAGCACTGACTTTTGATGATGTTTTACTGCAGCCGGATTATTCGGACGTTCTGCCACGCGAGGTGGATTTGTCGACCCGGCTGAGTGCCGGCATCACACTGAATATTCCGCTCCTGTCGGCGGCTATGGATACTGTCACCGAGGCGCGACTTGCGATTACTCTCGCGCAGGAAGGGGGGCTTGGCATTATTCACCGCAACATGGCGCCCGACATGCAGGCGAGCGAAGTGCTGCGCGTCAAGAAGTTTGAAAGCGGGATCGTCAGGGACCCGATCACCGTGCCGCCAAATATGAGCATTCGCGAGGTGATTGAGCTCACCAAAGCGATGGGAATCTCCGGCGTGCCGGTTGTCGAGGGCAAGACGACGATTGGTATCGTGACCGGCCGTGACCTCCGATTCGAAACGAAACTCGATGCGCCTGTGGCAACCGTGATGACGCCGAAGGAGCGACTTGTGACGGTGAAAGAGGGGGCCGATGATGACGAAGTGCTTTCGTTGCTGCACAAGCACCGGATCGAAAAGGTACTTGTTGTCACCGACGATTTCGAACTCAGGGGCATGATCACTGCCAAGGACTTCCAGAAGGCAAGGGACTTTCCGCATGCTTGCAAAGATAATTGTGGCGCGTTGCGCGTCGGTGCGGCGGTTGGCACGGGGTTTGATACTGACGAGCGTGTTGCCGTCCTCGTGGAAGCCGGCGTTGATGTCATCGTGGTTGATTCAGCACATGGATTCTCCAAGGGTGTGATCGAACGGGTCGCCCGGATCAAGAAGACCTATCCGGATCTCGAGGTCATCGGCGGCAATGTCGTTACGGCAGAAGCGGCACAGGCACTCGTCAAAGCGGGTGCTGACGGCGTCAAGGTTGGTATCGGCCCAGGTTCGATTTGCACCACCCGCGTTGTCGCAGGTGTTGGCGTGCCGCAGATTACGGCAGTTGCTGAAGTGACGGATGCGCTTAAGAAGTCGGGTATACCGCTGATTGCTGACGGCGGTATTCGGTATTCGGGTGATATTGCGAAAGCGCTGGTTGCGGGTGCCTATTCGGTCATGATCGGTGGGCTGTTTGCGGGCACCGAGGAATCGCCGGGTGAGGTCGAACTGTTCCAGGGACGTTCGTACAAATCCTACCGGGGCATGGGTTCGGTCGGTGCGATGGGTCAGCAGCAGGGGTCCGCAGATCGTTACTTCCAGGATGCGACGGAAGAACTCGAAAAACTGGTGCCGGAAGGCATCGAAGGACGTGTTCCGTACAAGGGAGCGCTCATCGCTATCGTGCACCAGCTCGTTGGTGGTGTCAGGGCTGCCATGGGGTATACCGGCAGCCACAATATCGATCAGATGAGGACAAAACCGAAATTCGTTCAGATCACATCGGCCGGCATAAGGGAAAGCCATGTCCACGATGTGACCGTCACAAAAGAAGCTCCCAATTACCGGTCCAGCAACTAAGCCGAAACGGATGTCCGATGCACTCGATCTTTCATCGGCTCCTGAAGCCGATATTCATGCACATCGAATCCTTATTCTGGATTTTGGTAGCCAGTACACGCAGCTGATCGCACGTCGAGTCCGCGAAGCCGGCGCTTATTCCGAAATTCACCCCTGGGACATGAAGGAGACAGCGCTCGCGGATATTGCGCCATCCGGGATCGTTCTCTCTGGTGGGCCGGAATCAGTGAATCTCGATGATCCGCCACGGGTATCCCAGGCTGTGTTCGAACTGGGCGTCCCGGTTCTCGGCATCTGCTATGGCATGCAGGCAATGGCCACACAGCTGGGCGGTCGGGTAGCAGCATCGGAACATCGGGAGTTCGGATATGCCGAAGTTACACCGACTGACTCGACCTTGCTGGCAGGCCTCGACGACGGAGATGCCGGTGAGCCGATGCTGAAAGTCTGGATGAGTCACGGCGACCGCGTCGAGGCAATTCCCGACGGATTCGTCGTTGCCGGCGTCAGTGAGAATTCGCCACTGGCTGCCATGGAAGATCGTGAGCGGCACTACTACGGTGTTCAGTTCCACCCCGAGGTGACGCATACCACCCAAGGACAGGTCATTATCGAACGTTTCGTCCACGACATCTGTGGGTGCCCGGGTGACTGGACAGCCGGAAACATCGTTGCCGACGCCATCACGTCGGTTCGCGAGACGGTTGGTGACGGAAAGGTATTGCTCGGTCTGTCCGGTGGCGTGGATTCGTCGGTCGTTGCGGCGCTCCTGCATGAAGCGATCGGCGACCGGCTGACCTGTGTATTCGTCGACCATGGATTGCTCCGTCATCATGAGGGTGATCAGGTAATGGACGCCTTCGCGGAGCATATGCATATCAATGTGGTTCGGGTAAATGCGGCAGATCGGTTCTTCAATGAGCTCCTGGGCGTGGAAGACCCCGAAGAAAAGCGGAAGGTCATCGGCGGATTGTTCATCGAGGTATTCGATGAACAGGCAAAGTTGCTTGAGGGCATCGAATGGCTTGCGCAGGGCACGATCTACCCGGATGTCATCGAGTCGGCCGGCGCGAAGACCGGTAAGGCCCATGTCATCAAGTCACACCACAATGTGGGCGGTCTGCCTGAGAAGATGCGCATGAAGCTCGTCGAGCCACTCAGAGAGCTTTTCAAGGATGAAGTTCGGAAGATTGGAATCGAGCTGGGATTGCCGCGGGAAATGGTCTATCGCCACCCATTCCCTGGTCCAGGCCTGGGTGTGCGTGTTATTGGGGAAGTTAAACGGGAGTTTGTCGAGCGGCTGCAACTCGCAGACGATATTTTTATCGAAGAGTTGCGATCGAACGACTTGTATGACAAGACCAGTCAGGCTTTTGTGGTCTTCCTGCCGGTTCGTTCGGTGGGCGTTATGGGTGATGGTCGAAAGTACGACTATGTCGTCGCCTTACGTGCCGTCGAGACCATTGATTTCATGACCGCGAGATGGGCGCGGTTGCCATACGATTTTCTCGAGCACGTGTCACTTCGGATCATCAACGAAGTCGACGGCATATCGCGGGTCACTTACGACATATCGGGCAAGCCGCCGGCCACGATCGAGTGGGAGTAGTAACACGCCCTACAGCCTCCATTCCTACGCTGTTTCCTATGTTGTAAAGACGCATTCCTTCGTCTTTGTTGTAAACAATGTTGTAAAGTTCTGCTACTATTACACTGCATAAGTGCATCAAGTATGTAATACAAACTACTGAAGATGATGCAAAAAAAATAGCAAAAGTAGAATACGCAGTAGCCTTTGTAAAAATGACAGAAGGCAAAAGTCTCTTTAGCCCAACCTTATACAAAGTAATTGAAATGTTTTTAGAACACAGAGCAAAAGATGTTTTGAGTGGAGCCATTGGTAAAGGAAGGCTTACCACAGTCAAAACACACATTTTAGCAATTGTATTATGCACGGTTTTGCTAATAGCGGTAGGCTCACCCTTGAGTAGCAAAATCGTAGAAGCAGACGTTATAGGGGCTCAATTGCCTGCCCCCTCAATCTGTCTTCGTCTGGGCGATAATCTGATTAATAATCGACTCATTGAAAGTGCAGCCGTAGTAGGCCTGGCTGGAACCGGGCTGCCGCTGTTTAACAAGCCAGAAAGTGAAAGAATTCTAGCCAGTCATTGCACACCAGAGGCGTAATATCCGGCGTCAGGCTAATCCCGTTAAATCTATCTAGCTTAATGCCCACAGGCCATTATCCGTAATGGCGATGATAGGCTATGGCATCAATTGCAGCCTTCTTTAACATGAGCAAACAGTAATCCCGTGAATGAACTCTCAAAACCCCGAGCTAAGCTCTAACCACTTACAGTATGAAGACGAAATTGATCTCAAAGAACTGTTTTTAGTCCTCTGGAATGCAAAGCTGTTTATTGTCGCTGTTACGGGCTTTTTCGCAGTATTATCGGTCGTTATTGCCTTAATGCAGCCCAACATTTATGAATCATCAGCATTGCTTGCGCCCTGAAACAGCCAAAGTGGCATTTCTGGATTAGCAGCCCAGTATGGAG
>CAZWEW010000148.1:0-5527 GCA_964633055.1 uncultured Woeseia sp. | reverse complement strand
GACCGACGCCCTCCACTCTCAGCCATCCGGGCACCAGCTGAAACAGCACGTAGAGCGGCAGTCCCGATGTAAAACCGGTGAACACGCAGATCAGCATGCGTCGGTTCAGGATCGCTTCCCTGAAGGTCTCCCGTCGCGTGCGATCGAGGTGCACGTCAGCCGTCATACAACCAGTCGTAGTCCATCGTTAACGGCGCGTGATCGGAGAATCGTTCGTCCTTGTAGATGTCCGTTCGAATCACCTTGTCTTTAAGGCCGGGCGTAACGACCTGGTAATCCAGCCGCCATCCTACATTTTTATCCCACGCCCGGCCGCGATTGGACCACCACGTATACTGGTCCGGTTCCTCGTTGACCACCCTGAATGCGTCGACGTATCTCTGCTGGCCGAAGAGGTTGTCCATCCATGCCCGCTCCTCCGGTAGAAAGCCCGAGTTCTTCTGGTTAGAGCGCCAGTTCCGCAGGTCAATATTTTTGTGCGCAATATTCCAGTCACCACAGAGAATGTATTCGGAACGCCGTCGTCTAAGTTTTTGTAAATAAGGCGTAAAGTCATCCAGAAAGCGGTACTTGGCCTGCTGCCTTAGCTCGCCGGAAGACCCCGAAGGCAGGTAAAGAGATACCACGCTGATGTTCCCGAGCTGTACTTCGAGATAACGGCCCTCGTCGTCAAATTCCGCAACACCCCATCCCCGGACGACTTTCTTCGGTTCATGCCGCGTATATATCGCCGTGCCGCTGTACCCTTTCTTGACCGCGTCTTCGTAGTAACAGTGATAGCCTGCAGGGTGGAAACAGTCATCGGTCAACTGATGCTCCTGCGCCTTCGTCTCCTGGATGCACACCACGTCGACATCCTGTTTCTCCATCCATTCAAAAAAACCCTTGCGGGCAGCGGCGCGAATGCCATTGGCATTGAGACTGATAACGCGAAACAAACCGGTTTCTCCTGTTGTCGTGACGAGTAATGACTGAGCTGACTACCTGCAGAATTCGAAGAATTGCTGTGTCATACTCGATCCCGCTCCCGGGCCGGCGATGCAATTCCCGAAGCGAGCAATCATACAGAAGCCTGAGGCTGGTCCAACCGAATGCGTGCATACAAAAAGGAGTTTTTGGAATTATCCCTCGAACTGGGGGCCCTCCAGTTCGGTGAGTTCACGCTCAAGTCTGGTCGGGTCAGCCCCTATTTCTTCAATGCCGGTCTGTTTTCAAAAGGCTACGCGGCAGCCAAGCTCGGCCGCTACTACGCGTCTGCAATTGCCGATTCTGAGCTCGAATTCGATATGCTTTTCGGGCCCGCGTACAAGGGAATCCCGCTCGTCACACTCGCAGCGGCAGCGCTGGCCGAGCATCACGATGTCGACGTGCCCTATGCCTTCAATCGGAAGGAAGCAAAAGGTCACGGCGAGGGAGGAAATATCGTCGGGGCACCGCTCGCAGGCGAAGTTATGATCGTCGACGATGTCATCACCGCCGGGACGGCGATCAGGGAGGCCCACCAGATCATCGCAAGCGCCGGGGCCGATGTTGCCGGGCTGGTCATTTCTCTCGACCGACAGGAGATAGGGCAGTGTGGCCGTTCAGCGGTGCAGGACCTCGAGGAACAACTGAAGATCCCCGTCGTCAGCATAGTCAGGCTCGACGACCTCATCGAATTGCTCGAGGAAACTAGCGAGTATGCCGAGTTTCTGGAAACCGTCGTGAATTACCGAAAGCACTATGGTTCCGGAGCCTGACCCGCTAACTTCGACCTGATTTTATAGGTAGCCGAGACCCTGTTTTATTGATTATTGCTGTCCGGTATGACCGAAGCCGCCGTCGCCCCGGCTAGAGTCCTCGAATGTCTCGACAACCCTGAACTCGACCCGCTCCACAGGCACGAACACCATCTGTGCGATCCGCTCGCCGGGGTCGATGTCGTACGCCTTACTACCGCGATTCCAGATCGACACGAATACCTGGCCCTGGTAGTCCGAGTCGATGAGACCGGTCAGATTACCAAGCACGATCCCGTGTTTGTGGCCGAGACCCGACCGTGGCAGTAAAACGGCAGCCAGTCCCGGGTCAGCAACATGAATCGCGAGTCCCGATGGAACCAGCACCGTCTCACCGGGCGAGACCGTCAATGGTTCGTCAATGCAGGCCCGCATGTCGAGGCCGGCCGACCCGTCGGTGGCGTAGTGTGGCAAGGGATAGGCATCCCCGACACGGGCGTCCAGTATCTTCAGTTCAACAGATCGCACTTTTTCTGGTCAGTCCCCGACGACTCGGATAGGGGGTTTAGGCTGCGTCTCTACGGCCTGTGCCACTTCGTAACGCTGTACGATGAGCTCAACGATACCACGAGCCAGCGAACGCTTGTCGGCCTCCGGCAACGATTGCATATCGCCGGGCCAAAACACCTCGACGGCGTTGCGATCAGATTGAAACGCCTTGTCACGTCCGACTAGGTTCGCGACGATCATGTCGAGTCGCTTCCGTTTCATCTTCGCGAGCGCGTGCTCACGCAGCTTCTCGGTTTCTGCCGCAAAACCGACCGTAAACGGTCGTTCTTCCAGCGCTGCGACCGAGGCCAGGATATCGCGACTCTGAACGAGGTCGAGCGACAGACCGTCGCCGGATTTCTTGATCTTCTCCGCCTCGATGTTCTCCGAACGATAATCGCTAACCGCGGCGACACCGATAAAAATATCGGCCTCGCCAACGCGTTCATGGACGGCACCATACATCTCTTCCGCGCTTTCGACGTCGACGACGTCGACGTACGATGGTCGGGGAATGATGACCGGCCCGCTGACCAGGATAACGTCTGCGCCAGCTTCCCTCACCGCAGCCGCCAGCGCGTAACCCATCTTCCCGGAGCTTCTATTGCTCATGAAGCGAACAGGATCAATCGGCTCATGGGTCGGCCCGGCGGTGATCATGACCGTGCGCCCTGCCAGCGGGGCATCCGGCATCGCCGACGGCGACATGACCGCGGAAACGATATCGTCCGGCTCGAGCATCCTGCCCGATCCAGACTCACCACAGACCTGATCGCCGGACGCGGGACCGAGGATTCGCATACCACGCTGCTTGAGCGTCCGACGGTTCTCCTGCACGGCGGGATTCGACCACATAACGTGATTCATTGCGGGGGCGATAGCGACCGGCGCTTCGGTCGCAAGGCAAAGCGTCGACAGCAGGTCGCCCGCACCCCCGGATGCGAGCCGGGACATTATCTCGGCCGTTGCCGGCACGATGAGCACGAGGTCGGCCCACCGCGCGAGTTCGATGTGGCCCATGGCGGCTTCGGCTTCCCTGTCCCACAGATTCTCCCGGACCTGCCGGCCGGAAACCGCCTGCAGAGAGGTCTCGGTCACGAATTCGTGCGCGGATCGGGTCATCACGACCTGTACGTCAGCGCCGCGATCCTTGAGGCGTCGCACGAGCTCGGGCGTCTTGTAGGCGGCAATTCCGCCTGATACGCCGAGGACTATCCTGATTGAGTCCATGATTCAAATACCCTCCCGGGACAGGAAAGCTTAGCCCGCCTTGTCAATAAAATGCCAGTAAATCGGCCCTGTGCGGTCAGCATTGCGAATTGGTTCACAGACTGCAAGGACACAGTCTGTCCCCTTCCGACAAATTCAGGGGACAGGGAAAGTCCATGTAGGGCAAGGTAACCAGCAGGAATTCGGTTGCGGGCCATGATCCCGTCGCGACGATGTCAGGTGGAGAGCTGGTGTCGCTTCTGTTTTGTCGGGGTCCCTGCCAAGCAGATACGCTGGCCCGACCGTCGCTGAATCAAGCCAGGCCGACGAGCGGATTACGCACCTCGTCGGGGCGGCCGTGAAACTTGTCGATATCCGGCTCATGAATCATCTGGTCATCGGCAACAGGACCAGCACCTCGCTCGCTGCGAAGAGTATGATGCAGGCACTCGAGCAGTCCCTTGATCAGCGCATCCGGGGCTGGTATAAAGTCCCGCTCTGTGCCCATAGCTAGCGGGCATACTTTTGTAAAATCAGAGACTTAATCATGTCCAAGGTATGCCAGGTGACCGGGAAACGCCCGCAAACGGGTAACAATGTTTCCCACGCACACAACAAGACACGCAGACGGTTTTTGCCGAACCTGCAATACAAGCGTTTCTGGATCGAGTCCGAGCAGCGCTGGGTTCGCCTACGCGTATCGCACAAGGGCATGCGAATCATCGACAAGCATGGCATCGAGAAAGTACTCAGCGACCTGCGTGCGCAGGGCCAGCGAATCTGACAGGGAGTTTCCAGGATGGCAAAAAGTACTCGCGAGAAGATCAAGCTGGTTTCAAGTGCCGGAACCGGCCACTACTACACGACAGCCAAGAACAAACGTCTGCATCCGGACAAGATGGAGACCAAAAAGTACGATCCTGTGGTACGAAAGCACGTGATGTACAAGGAAGCAAAGATCAAATAAGAATGGAATCAAAAGCCCGCGAAAGCGGGCTTTTTTGATTGCGTCGTCAAATCCGTTCGCACGGAACGTTTATTTTTAACCCCAGTCGAAGACGCCGGCACACACCGGAACCCACTGTGGCACTGTTCATTGCAATGCGACTATATTGTGCTCACAGTGACAGAAACCCATCCAGATGCCCGAATTACCCGAAGTCGAAACCAGCCGTCGCGGAATTGCGCCGTGGGTCGAGCAGCAGGAGGTCCGTGACGTCATCGTCCGCGACCGCCGACTGCGTTGGCCCGTTCCCGAGGACATCGACAATTGCCTGCCCGGTCAGCAAATTCGCTCGGTGGAGCGGCGCGCAAAATACCTGTTGTTCAACACCGAGGCAGGCACCGCAATCATGCACCTCGGCATGTCGGGTAGCGTACGCATCATCGATCGCGAAGAGCCCGCCGGCAAACACGATCACATCGACATCTGTTTCGGCAGCGGAAAAGCGCTCAGGTTCCGCGACCCCCGGCGATTCGGCTCGCTACTCTGGGCAGAAAATCCGTCTGAGCACAATTTGCTGAAGGGCCTGGGTCCAGAACCACTGTCGGACGCGTTCGACGGTGCGTACCTGCGGCATCGATCGCGTGGCAGGAAGGTGGCAATCAAGTCATTCATCATGAATGCATCCATCGTCGTCGGTGTCGGTAATATCTATGCAAGCGAGGCGCTCCATGGCGCCGGAATCCATCCCCGTCGAGCCGCTGGCAGGGTTGCCGAAAAACGGATGAATCGACTCGCGGACTGTGTCAAGTCAGTACTCGAGCGCGCAATCAAGGCCGGCGGGACCACGTTGCGTGACTTTCACGGCGGCGATGGGGAACCGGGCTATTTCAGGCAAAAACTGGATGTGTATGGCCGGGGCGACCTGCCATGCCGGACTTGCGAAACGCCGATTCGATCAATCGTGCTCGGGCAGCGATCGACCTATTACTGCCTGAAGTGCCAGACCTGAGAATTTGTCCGCGGGAAAAGAAGTTAGCGACCGATACTGTTGTTTTCCGGCTTTCGAAACGGCTAAATCGCAGGTACGTTACCGCAGCAAATCAAA
>CAZWEW010000147.1:0-5576 GCA_964633055.1 uncultured Woeseia sp. | reverse complement strand
CCCCGGAATGCCGGCAAAAAATCCCGACGGACCGTATCCCCAGCGAATACACTGCCTGGCCAGCCGTGTACATGGCAGGCTTGTTCCGGCTCGCACAATGTGGCCGCCGGAGTCTTCCAAATCATTAAATAACCCGGCCGCAGCGATGACGACGCCTGACAACCCGCCATCGCGCACCAGAAGATTACTGCCGAGTCCGAGCCAGACCACCGGTGTTGCCGAGTCACGCGCCGAAAGGAACAGCGCAAGGTCATCCAAGTTCGCTGGTCTGAAAAATTGTTCCGCCGGTCCACCAACACGCCAGGATGTATGCCGGCTAATCGGCTCGTTCCGGCATATCACCCCCGAGATTGTGGGTTTATTCCATGCGGGCATCATTTCTGTATCTTCAGTTGCGGACCCTGCGCGAGCAGGTTGGGCAGACCGGCAGCAAAACTGCCAATGTCACCCGCGCCCATGGTCAGAAGCAGATCACCGTCTTCGAACAATCCTTCGAGAGTCGCAGGTAATTTCTCGAGTGACTCGACGAAAACGGGCTCCACACTGCCTCGTCCCCGGACGGCCCGCGCAATCGCCCGACCGTCGGCGCCAGTAATCGGATCTTCACCGGCGCCAAAAACTTCCAAGAGGACAAGCACATCAACATCGCTAAGGACGGACGCAAAATCATCGAGCAGGTCTCGGGTACGCGTATAGCGATGCGGCTGGAATGCGAGGACGATTCGACGCCCTGGCCAGCCTGTGCGGGCGGCGGCGAGTGTCGCTGCAATCTCCGTGGGATGATGACCGTAGTCGTCGATCATCAGAACCTTGCCCTTCGCGGTACGCACCTCGCCCAGACTCTGAAAGCGCCGGTCAATGCCTTCGAAATTCCGAAGCGCATCTATGACAGCCCGGTCACAGACCTGTAATTCATGGGCGACGGCAATCGTTGCGAGCGCATTGCGTACGTTGTGCATTCCGGGCAGCCGCAGGGTTACGCGCAACGCCTCCTCGCGACCAACCCGAAACACGTCAAATGTCGTGACACCCTTGTCGAACCTGATGTTCTCGGCACGAAAGTCGGCTTCGTCGTTAACACCATAGGTCACCACTGATCGGGCCACCTGACCGAGAATTTCGTTCACGCCAGGATCGTCGATACAAACGATTGCGAGCCCATAAAAAGGAAGGTTCTGCAGAAACTTGACGAAACCGCTTCGCAGTATTTCGATGTCCCCCTTGTAGGTTGACATGTGATCCGCGTCAATGTTGGTCACGATTGCGAGCATTGGCTTCAGATGAACGAACGACGCATCACTTTCGTCGGCTTCGGCTACAAGATAGTCGCCCTGGCCGAGACGGGCATTCGCGTCTGCACTTTTCAAACGGCCGCCGATTACGAATGTCGGATCGAGCCCGCCTTCAGCGAGAACACTCGCGACGAGGCTGGTCGTCGTTGTTTTTCCGTGCGTACCGGCCACAGCAATCGAGTGGCGGAAGCGCATGAGTTCGGCAAGCATTTCGGCACGCTGAACGACCGGCATGAGTGCCTCACGCGCCGCGACGACTTCGGGATTCGATTCATTGACAGCGCTGGACACGACTACTGCATCCGCATCAGTCACGTGATCAGCGTCATGGCCAATGAATACCCGGGCACCCTGGGATTCAAGGCGCTTCACCGCCTTGTTCTGTTTTAGGTCAGAGCCCTGCACGTCATAGCCCAGGCTCAGCATCACCTCGGCGATACCTGACATCCCCGAGCCACCGATACCCACAAAGTGAACGCAATTGATACGGCGCATGCGCTGGATCATGGCGCGCCTCCCGCAGCATCAAGACAGTGGCGTTTGATCCGTGACAGTGAGTCCGGCATCGCTAGCGAGCGCGCCTTTCTGGCGCGGTCGAGCAGCCCATCACGATCGGACACCCATTTTCGAAGCAAACACGCGAGTGAATCGCCGCTCATGTCGCATTGCTGGAGAATTTTCGCTGCGCCGGCCTCGACCATCGGCCCAGCATTCGCCGTCTGGTGATCGTCTACCGCAGCCGGAAAGGGGACGAAGATGGCCGGCACACCTGCCGCCGAAAGTTCAGCGACCGTGAGTGCACCAGCTCTGCAAATCACGAGATCGGCCCAGACATAAGCCGAAGCCATGTCTTCGATAAAAGGTTCCAACCGCACGTCGATACCATTTTTTCCGTAAGCTGCGTGCGCTTCGGCCGCGGTTCGTTCTCCGGTCTGGTGCCGGACGACTGGCCGAATATCGTCCGGAAGCATGGCCAGAGCCTCCGGTACTGTTTCATTGAGCGAGAGTGCCCCCTGGCTGCCACCGAGAACGAGCAGCCGCACCGGGCCTGTGCGGCCACGCAGGCGGGAGTCCGGATCATCGATCGACACGATATCCGGCCGAACGGGATTCCCTACCGTTTCGATCGATTTGCGAGAATTAAAACTGCCGGGGAAGGCCTGCAGCACAACCCGGGCAAGATGCGCCAGAAGACGATTTGTCATGCCGGCAACGGCATTCTGTTCGTGAATAACCAAGGGACGAAGGGTGAGCCAAGCCGCGAGACCCCCGGGACCGCTCACGAATCCACCCATACCGAGGACAGCCGCTGGCCGGTGCTTCAGCATCACGATGAGCGACTGCCAGAATGCGTAGAGTAGCCGAAAAGGCGCTAGCATCAGGGTGACGATCCCCTTGCCCCGAACCCCGCTTATTGCGACCCACTCAATCGGGATATCAGCAGCAGGTACGACTCGCGACTCCAACCCTCGTCGGGTCCCCAGCCAGACCACATCACGAGACTCGGCCTGTAATGCGGTCGCCACGGCAAGTGCCGGATAGACGTGACCACCGGTGCCGCCCGCAAGAATCAGAATCGGTCGGTCGGTCATTGTCGCCCTCCCGCAGTCCCGCTACGCGGGCGCCGACTGTGGGCTGTTCGAGAACCAGTTTCCAGTTCATGATGAATCCGGAAGAGGATGCTCAGGCTGACCATCGTGACAATCATGCTTGAGCGCCCATAGCTGACGAGCGGCAGAGTCAGACCCTTGGTGGGTAACAAACCCATGTTCACGCCAATATTGATGAATGCCTGCAATCCAAGCCATGTGCCGATGCCGACAGCGAGATAAGCCTCGAAGAACCGGTCAAGTCCTGCGGCACGAATACCAACTTTGAAGATCCGCCAGAGCATGACGGCGAACAGCAGGACCAGAAGGAATGAGCCTAGCAGCCCAAACTCTTCGGCATACACGGCGAATACGAAGTCCGTATGCGCATCCGGTAGGTAGAACAGTTTCTGAACGCTATCGCCCAGACCGACACCAAACCATTCACCACGACCGATCGCGATCAGCGATTGCGTCAACTGGAATCCCTTGTCGTAGGGATCGGCCCAAGGATCGAGAAATCCGGTCAATCTCTCAAGTCGATACTGCCGCGTAATCGCCAGCATCGTGGCGCCGATAACAGCGAGCACCAGAAAAATAAAGAAATCCCGCAAGCGGGCACCGGCCACGAACATCATTGAAAAAGCGGTCGCGACGAGAACGATCGCAGCACCAAAGTCCGGTTCGGCCAGCAGAAGACAGCACGCGACAAATAACACGATCATCGGATTGACGAAACCAGACAACTGCTCCTGCAGAGTCTTGTTATGCCGGACGAGATAGCCTGCGAGGTAGATCATCATGCACAGTCGCGCGACTTCTGATGCCTGCAGATTGATAAAGCCGAGACGAATCCAGCGAGTACTTCCATTTGCGGTATAGCCGAGACCCGGTACCAGCACGAGAACAAGCAGAAGAAACGCAATCAGCAACATGAGCGGGCCCGTGCTGCGCCAGAATGACATCGGCACGAACAGGCAAACGAAACCGGCAACGCCGCCGATGACGGCGGCTACAGCCTGCCGACCCACATAATAGAAAGGATCACCCACAGCATTATCGGCCATGGATATCGATGCTGATGCCAGAACGATCAGTCCACCGAACAACAGGGCGAGGGACGCGACAAGCAGAACGGAATCTACCTTGATGGTGTTTCTGAGGCGGACCGGGAATGGCATTATGGTGTTTGATGTCGTCATACGGGCAATGCCTCCACGAGCTGCGTGAAGTGATTACCCCTGGCCATGTAATCCGGGTACTGATCGAAACTGGCGCAGGCGGGCGCAAGCAAAACGGTATCACCGGTCTCGGCCAGCGCTGTCGCCCGCCTGACAGCGGCATCCATGTTCTCTGCCCGCACCGCCGGTATCAGGTCACTGAACGACACTTCGATCAGGGGCGCGTCTTCTCCGATCAGGACCGCGACACGTACCCGACCGAATGTGGCCCTAGCAAGTCGGTCGAAATCACCGCCTTTTCCCTGACCACCTGCAATAAGGACGACGGCACCCTCGACCGATTCGACCGACGCGATCGCGGCGCCAACATTCGTGGCCTTCGAATCGTTGATGTAGCGGACACCATGCAACTGCCCAACCACCTGCATGCGATGGGGCAAACCTGAAAACTGGTTCAACTTCTGCAACATTGCCGACATTTCAAGCCCCATCAACTGGCCCGCCGCCAGAGCGGCGAGGCAGTTGGCATGGTTATGGGCCCCAACGAGCGCAATCTTTGATATCGACAGCAGTAATTGGTCACCCCGCACAAGAAAAACGTCGTCGCCCTCGACCCGGAGGCCATACGCATCCGCCGCCGGTTCGTCCAGCCCGAAGTTGAGCGACAAAATGCCTTCCAGAATACGTCCGGATGCATTTTCATCGGCACGGTTGAACACGGCTGCTTGTGCCTGATCAAAAATACGATATTTTGCTGACCGGTATTCGTCCTCGTCTTCGTGCCAATCAAGGTGATCAGCTGAGACGTTCAGCAACACCGCCACTGCCGCAGGCAAGTGCTTGGTTCTCTGCAGCTGAAAACTGGAGAGTTCGAGGATGTAAAAATCGGGTACGTCTTCCAGCAAAAGGTCGAGCGCCGGTTCACCCAGATTGGCACCCGCCAGACCAACCTTGCCCGATGCGTCGCACATCAACGAAATCAGCGTAGTGACGGTGCTTTTGCCATTCGATCCAGTCACAGCGACGATGGGCGCGTTGGCTTCGGCAACGAACAGTTCGATATCGCTGACGATGTTGACTCCGGCTTTCCGCGCTGCATCGAGAAAGGGGTCCGAATCCGCAACGCCGGGAGACACGATAATCCGGGACGCTTTCCTGATCAGTTTCTGGGGTGTCTCCCCAACATGAATATCCGAACCAGGGCAAATCGCCTCCAGTTCGTCGACGCCCGGCGGTTCTAACCGGCTATCCATGTAAATCCCGTCGATATCTTTTCGTGCCAGATATCGCGCTATCGACAGGCCAGTCTTGCCAAGGCCAAAGACCAGGTCCTTTTTCCCAGAGGAACGTCGTGCTGCCGGTTCTGGTTTCACCGCCACGCTCATCGAATCTTCAGACTGGCTAAGCCGATCAACACTAGGATGAAGGTAATGATCCAGAATCGAACAATCACTTTCGGCCCGGCCCAACCCCTTAGCTCAAAATCACGGCGGAGCGGCGCCCTCCGGAAAACC
>CAZWEW010000146.1:0-5643 GCA_964633055.1 uncultured Woeseia sp. | reverse complement strand
AGGCTTCAAGGAAAACATGGATGTACCCATTGCGGCCATCCTCATCCTGAACACCGCTGCGCATACAATCGGCACGGCAGTCGCAGGCGCCAGTTATTCCAACGTATTCGACCCGAATACACTGTGGATTTTCTCGGTCGTCTTTACGTTGGCTGTACTGCTCTTTACAGAGATTATTCCTAAGACACTGGGCGTTGCCCATTCGCGGAAACTGGCCACGCACGTCGCCTATGGCGTCAACTTCCTGACCATCGTGCTGCGTCCGATACTGTGGGTGAGTGAACGCATCTCCCGGGCGTTTCGTGGTGACAGCGACATCCCGGTCACTTCGATGGACGAGATCCGACTGATGGCCATTTTGGGCAGAAGTGAAGGCGTGGTCGGAGAGCAGGCGGCCGAGATGATCGTTGGCGCGACACAGCTGCGACACATGGATGCACATGACGTCATGCTGCCGCGCGAAGAAATACAGCTGCTGTCTGCAGATATGGATCGCGCGACCGTCCTGGCGCTGGTTAGGGACTCTGGGCACAGCCGTTTTCCGTTTTCACCGACGACGGATATCGACGACGTGAATGGCGTCGTGCTCACGAAAGACCTACTGGTCTGGATGCTGGAGAATGACAGGGAAAAAATCGACTGGGACGCCGTCAGGAAGGAACCGTTAGTCGTCCCCGACAGCGCTCCCCTACCCCAGCTTCTCCATACTTACCAGGAATCACGTCGGCATCTCGCGATCATCGTTGACGAATACGGAACCGTCGGTGGCCTGGCAACAATGGAAGATGTCCTCGAGGAAATCGTTGGCGACATTCGTGATGAAAGCGACCTGCCCGCTAACGATCTGGACGTGCAAGAAGATGGCACGGTTGTATTGCGTAGCGACGTAGACCTGCGGCGACTTTGTGAGAAACTCAGCATTCCTTGGGAACCGGCTGCCGAAATCACTACTGTGGGCGGCCTGGTCACCGAAAAACTGGAACGCATCCCCGTGGCCGGCGATTCTATTCAATGGAACGGATACCAGGTTGAAGTGTTACGCGCAGACCGCCGTCGGGCCCGCCTGATCCAGGTTCGAAAGGTTGCTAACGACAGCTAAAGATTCCGGGTGTCGTACGCCCAATGCAACAATGCTTGTCGTTGCTTCGGTCGACAGGAGAAATCGAACGGCTCACAGTGCTTTCGGATTTGTGCCAGGTGACGCCGCATCGCGCGCCAGCGTCCAATCTGCCGGTCATCATCGACACTACGCCTGCCCAGGTAGTAACGGCAATACCACTGAAACCAGCCGCGTGGATCCTGCTCGTGTATCCACCCCTTGCCGCGCCAGACACTCAGGGACTGCGACGCATCGACACCGAAGAAGTTGAGCGATGGATCCTTTTTTTCCGGGCTCAGTTTCGCATTCTGGAACCATTCCAACGGAAACTCATCGCGGCAGTCGGTCATGTACAACCCACCAAAAACGCCAAGTTCCAGCATCTCTTTTGGCGTCAGCTCCGGCTTAAATTCGGGTGCGAATCGACGCCCTTCGGGCTCGGTTAGTTCGTATTCGAATCCCTGCTGGAAACAGTCTTCGACAGCAATGAGTCGTCCGGTCATGGCGAGACTTTACGGTAATTTTTCGAACCGGTCGACGGCATTAATTCTCTTAATGGGATCGAAAACAAAGCCGGGGATACCCTCACATTGCGTACAGAAGCCGTTACAATCCGCCGTGCACGACCGAGGGTAAGGAGAGATACCCATGACCGGGATCGAAAGCCGCGTCGACACAAAACTTATTTATGCCCATAGCATCGCCGCGCTTGTAACGCTTTTGCTCTCTGTCTGTTTCGGCATCCTGGTCGCGCTCCAGTTCATCGTGCCTGACATCATGGGAGGGTCACTAACGTTCGGCTGGGGACGGCTCCGATATGCGCACACACAAGGCATCATGCTGGGCTGGCTGGGCAACGCATTCTTCGCCTTCATGTATCACGCGATACCGATTCTAACGGGTCGATCTGTCACGAGCGGCACGCTCGGCCGGTGGCTCTTCGCCATCTGGAATTTCGCAGTTATGGTGCCCGGCTGGATACTCGTACTCGCCGGCGTGAGCCAGCCACTCGAGTGGGCCGAGTTTCCGCTCATTGTGGACCTTTTTATCGTCGTGGCTTTGGTTATGGCAGCCATTCAGTTCCTGCCACCGTTTTTCCAAAAAGGGCTGGACAAACTCTACGTATCCAGCTGGTACATCATCGGCGCGCTCGTCTTTACGCTCCTGTCGTTTCCGATGGGTAACATCGTGCCCGAATTCATACCCGGTGCAGCCGGGGCAGCGATCAGCGGGCTGTGGATTCATGATGCGGTCGGGCTTTTTGTGACGCCGCTGGCCCTGGCGATTCTCTATTTCGTCATACCTGCATCGACCGGACGACCCGTCTTCAGTCACTTTCTGTCCATGCTCGGCTTCTGGGGTCTGTTTTTTTGGTATCCGTTAAACGGCACCCATCACTACATCTTCTCAGTCATCCCGATGGAAGCACAGCTCACGGCGATTACTGCCTCTGCGCTGCTTGGCGTCGTTGTCGTCATCGTGGTAACCAACCTGATGCTGTCGCAACGGGGCGCAGGCCTGATCCCCAAGGAAATCGCGCTGCGCTTCGTGTCGATGTCCGTTATCTTTTACGTCATTGTCAGCGTACAAGGTGCCTCTCAGGCACAGATGGCGGTTAACCAGACCATTCATTTCACCGACTGGGTCATCGCACACTCGCATCTGGCGATGCTCGGTTTCGCAACCTTCGCCAGCATCGGAGGCATTATTCATGCCTGGCAGCGAATTCCCAAAGCCCGTTACAACGCAAAAGCGCTCGAATGGGCCTACTGGCTCCTTTTATTCGGCATCTCCGTCATGGTGATCGACCTAACGATTGTCGGAGTGATACAGGGCAAGCTTTGGCAATCCAGCGCACCATGGCTCGATTCGATTCGGGTTTCGCAACCCTACTGGATCATACGTATTCTGTCGGCCATCCCGATCACCACCGGATTCATCCTGTTGTTCGTTGGCCTGACCACGGGTCCGCGGGGCGCCGGCGCAAAGGCTGTCGATCGCACACTGGTCGAAAAAACGGTCAACGAAGTGACACCCAGGTTCACGGAAAACATGTCCGCAACGGGTCAACCCTTTTCACGAGGCCGTGGGTTGGTCATGGCCTATGTCGTGGCAGCCGTTGCCGGTGTTGGTTTCTTCCTTTTATCGGTGGGCTGGCTCGGGGTATGGCCAGCCAAGGTGCTGGCTGAACAGACAGCGAAAATGGCTCCCCCGAACCCTCTGCCACCTACGGTAGCGGAGGAACGGGGTCGAAGCATCTATGCCCGTGAAGGTTGTGCCTACTGCCACACCCAGCAGATTCGCTACCTCGAAGCAGACATATTGCGTTTCGGCGCGCCGACGCTGGCTTGGGAGTCCCGTTTCGATTATCCCCACCTGATGGGAACGAGACGGATCGGTCCCGACCTCTCCCGCACGAGCAGGACACGAACCGAAAACTGGCATTATGTCCATCTTTTTGCGCCGCGTTCGATCATGCCGCAGTCGATCATGCCGTCATATGCTGAGCTTTTCGATGGCGCCCCGGATAAGCCGTCCCAGGATGCCCGCGACCTGGTTGCTTATCTCGAATCACTTGGCCGTGCCCGCGAGCTCGCCTGGCCTGAAGGTGATCAACGAGCCGCGGAGGCTGTCGGTAATGACAAATGGGCCAAGATGTCCTTTGAGGCTCCTTTCCTCAACGCGCACCCGGGAAGGACACGAGAGCGCGGCAATGCGCCACCCTTGAAGCCCGTGGCAAATCCTGAGCAAGGTAATACTTTGTGGATCGACAACTGTGCAGGATGCCATGGAGAATCGGGACGCGGAGATGGCCCGGCAGCCCAGTGGCTGATACCGGCGCCGACCAACCTGGCCCAACGCGACTATAGCGACAAACGGATTGCCGATATCCTGTGGAACGGCGTACATGGCACCGCAATGTCAGCCTGGCGCGATCAATCCAGTGAGAGCCTGTCCTCGCTGGCAGCAGTGGTCCGAAATTTCGGCCCACAGCAGGATGCAGACGGTGTACTGCCAAGCCTTATCGAAGCCGGAGAATACGTCTACGTGACGCATTGTGCCGAATGTCATGGTGACAACGGCGACGGAAACGGCTTTGCGGCGAAGGAACTGCCTATCATGCCAAGCGATTTCCGTGGTGAACGGCCTACTCTCGAGGAGAGTATCCGGATCCTGCAAAATGGCATTGAGGGAACATCGATGGCGCCGTGGACTGACCGACTCAGTGAGGATGAGATTGTCGCGGTATCACATTTCGTTCGCCAGTTTTTCAAAACAGACAAGGTAACGGGCGCAGACTGATGGTAACCAGCTTCATCCTCATCGGCTCGATGCTGCTGGCAATCGGTTTTGCAATCGCGTGGGTCGTGAGCCCGACATTTCGGCGCAGAATAGAGCAGCCAAAACACCTTTTTGCCGACCACGTTCGACAGTATGATGAAGAACATCACCAGCGAAGCAGTAAAGCCGGAGACGAATAGAGTGGCACTGAATATCATTCAATCGCGTGGGAGCATGCAAACCGCAGTCCTCTCATCCTTGGCAATCGGCGCCGTGATCATTGGGGCTGCACTGTCACTGAAGGTCGATTCGAACGATGGTTCAACAGACTATCCGTTGGAGGCGACCGAAGAATATGGGCGACGACTGCTCAGGAATACCTCGTTCTACATAGGACCGAACCACGACGACCCGGCGATGCGTTACTCCGGTACCAATATGGCGTGCGCGTCCTGTCACCTGGAAATTGGCACGAAGCCCGGCACCCTGTCATTGCTGCCGAGCGCGCCCAGGTACCCGCGTGACTCCGGACGCGATGGTGACGTGAGAGATCTAACGGACCGGATCAACGGCTGTATGCAACGCAGCATGAACGGCAAGCCACTGCCGCGGGAAAGTGTCGAAATGTTGGCGATGGAACGTTATATCCTTGGCCTTAACAACCAGTATGAGGCCATGGGAGCAACCAACCGGGTAATAGACGAGCAACCGGCGTTCGCCGAACCGGATCGTGGTGCCAGCGTAGCGGCAGGTAAAATAGTCTACGAAGGACGCTGCCAGGTATGCCATGGAGCCGATGGGCTAGGCCTCCAGGCAACGGCAGACCCCGCCATGGGATACTTGTTCCCGCCACTCTGGGGAGCGGACAGTTTCAACAACGGCGCCGGAATGAACCGCGTACTGACCGCGGCCCGATTCATCAAGGCGAGAATGCCACTCGGCGAGGCCAACCTGACGGATAACGAGGCATTTGACGTCGCGGCTTATATCAATTCACACCCGCGGCCAATCAAGAGCAATCTCGAGGTTGATTACCCTGACAGAACGCGAAAGCCGATCGACAGCCCTTACCCGCCGTATGCGGACGACTTCCCGCACGAGCAGCACAAGTACGGGCCATTCCGACCCATTCGCGAGTATTACGAGAACCTTAAGGCGGCAGAATAAAGAAAAGCCGGATCGCATTCCGAAACGCGATCCGGCTTTCTGTCATAGCTTCCGTCTATCATCTGTCAACCAGCGTCAATTCGATATAAGAAGCA
>CAZWEW010000145.1:0-5649 GCA_964633055.1 uncultured Woeseia sp. | reverse complement strand
ACTCCTTTTGTATTCACCATAAAATTGCTCAATCCCAGACTCCCCGTCTACCAGGTAGTTGTTTATCAAAGTTCTCACATTAGGCAATCGATCCGAACCCGGTGGGCGACTTTTCGAAAAATCGTTGTAGATATTTTGTTCATAACGCACCCAGACATTTGCATGATCTGAGAGTCGCAGTCTGCCAGTAAGTTTCGCATAGAGCTGCTTTCTAAATGCATCGTCTGGATCCATCAGCTGGACTCTGGAGCCCAAATCAAGACCAAATCCCAATTTTGGATATCCGAAATCGGTTTTATTCGTGACTTCTTCTAGCTCCCGAGGTGCGAGTAATTCGATTTGACCCGTGGCCCGGCGAGCCACTGTTTTCTCGGTGTTGCCGCGACTGAGTTCCCGCTGCAAAGTGTAGTTTACCGTTGGACCGACCAGACCCTCTTCTTCAAGCAAGATGTCGACACTGGAGACATGTGCAGGCAAGAAGATTTCGCTGAGAGACATAATTTGATTCAGCGCATCAGCTGTTAAATTATATGAGCGATTTTCTAAAACTATAGTTGTTTTGCTGTCATCGGATTCTTGATAAGCCTCCTTTAGGTAAAGTCCTGACTGCTCGGCAGCAAAGACCATGTGATCGTACCAAGCGCTCGGGTCATAGCCTGGCGGCAAACCGGTATTTTCGTCCACCTCAATAATCCTGCCCTGCCTTTCGTACTTTCTCGGCACATCCTCTTTCGTGTCAACTTGCGACGAAAAGGTTATTCCAAGGGTATCCCCTCGCAACCAGGAAACGCGCAGATGGATATTTTTGATCGGCTCCCAGTTCAATCCAAAATTGAAGGCAGAGGGTCTCTTGTCCAATATGCCAAGAGCAACCTCGCTGTCATACTGGTCCGACTCATACTCAGCAACAAAAGTGAGCGGAGTATTCGAAAATCGGTAGGTCAGACCGCCGAAAATCGCTGCGTCGCCGCGAAAAAAACTACCATATCGAGATTTTCCGCCAAAAGAACCGCCAGTTTTGCGTCTCGCCGGTCGCTCATCAAACCGGTCACTGATCAATCCAAGTGGATTGGAAAAGCCGGAACGAGAACCTAGCCGACCCCAGCCCAAACCCAATGTCGCATCCAACCCGTTCCACGCTTTTGACGCTACCAAATATTCGCCTTGCCAAGCGCCTGTACCCACGATGTCCCGCATACCGACAGCAACTGCCGGTAGCCAATGTGTCTCAGGCAACAATTGTGCTTTAACCCCATAACTACGATCCCGAAGAGCGGGTTCACCCGGGGTTAAATCACCTCTGCCCCAACCATCCCGATCGAAGATGGTGTAACGAAAGGTGGCCTGTACTCTCGGCAGGGCCTGAAAGGTGATATTGAAATTATCGGCCAGTTCATCTCTAGAAATTGTCGCGCGCAACGTGCCGTCGGCAGCCATGCGGGCACTCGGCATTTTGATTAAACCGGAAGTTCCAAAATCCGAGGTATCAGCGAACGCATCAAAAATGAATGCGTAACTTAACAATATAGGCAACCAACACCTATACACCCGACTAATCACACATTACCCCCATGCACTAATCCTCCCTTAGGGGAAGTTGAATTTCTCGATCCGCTATTGTGAACATCCCTGAAGATACTCGAGACTATTTTGTGTGGGTCAAGCTGCAACGGTTGTTCCAGTTGATTTTAATGGCGCGCCCGGAAGGATTCGAACCTCCGACCACCTGGTTCGAAGCCAGGTACTCTATCCAACTGAGCTACGGGCGCATGAATTCGGGCTGCGTATTCTACCCCGATCGATGCAAACTGGACACATCCGCTTTTTACCATCTGCCCACGGACAGCAAAAGGTCCTCCGCGCCTGCCTCCCGGTGAGCGAAGCCGCTGTCCTCGCTGCCCGAATGGGCTATCGTTAAGAGGTCAAAACCTGGGAGAAAGTTGATGATCAGTCGTCGGGAAATGCTGGCCGGCAGTACCGCGGCAGCGATAATGCCATTCGCCGTTCAAGCCGCAACGGACAATTCTCCATTCGATCCATCCTCACCGTTACCGCATAAAGATGCATTCTTTCCGTTCGAGGGCACCTACCTCAACAGTGCCAGCCAGCATCCACTCAGCCATGACGCAAGACGGGCGGTGGACATATACCTGGACTACAAGCAGTTCTCGGGGCCAACCGAGTTTTCAGCAGGGACAATACGCCAGCGCGTGCTGGAGAACTACGCGAAACTGATCAATGCCGATCCCGATGAGATTTGCTTCGTTCAAAGCACAACAGTCGGTGAAAACCTGTTACTGCAGGCACTCGGCATTCCTGAGGTCGGCGGCAAAATCATCACTGACGAGCTGCACTTCGTCGGTTCCTTCCCGACCTATACCGAACTTGGAAAACGCGGTATGGATGTCGTGACAATCCGCGCGTCAGAAGATGGTGTCATCGATCTCGAGAAATACGAAAAAGCGATCAACGCTGAAACTCGACTGATCGCCATTTCGCTGGTCTCGATGTTGAACGGTTTCCAGCACGACCTCAAATCGCTCTGCGAGATCGCGCATGCAAATGGCGCGCTCGTCTATGCGGACACAGTGCAGGCAGCCGGCGCCGTACCCATCGATGTGCGAGCGTCCGGCGTAGATTTCACCTCCGCGGCTGGTTACAAGTGGCTAATGGGTGACATGGGACTCGGATTCATGTCGGTGCGAAAAGACCGGCAGGGGATTCTCCGGCGCCCGCAGTATGGCCACAACCAGCTCGCCAGTCGTCAGCATTTCGGGTTCCCGAACCCTCGTGGTGAAGGTGAAATCACCGAATATGAATACCTCGACTCAGCCCTCGGCTATTTTGCGATGGGGACACAGGCACGCATCGTCGCAATGCAGCTCAATGCTTCGCTCGAGTACTTACTCAGGGTCGGCGTCGGAAATATACAGGCCTATCGTCAACCTCTGGTTGATTACCTCCAGGGAGAACTGCCATCGATGGGATATGCGCCGATCACGCCACGCGATGCAGGCTCGTCAATCGTGTCATTCCGCCACCGTGGCAATCCCCAGGCAATGCGAAACCACTTGCGGGAGCAGAACATCACGATCACGGTTTCGGAACATTATTTCCGGGTTGCGCTCTCCGTGTTCAACGACATGAGCGACGTTGAACGACTGGTGCGGGCGCTCACCTAGCGGCTTCTTTCAATGACCGCGGTCAGAGGTAGCTCAGCGCGCCGTTTTCGTTCGCGATGTTTGCCGTATAGACGACGCGGGTTTCATAGTCACGCGTTTCGACATTCGTCACTTTGACGAAATCAGCGTGTGCACCGTCATGATCGACTTCGAGCCGGATGAACCCGCGGTGTCGGCCGTCAGTCCAGACCACCTCGCGGTTAGCGGCCGCGACAGCTTCATCGTACCGGGCAAGACCGTCCATCCCTAGGCCAAGCCCCTCTGGCGAAGTGATGCCGGTCGTCCCGAATTCCACACCCATGCCCTGGCCCTGGTCGTCATACAACGCATTCGCCCAGTATTTGTGGCTGTCTCCCGAAATCACGAGCAGGTCATGCACACCGGCCTCCTTCGCGACTTGGAAGAAACGCTCACGAGCAGCAGGATAGCCACTCCAGGCATCGAGATCGCTGACGGCACCCAGCTTGCCCATGCGCGAGAGGTTGTCGAGCGATCGCTGCCCCGCCGTGTCGAGCACCGATCGAAGGCGGGCAAAATACGGATCGTCCAGCGGCGGAATCCTGACCCGCGCCATGACCGACTGGTTGCCAATCACCCGCCAACGACGGTTTGCTTCCACTGACTCGCGCAACGACGCTGACAGAAATGCCTCCATTTCCCCCGACAGGAAATTGCGGTGTTCTGCGCCAATAACGTCACGGTAATAGGCTTCTGTTGCCTCCGCAGATTCGAATCGCATCAGGTCGCCCCAGTAGATTTGTTCGCTGCGGCCGGTATGCCGACTCTCGAGCGTAACAAGACTCACCAGGTCACCGAAGCGGTAGTGGCGCCAGTAATTCTCGGGTGGCTGGCCCGGTTTGGGATCGCGAACCGGCATCCACTCAAAGAAGGCCTGCAGCGAGTCCGCCCGGCGACGAAACCAGTTGCCCTCACCCGCTTGGTGATTCTCCGCACCTTCCATCCAGGGATTGTTCGCCGATTCATGGTCGTCCCAGATGACGATCAACGGGTGGCGAGCATGCATCGCTCTGGATCCAGCGTCGGATTTGTACTGCGCATGGCGAACCCGATAATCATCAAGCGTCTTCGTTTCGTGACGCGGCTTATGCAGACGACCGATCCGTTTTCCCGTGCCGCCTCCGTATCCGCCTTCCGGGTATTCGTAGATGTAATCTCCTAGGTGCGCGACGACATCGACGTCAGGGTCGTTCGCGATTGCCTCGTAAGCATTGAAGTATCCGAACGGATAGTTGGAACAGCTTGCAACTGCGATGACCAAGCGCTCGAGATGACCGTCGGCAAGCGTTTTTGTTTGTCCAACAGGTGAAGCTTCCCCTTCCGACACAAAGCGGTAGAAGTACGATTGACCCGGTGACAGGCCTTCAACCACCGCCTTGACCGTGTAGTCGCGTTCGCTGCCGGTTGCCACCTGCCCTTTTGCCGCGACGTCATTGAACTCGTGGTCGGTTGCGACAAACCAGTCAACATTGACCGGCGCGTCATAGCCACTGACTCTCGTCCATATAACAACACTTGTCCGGTCCGGGTCGCCGCTCGCCACGCTGTGCGCGAATACGTTGCCCGGTAAACTGTCGGATCCCAAACGCCCGCAGGCTGCCGGCACGAGCAACGTCGATGAAAAACCGATCAAGGCCTGGCGGCGGGATATACTGATGGGCATGGCGCACTCCGGTCTTTTTTTGCAGCTACTATAGCGGCTGAGCCGCGAACGGACTATGACGTTCGGGCGCCAATCTTAATTGTAGTCGTTTCGCAGCATATTTCCTGTGCTGCGCGGCCCCCTGAAACAGATCACCGGTGAAATCAAATGAACTACAATAACCCGATATTTTTTGGCTGGGCCAGATTAAGAATATGAGATTGTCAAAACGCAGCACCTCATTCAGCCTGATCACAGGATTGCTATTGTCGAGTTTCGCGGTCGGACAATGGACTGTGCCCAATGGCCTACAGGATGCACTCTCCCAGCTCAGCGAGGCACAGTCTGCCTTTATCACTTCCGGTGACGTTTTCGACTACATCCCCGAAAGGCAGCTCGAACATGAACTCGTCACACGGGATCTGGAGCACCTCACAGCCTTCATCGATGACCTGATGTCATTGCATGAACAGATGACTTACAACCCGGAAGATGACATGGGCGCAATCCCGCTCAACCTGACGATTGACGGCTTCAACACACTCGGAACGACACCCGAGCTGCTGCGCGACGGCGATCGGTCGCCGGGGCCCTTCAGCGTCCATCGTTATCTTTACCCCAAATCCGGCGTACCGACATTTGGCGACGCGAAGGTCGCCGTCTACCTGGAAGACCTGGTTGCCGGCAATGTTGACGTCGCTATTGTTGGTGTGCCGAGCAACATGAGCAGCGGGCGTCGTGACGCCAGACACGCACCAGATCGCATGCGCGCCCTCAATACAATCTCGACACCCGACATCCAGTCAC
>CAZWEW010000144.1:4869-5730 GCA_964633055.1 uncultured Woeseia sp. | reverse complement strand
GACCTTCACTCGCCGCACGAATGATGTCATGAACGTCGTCCACGGAGGTTTCCTTCTCTGCAACGAATGTCAGGTCGACGGCCGATACATTGATCGTCGGAACTCGCATCGAGAAACCATCCAGCTTGCCATTCAGTTCCGGCAGAACGAGGCCGACCGCCTTTGCAGCGCCCGTGCTCGTCGGGATCTGTGACATTGTCGCCGAACGCGCTCGTCGCAGGTCTTTATGGAATACGTCTGTCAGCACCTGATCATTCGTATAGGCGTGAATCGTGGTCATGATGCCGTGCTTCACTCCAATACTCTCGTGCAGCGGCTTGACAAGCGGTGCAAGACAGTTCGTCGTGCACGATGCGTTCGAAATGATCTGGTCATCGACGGAGAGCGTGTCATGGTTCACCCCGTATACAATCGTCTTTTCAACGCCTTCGCCGCCAGGTGCAGAGATGACGACCTTCTTCGCACCGCCCTCGATGTGCTTCCCGGCGGTTTCCTTCGTGCGGAAAAAACCGGTCGACTCGAAGACGACGTCAACATTCAGGTCACCCCAGGGCAATTTCGCCGGGTCCCTTTCGGCGAGCACACGGATACGGTCACCATTGACGATGATGTCACCACCATCTACTTCGATAGTGCCCGGGAACTTGCCATGCGCCGTGTCATACCGCGTCAGATGTGCGTTCGTATTTGCGTCGCCGAGATCATTCAATGCCACAACATCGAATTCGCCGGACCGTCCCGATTCGTGAATCGCACGAAGAATGTTGCGACCGATGCGGCCGTATCCATTGATACCGACTTTGATAGCCATCTATATCTCCTGGTGTTCCTTATTACGCCAGCAACTCGCCGGCAACCTGA
>CAZWEW010000144.1:0-4859 GCA_964633055.1 uncultured Woeseia sp. | reverse complement strand
TCTACGGAAATGATGCCGGTGGAGGGTTCGGCGTTTCCCTCGCAAACCCCGAAGGGGCCGAAAAGTTCTCCCGCCGGCGCCGATGCGCCGAAACTCTGCATCCCAATGACCCGGCCGTCCGGTCCCACGTATCGCCACCAACCATCCGCCACGCCCGCCTCGATCGCGATACGTGCGCTGACCAACGGTGGCAACACGGACGACCGATAGTCTGAGGACTGTTCGTCGAATAATTCAATGCACGGCATCGATACGACGCGCACATTACGCCCGTCACCACTCAATGTGTCGGCTGCACGCATGGCGAGTGGCACTTCCGATCCGGTCGCAATCAGAATCAGATCCGGGATGCCATCACTGTCACGAAGCACATAGCCGCCACGACGAATCGCACCGACTTGCGCATTATCGCGTGCTTGGTGGGGCAACCCTTGTCGGGTCAGGACGAGACTGGTCGGCCCGGTCCGATGTTCGATCGCGTCCCGCCAGGCAACCGCTGTTTCGACTGTATCGCAAGGTCGCCAGACGCGCATGTTGGGCATGATTCGCAGGCTCTGGACGTGCTCCACGGGTTGATGGGTCGGTCCATCCTCACCAAGGCCGATGGAATCGTGCGTAAACACGAAGATATTTTGCGCCTCCATAAGCGCTGACATGCGGAGCGCATTGCGAGCGTAATCGGAAAAGACGAGAAACGTCCCCGAATAGGGGATGATGCCGCCATGCAGACCAAGGCCATTACACATGGCCGCCATACCAAATTCCCGAACGCCGAAATAGATGTAGTTCCCCGACGCATCGTCACCGGTTATGACATCCGAACCAGAGTGCTTGGTCAGATTCGATCCGGTCAGGTCAGCCGACCCGCCCGCCATTTCAGGCAGCACCGGCGTAAAGGCATCAAGTGCAACGAGAGAAGCTTTCCGGGTCGCCATGTCAGCACCCTCAGCATTGATCGCCGCGATTGCCTTGTCGGCAAATGCGCTCCAGTCCGCGGGCAGAGATCCGGACATCCGACGCTCGAATTCAGCGGCGGGACCGGGATGTGCGGTCTGGTAGGCGGACCAAGTTTTTTGCCATTCCGCCTCCGCACCCGCGCCACTGTCGACTGCATTCCACGCATCCGAAACTTCGGCGGGAATATCGAAAGGTGCATAGTCCCAGCCGAGGACTTTCCGCACTTCGGCGATCTCGTCGTCGCCGAGCGGCGCCCCGTGGGTGCCGGCCGTGCCCTGTTTGTTTGGCGAACCATAGCCGATGACGGTCTTGCAGCAAATCATCGTCGGGCGTTCGGTATCCGCTATCGCCGCTTCGATGGCGGTTGCAACAACGGCACTATCGTGGCCGTCGACATGATCAATAACCTGCCAGCCGTAAGATTCGAATCGCTTTGCTGTATCGTCCGTGAACCAGCCTTCGGTCTCCCCATCGATCGAAATGCCATTGTCGTCGTAGAGACAGATCCGTTTGCCAAGTTTAAGCGTGCCCGCCAGTGAGCAGGCGTCGTGCGAAATCCCCTCCATCAGGCAACCATCGCCGGTAAATACCCAGGTCTTGTGATCGACAATGTCGCTACCGTCCCGATTGAAGGTCGCCGCGAGCATCTTTTCCGCAAGCGCCATGCCAACGGCATTTGTGAGCCCCTGGCCCAGTGGACCGGTCGTGGTCTCGATACCGAGTTCAGGCTCGCGTTCGGGATGTCCCGCTGTGTGTCGCCCGAACTGCCGGAAATTCCGAATCTCATCCATGGACAACGGGTAACCGGTCAGGTGAAGCAGGCTATACAGGAGCATCGAACCGTGGCCATTTGACAATACAAAACGGTCCCGGTCGACCCACCGCGGATTGGACGGGTTGTGCTTCAGATAGTCGTTCCAGAGCACTTCTGCAATGTCGGCCATACCCATTGGCATACCCGGATGTCCTGAGTTAGCGGCCTGCACGGCATCCATGCTGAGAACGCGAACGGCGTTGGCGAGTGTTCGGCGGTCTGGTAGACCGGAGGTAGTCGATCGGCTGGATTGTAATGACATTGTTTGGTTGTTGACCTATGCGGCCTTTCTCGTTGTCGACCCTTACGGCCTCGTTTGATTGTTAAGTCCGGGCTGTCGACGACCGGCGTCGCTAATGACGCCGCGCATTTTCGCTGTTTGTGTTAAACGTCGCAAGCAGAACCGTGAAACGGTGCCATGTCACAAAAAGATTCGATTGGGTCGTAGTACCTACGCTGGCCCCTAAGGTACAATCGCGCGCTTCGATTACGCTATAGAGCCAGATTCAACCATGAACGATAGCTATTTATTTACTTCGGAGTCGGTCTCCGAGGGACATCCTGACAAGATTTCAGACCAGATCTCTGATGCCGTGCTCGACGCAATCATCGCGCAGGACACGAGGGCACGCGTCGCCTGCGAAACACTGGTCAAGACGGGCCTCGTGCTCGTCGCCGGCGAAATAACGACGAAAGCGTTGGTGGATATTGAGAAACTGGTCCGCGAAACGGTCTGCGAAATTGGTTACACCGATTCGGGAATGGGATTTGACGGACATACCTGTGCGGTGTTGAACGGGCTTGGCAAACAGTCAGCCGATATTGCTCAGGGCGTTGACCGAGACATTCCCGAGGAACAGGGTGCGGGTGATCAGGGTCTGATGTTCGGTTACGCGACGAATGAAACCGACGTGCTGATGCCGGCACCGATTACTTACTCACATATGCTGGTGCGCCGGCAAGCTGATGTTCGTAAGAGCGGCGCGCTGCCATGGCTTCGTCCCGACGCCAAAAGCCAGGTCACGTTCAAATACGAAAACAACAAGCCCGTTGGCATCGATGCCGTCGTCCTTTCATCGCAGCATCACGGTGACGTGAAAATGCAAGACCTCCGCGAAGGCGTGATGGAGGAGATCATCAAGCCTGTATTACCGGCCGAATGGATCGATAGCGACACGCAGTACCACATCAACCCGACCGGACGATTCGAGATCGGTGGACCGATGGGTGATTGCGGACTGACCGGGCGCAAGATCATCGTCGACACATATGGCGGTACGGCTCGCCACGGTGGCGGTGCATTCTCAGGCAAGGACCCGTCCAAGGTCGACCGTTCGGCAGCCTACGCCTGCCGCTACGTGGCGAAGAATATCGTCGCAGCAGGTCTCGCAGAGCGCTGCGAGATTCAGGTCTCGTATGCCATCGGCATCGCCGAGCCGACGTCGATTACCGTGTCGACCTTCGGAACGGGCAAAATCAGTGAAGAGAAACTGACGGTGCTCATCAGGGAAAATTTTGATCTGCGGCCCTACGGCATTTTAAAAATGCTCGATCTATTGCGGCCGATTTACAGAGCTACCGCCGCTTACGGCGCATTTGGACGTGAAGATCTGGACTTGACCTGGGAGCGCACAGACAAGGCGGACGCTTTGCGCGATGCAGTTGCAACCTGAACCAAAATCATTGAGGAGACCTGGATGAGCGGCGAAGCCATTGTAATGGAATCACACGATTACAAAGTCAAGGATATCTCCCTGGCCGAATGGGGTCGCAAGGAGATCGCGATCGCCGAAACAGAAATGCCAGGGCTCATGGCGCTGCGTGACGAATACGGCGACGAGAAACCGCTGGACGGAGTGCGGCTGGTAGGTTGCCTGCACATGACCATCCAGACGGCCGTCCTGATCGAGACACTGGCCGAACTGGGTGCGGAAATTCGCTGGTCCTCGTGCAACATCTTCTCGACGCAGGACCACGCAGCGGCAGCCATTGCCGCCACTGGTATCCCGGTTTTTGCGTGGAAGGGCGAGACCGAAGACGAGTACTGGTGGTGTGTCGAACAAACTATCCAGGGTCCGGACGGCTGGACGCCCAACATGATCCTGGACGATGGTGGCGACCTCACCCTCTATATGCACGACAAGTTTCCCGAGTTAATGAAACACGTCAAAGGCCTGTCTGAAGAGACGACGACGGGCGTCAAGCGGCTGTACGACATGCAAAAGGATGGGTCGCTCGCTTGCCCAGCTTTCAATGTCAACGATTCGGTTACCAAGTCCAAGTTCGACAATCTTTACGGATGTCGTGAGTCACTAGTTGACGGAATCAAGCGCGCGACCGATGTCATGATCGCAGGCAAGATTGCGATCGTCTGTGGCTTCGGGGACGTAGGCAAGGGATCCGCTCAATCCCTTCGGGGACTGGGCGCCACTGTCTGGGTTACGGAAATCGACCCAATCAATGCGTTGCAAGCGGCGATGGAGGGTTATCGCGTCGTGGATTTCGACGAAGCCTGCAACCAAGCCGACATTGTCGTAACTGCTACCGGTAATTTACATGTCGTTAGTGGTGCGCAGATGGAGCGTATGAAAGACCAGGCTATCCTCTGCAATATCGGGCATTTTGACAACGAGATTGACGTGGCCTATCTCCAGCAGTACGACTGGGAGAATATCAAGCCGCAGGTCGACCACGTCGTCTTCCCAGACGGCAAGCGCATCATCCTGCTTGCTGAGGGACGCCTCGTTAATCTCGGTTGCGCCACCGGTCACCCCAGCTTCGTAATGTCAAACTCCTTCACAAACCAGGTGCTCGCGCAGATCGAACTTTGGCAGAACACTGACAATTACGACAATCAAGTGTATGTCTTACCAAAGCACCTTGATGAAAAGGTTGCCAGACTGCACCTTGATCGAATCGGCGCACGACTGACCGAGCTGACCGATGATCAGGCCCAATACATCGGCGTATCGAAAGACGGACCCTACAAAACTGAACATTATCGTTATTGACCACTGATTCGCGCCGATGCCCCAGGATATCGTTCGGGTGGTGCAAATCACCGACCCGCACCTGGTCGCGGAGGCGG
>CAZWEW010000143.1:0-5788 GCA_964633055.1 uncultured Woeseia sp. | reverse complement strand
AGCTGAAATCCGAGCATGCCGGCAACGAATGCCATCTGCCAGATTCGCGGAACCTGTCCGTACAGTCCCATTCCATACCCATAGAAGATCGTCGTCATAACGATCGAGTGCATCAGGTAGTTAGTAAATGCCATGCGGCCAACCGCTCTGAATCCTCCCATAAGTGTCCCAAAAGCATCGATCCTGACCATTGTCATCACCAACCCGATATGACCGGCGGCCATGAACAGGCTGCCTGCGTAATTTGGAAGCACACCAACCCGGATCATCCACAGCATCTCCCAGTGGTGCGTATTCATGTTCCAGGCGCTGTACAACATGATCGGCAATCCAATGCCATAACCGATAAGTATCATTCGTTTGTAGAAGCGCAAGGATCGCTCAGCCGACAAGATGCCGAGCTTCATGAACGCCATGCCGATCAGCATGAGACCGCCGACACGCCAGATGATGAAGCCGAACGTCGCTTGTAAGTGCATCATCTGCACAACTGGCTTGCGGTGCTCAAAGGCGTCACGATAGCTGCCGAGGTAAGCTGCAGTGTCTTCTGCCACCTGTTGCTCCGTCGGCTCCATAAACATAGCGGACGCTTCCCATTCCTCCAGCGTCACCTGTTGTTGTTCCGTCAGCTCCTCGCCGGCTTCCTGCAACTGCTGAATCTCGATGCCTTGCGTCTGCAGCTGTGTCTTGTATTTCCCACCACCGAACTGCAACAGGGCACCGATTGACAAAAGCACTGATGCAATGACAATCAATATCCGCGGCGACAGGTTACGCAGCGGGTAAATCAGCATGCCCATCACCGCGTAGTGAAAAAGGATGTCGCCAAACCAGATGAAATAGCCGTGCACCACACCAATCAGTAGCAACCAGAAGTTACGCCGGTACCAGGTGCCACTGCACTGTTCACCGCGCGCTTTTGCTCGCATCGCCATCATTGTCAACCCCGCACCAAAAAGGAGCGAGAAAATCGTCATAAACTTTTGGTCGAAAAAAATGTGCGTGAAAAACCAGGTACCCAGGTTGTACCACTCGGTGCCACCCATCGCGAGCGGGTTTTGGTAGGCCACGATCGGCATCGCAAAAGCGTAAATATTCATGACGAGGATGCCAAGCACGGCGACACCCCGCAGGGTGTCAATTGACGTGATTCGCTCGGATGCCGTTACGGGAACGGACTCCTGGATTGGCTCTGACATTCATCCCTCGCCTGAGGTATTTTTTAGCTGGTTGCTAGAACTGGTTTTCCGCGAGAGCCATCACCGAACCCGGCCCAGCCATAGCAGCACGTATCAGCCCTACCACTTTAGGGCTCACGTGTTCGATGAAAAATCGTGCAGTTATGCGCTTGCCGTCACAAAACGCGTCGTCGTAATCGGGGTGACCGTCTGCCACAGCGAGCGCCGATCGAGCCATCTGCCAAGTGCCAACGGCGATGCCGGCCGCCATCAGCAAATTGACCGATGCAGCGCCCGGCAATTCGGAATCATGGATGGATTCGGCGACCAACCAGTCAATGCCGGTTTCGAGTGCGTCCACATTTTCCTGTAATCCCGTCCGGATCGTGTCGAGACTTATGCCTTCCAGAGCATTGACAGTGTCGCGCATATCCGAGATCAGCTGCCGCACTGCCTTCCCATCGTCTCCAAGCACTTTGCGCCCGACAAAGTCGGCAGCCTGGATTCCCGTCGTCCCCTCATAGATTGACAGAATGCGCACATCACGCATGTGCTGGGCCGCGCCCGTCTCCTCGACGAAACCCATTCCGCCGTGCACCTGGACGCCGAGCGAGGTCAGCTTCTGGGCCGTCTCCGACAGCCAACCCTTGATGATGGGTGTCAGCAAAGCGACTCGCCCCGCGGCACGTTCGCGATCTGCCGGTTCCGGCGCATGATAAGAACGGTCCACATCTCCGCACATCACATACGCGGCAGCACGCATCGCTTCGATCTGCGACTTCATCATTAGCAGCATTCGTCGAACATCGGCATGGTTGATGATCGTAACCCGGCCTGTATGGCCTGGGGCAACGCCCTGCACCCGCTCACGGGCAAATGCACGTGCGAGTTGATACGAACGCTCGCTAACAGAAACACCCTGTACACCGACTTCGAGCCTTGCCTGGTTCATCATCGTGAACATGTTGGCCATACCGCAATTTTCTTCCCCAACGAGGTAGCCAATCGCTCCATTCGACTCACCGAAACTCATGACGCAAGTCGGACTTCCATGGATGCCAAGCTTGCACTCCACCGACGCCGGATAAACGTCATTCCTCTCTCTGATCGACCCATCCTCGTTGACCAGAAACTTAGGTACCAGGAACATGGAAATACCGTTAATACCCGGTGGCGCATCCTCGAGCCTCGCGAGTACAAGGTGAATCGTATTCCCGGCCATCGAGTGATCACCCCAGGTAATGAAAATCTTGTTGCCGAACAATCGGAACCGATCACCTTCGCGCACCGCTTTGGTCGTCAGTGCAGCAAGATCGGAACCCGCATGCGGCTCCGTCAGGACCATCGTTCCTGACCATTCCCCCGAAATCAGTTTCGGCAGATAAATCGCCTTCAGTTTGTCCGAAGCATGGGCGGCAACAGTGCTGGCGGCGCCGCCAGTCAACATTGGGCAGAGCGCAAATGCCATACTGGCGGAGTTCCACATTTCGAATGCAGCAAGCCCGACGGTGTGGGGCAATCCCATACCGCCGAACGCCGGCGCGCCGGACAGCGAGGGCCATCCGTTGTCGATGAATTGTCGATACGCCTCGGAAAAACCCTCCGCAATTTCGACCTGTCGGTCCGCGACCAAGCATCCGGCCCGGTCTGCGGGGATATTCAATGGTGCAATGATGTCCCGTGCGAAATTGGCAGCTTCGTCCAGTACCTGCTGCACAGTGTGATCATCGACATCGTTGAACGCGGGCAGCGATAGAATCCCGGGCAGGCCAGCGAGTTCCTGCAGGGCAAAACGCATGTCTTTCAGTGGCGCGTGATATTCGGTCATGGTTTGACAAACGATACAGATTCGATCGGGACGAATCGTAGCACCCGGCTTCCCAAATTGGGTATCCGGCAGAACAGAAGGGCTTGGTAGAGGTCGTTTGTCCGCCGATTAGCCATGACGGACGGCTGACAATGCGCGAAGCAGAGATGCTGAGAGCGATATGCGCAAGTCTCGATTGTCCGCTGCCACCGATCCTCTGGGCACGCTAAAAAACGCGAAATGGCGATGAGTCGCCCACCCAAATGACGTATTATGTCGCCGGTAGCGCCTTGACCGCTGCCCGGACTCTGATTCATTAAAGGGCTGTTTGCCTTGGGCGGCGGCAGCGACTGACTCAATATTCGCTCATGGGAATATGATCATGCGTTTACGTCAATTGATTTTCAGAGTAGTCCTTATCGTCCTCACTGCCAGCACCGCCACCGCCGCGAGCAAGGAGGAAAATCGCGTCTTGGATGCGACCGACGTCGTCGACCAGTTGCTGCGCATTCCGGAGCAATCAGTACCTTCGGCATTGTTGTCGCGCGCTCACGCGGTAGCCGTCATCCCGCGCGTGATCAAGGTCGGCTTCGGTCTCGGCGCGCACTACGGCAAAGGCGTGCTGGTCGTTCGCCGGGAGGACCAATCTTGGAGTAACCCGGCATTTATCCACGTAACGGGAGGGAGTTTCGGTTTTCAGGCGGGGGCCCAGTCAACGGACATCATCCTAGTTTTCAAGACGCAGTCTAGCATCGACGACATTGCAGAGGGCAAGCTTACGCTGGGCGCGGATGCTTCCATTGCCGCAGGACCAGTGGGCCGATCTGCCGGGGCGGCGACGGATATGGCATTCCGCTCTGAGGTGTACTCCTATTCCAAGAGTCGCGGATTGTTTGTTGGCGTCGCACTCGAAGGCGCAGGGGTCACGATGGATCGCAAAGCCAACGCTGCCTTCTACGGCTCGACGCGGATCACGCCGGAGCAAATCTTCGAGAGTTCAGGCAACGCAGCGCCACGGGCAGCCAACCAGTTCGTCCAGATGCTGACCGCACATACAGAGCGCCTCCCGATGCGTCCGTCGGCAGCCGCGAACGCATCCTCTCCGCGGAACGTGCAACCACACGAACAAAGTCGTTCCGAAGTCCGGACCTACGGGATGAACAACAACTACGAGGAACAGTAGCGCCACGCGGCGCTGACGACGAATTCTGGCTACCATGCGGGAATCCATGTCTACGATTGAAACCTGGGTCCAGTTGCTCGGCCCCAACGCCTATCTCCAAGCGATCACAGTTGCGGTCGCCTTCATTCTGATTGGCAAACTTGCCGACTTCTTTATCTCCCGGGTGGTGCACAAGATCGCGGATCGGTCGTCAACGAACGTTGACAACCAATTTATCGAGCTGCTTCACAAACCGGTCTTCATCTCGTTTGTCCTGCTCGGACTGGCACTCGCGGCTGACCGTTTCAGACTATCGGAAGCACCAGCGTTCCTAATCCAGGGAACCCTAAAGACGATCGCGATCGTCATCTGGTACAACTTTTTCCGCCGGCTCGCGCAAATCCTGCTTCCAGCACTGTCGCGCAGTGGCTCCAGCCATGTGCAGGCAAGCATGGTGCCGATGTTCAACAATGTCTTCAAGATCGTGCTGCTGGCACTGGCCGTCTACTTCGTCTTCCTCGCTTGGAATATCGATGTGGCCGCGTGGCTTGCCGCAGCGGGTATTGTTGGCCTCGCATTGAGTTTTGCCGCGCAGGACACGCTCTCCAACCTTTTCGCCGGTCTGTCGATCGTCGCCGATGCGCCCTACAAGATCGGCGACTTCATCATTCTCGATTCCGGCGAGCGCGGCAAAGTGACATTCATCGGCCTGAGGAGTACGCGCATCCTGACCCGTGACGATGTCGAAATCACGATTCCAAACGGCGTCATCGGCAAAGCCAAGATTATCAACGAGACTGGGGGACCCTCAACCCGCCATCGAATCCGCATCCCCGTCGGCGTCGCCTATGGTACAGACATCGATCGCGTCATCGACACTCTGACCGGCGTAGCCGATGACCATGACGACGTGTGCAAAACTCCCGAGCGACGAGTGCGATTCCGTCGATTCGGCGAATTCAGTCTCGATTTCGAATTACTTTGCTGGATAGACCGACCGGTCGACCGAGGACGGGTGATGCATGAGCTGAATTGCTCGGTCTATAAGGCCTTTTCGGAGACCGGGATACAGATCCCCTTCCCACAACGGGACCTGCATGTTCGATCGATGCCGGAAACGTCAACATAGTATTGCCGGGCGCATCGCGGCCCATCAACGGTTCGACATGTGCCGGCAGCGAAATCGAACCAGACACACGTTGACGCGGTATTGTCGTACAGCCTGACCCGGGCGTTGTTATAGTGCCGGGGTGTCCTCATCGAACCAGTTCAGGCTTCTCAGTGAAAGGCGCTTCGCGCCGTTCTTTGCGACCCAGTTTCTTGGCGCCTTCAACGATAATGTATTTCGCAACGGCCTGATCATTGTCGTTACTTTTCAGGGCGTCTCCATATTCGGGCTCGACGCGAGCCCGCTGGCCAACGTCGCCGGCGCGCTTTTCATCCTTCCCTTTTTCATGTTCTCCGCCATTGCCGGCCAGCTCGCCGACAAGTATGAGAAATCGCGACTGATCCGGATCATCAAGACCATCGAGATCGTCCTGATGAGCCTGGCCGCACTGCTGTTCCTGAACGATGCCTACGCGGAACTACTGTTTGTGCTGTTCCGGATGGGATTTCAATCGGCGGTGTTCGGGCCGGGCA
>CAZWEW010000142.1:0-5801 GCA_964633055.1 uncultured Woeseia sp. | reverse complement strand
GGTCGGTCTCGTTCTGCCGGAACTGAATGGCAAGTTGGATGGTTTCTCGATGCGAGTTCCGACGATTAATGTATCGGCCGTTGACCTGACATTCGTTGCAGAGAAGGAAACCTCCGTGGACGATGTTCATGACATCATTCGTGCGGCGAGTGAAGGTCCCCTGAAAGGCGTACTCGACTACAACGACGAACCATTGGTCTCTGCAGATTTCAATCATAATCCGGCTTCGTCGACCTACGATGCAGGCCTGACAAAAGTCATCGATGGGTCAATCGTTAAAGTCGTATCCTGGTACGACAACGAGTGGGGTTTCTCAAACCGGATGCTGGACACGACCGTTGCTTTGATGAATGCAAAGTAGTCGCGCCTCGGAAACTGTTATGTCCGTGATCGCCATGAGTGAGATCGACCTCACTGGTAAACGCATCCTGATTCGTGAAGATCTCAATGTCCCCATTGCCGACGGGCAGGTGACGAGCGATGCGCGCATGAGGGCTTCGCTTCCCACCATCGAGGCAGCAAAGGATGCCGGTGCCGCGGTAATGCTGATGTCGCACCTTGGTCGACCCGCTGAAGGGAAGGCAGACGATCGTTTTTCACTGGCGCCCGTTGCGGCACGGCTGAGCGATCTGCTCGGGACCGACGTGCCGTTGATCCGAGACTGGATCGACGGTGTTGATGTGGAATCGGGTAACGTTGTACTGCTGGAAAATGTTCGCTTTCTCGCGGGCGAAAAGGCCTGTGACGAGGAACTGGCCAGGAAGATGGCTGCGCTATGCGACGTGTTCGTGATGGACGCATTTGGCACGGCACATCGTGCGCAGGCGAGCACGTACGGTGTGGCGCGCTATGCGTCACTCGCCTGCGCGGGGCCATTGCTGGTGCGCGAACTCGAGGTGCTGGCGCAGGTGTTTGATAATCCGGTAAGACCAATGGTTGCTATCGTCGGCGGCTCGAAGGTGTCGACAAAACTCACGGTACTTGAGGAGCTGGCGGACGTCGTCGATCAACTGATCGTTGGTGGTGGGATCGCGAATACATTCGTCGCAGCGGCAGGGCACAATGTGGGCAAGTCGCTACACGAAGCTGACATGCTCGACACGGCTAGCGACCTGCTGACCCAGAACGGGGATCGGGCGGATATCCCGGTGCCAGTGGATGTTGTCGTCGCGACCGAGTTTTCGGCTGATGCCACAGCCATTCGCAAGGGTGTTTCTGATGTAGCCGACGACGAACTGATTCTGGATATCGGTCCTGAGACGGCCGCGCAATTTGCAAATTTGCTGGAGAAGGCCAGCACGATCATATGGAATGGTCCTGTCGGTGTTTTCGAATTCGATGCCTTCGGTGATGGCACGAGAGCGATCGCCGAGGCGATCGCCGCAAGTCATGCGTTTTCGGTTGCCGGGGGCGGGGATACGCTCGCCGCCATTGACAAGTATGGTGTAGCGGACGACATTTCCTACATATCGACCGGCGGCGGCGCCTTTCTGGAATTCGTCGAGGGCAAGAAACTGCCGGCGGTGGCTATTCTGGAGGAGCGCGCAGCAGAACAGGGTTAAGCAGAAGCCGGCCAGGGCCCCGTGATCGCCAGCGTGACATGAGCCTGCTGGACATTCACGAACATCGTCGAACCATCTGGCGAAAAACAGACGCCCGCCAGTTCTGCATCCCCGTATGCATTGCCGGCAATCCGATACTGCGAACCGTCGAATCGAACACCGACCATTCCGCATTTGCCCTCCGTATCCTCACAGACGACGAGATCTCCCCACGGACTCAACGTGAGGTTGTCCGCATTGCGAACGACACTTTGCGACGACGACTCCGCAATCAACACTAGCTGGCCGTGTGCCAAACGCTCTCCGTCAGTGCCTTCGGCTGGGCTGGGTCGATAAACGAAGATCTGGCCGAGGTGTTCCCGACCACCGATCGTTGCCGTGAATGCAGTGTCATTTCCAGCACGGCATAATCCTTCGCCGCGTGCGAATATTGCTGCGCCTTTCTGGCGGCCTCGCAGCCTGAGATCGTTCGTTTCAACATCCGGTTCCTCGAGATCTACCCAATCGACCTGCAGCCGGTCTCCCGGTTCAAGCCTGATGTCTTCCCAATTCCGGGTATCGAAAGCCGGTTTGTCGACAACCTTCAGCGCCTGAAGACGCCCCCCCTCCTGCAATTGTCCAGAGACCTCTGGAATGAAACGATAAAAAAGGCTGCTATGCCGGTCCTCAGTGAGGTAAACGATGCCAGTGCGAGAGTCGACCAGAGCCGCTTCGTGCTCGAATCGGCCCATTGCCGTCAGGGGAACGGGCTCCACGAGTTCTTCATGGTCTACCGGGACTTCGAAGATGTAGCCGTGCTTCTTCTCGCGATGTGCGATGGATTCTGACTCGAATATCGTCCCAGGTTTTGTAAAGCTCTCCTCGCAGCTCAGCCAGCTGCGCCAGGGCGTGGCACCGCCAGCGCAGTTGATTTCCGTGCCGGCCAGGCTCAGGTGAACACCCAGTCTTTCGCGCGTCCCGGGATTGTAGTGAATGGTCGTCGTACCACCGGCACCGGGCGTGGTGCCTTTGCCTGGGTCGTACAACTTCTCCGCTTGAAGCGGCGTGAGACGTTCACTCTTTTCACCGAACGCGCTGTACGATTGACGTATCGGTGAAATCTCATGATTGCAGATTATCTTGACCGTTCCGTCGCCACCATCGAACACGGCCATTCCGTCCGGGAAGCCCGGTATCAACAGGCCATCGTCCATTTCCTCGCCATGCCGGGCGACGATTGAGTAGCTGAACCCGGAAGGGAGATCAAGAAGACCGTCGGGATCGGTCATAAGTCGTCCGAACCCATGTTCGTCTGTGAACCCGATCCTGCCCAACATGCCGGCCGGCACGGCCGTTGTCGCGACAAGCGTCTGCATGAATCGGCGGCGATCAATCATTGCGTCGTGGTTCGGAAGTCATGATGTGAACGTACCATAGCCTCTTTAAGAGTTCGTGACACGGAGGAATCTACATAATCTGCGACGGGTTCGTGTGCAATAATCGCACCCATGAAACGTCGTACAAAAATCGTCGCTACGTTAGGTCCCGCGTCGGATGATCCGGCAACGCTGCGAGACATGATCAAGGCGGGTCTGGATGTTGCGAGGTTAAATTTTTCGCACGGCAATCAGGATGAGCAAAAAGCCCGCCTTGAGCGCTTGCGGGAAGCAGCGGCAGATTGCGACGATGTTGTGGGTGTCATCGGCGATCTGCAGGGACCGAAAATTCGCGTTCGTCGGTTCCGAAAGAGGAACGTGACCCTTAAAAAGGGGGACACATTTTTTCTGGACCCGGCACTGGGCGAACTGGAAGGGACCAGGAAAGGCGTTGGCGTCGCTTACGACAATCTTCACAATGATGTATCTCCCGGTGACGTCCTCCTGTTAAACGATGGACAGATCACGCTTGTGGTCGATGACATCGAGGGAACCTGTGTGAAAACAACGGTCAGCATTGGCGGGGTGTTATCCGACCACAAGGGGATTAACCGCTTGGGTGGCGGACTGTCTGCACCGGCACTGACTGACAAAGACCGCGCGGACATCCGGTTTGCAGCGGAGTTGGGGATGGACTACATAGCCATTTCGTTTGTCCGCAATGCTGACGACGTCAGGGAAGCCCGGCAGCTATTCGAGGGTGCCGGGGGCAAGGGGAAGGTCATCGCAAAGATCGAGCGCATAGAGGCACTCGACGAAATCGACGAAATTATCGATGTCGCCGACGTCATCATGGTTGCGCGGGGCGATCTTGGTGTGGAAATGGGTTATGCAGAGTTGACCGGAAAGCAGAAACAGATCATCAAGCGCACCCGCTACAAGAACAAAATTGTGATAACGGCTACGCAGATGATGGAATCGATGATCAATAGCCCGATTCCAACCCGCGCCGAGGTGTCTGATGTCGCGAATGCCGTAATGGATGGCACTGATGCCGTCATGCTGTCTGCGGAGACGGCGGTAGGAACATATCCTGTCGAAGTCGTTGGCGCAATGAGCGAAGTTTGCCGGGGGGCTGAAAAACACGTGCTGGCGCGCGGCCGGACTTCACATCGTCTGGACGATCAATTTCGCGAGGTGGATGAGGCCATTGCCATGGCCGTCATGTACACAGCTAACCACCTCGCTGTGAGAGCGATTATTGCACTGACCGAATCGGGTTCGACGGCCCTCTGGATGTCACGTATTCGATCGGATATCCCGATTTATGCGTTTACTCCGCACGACGAAACGAGCAGGTGCGTAACGCTTTACCGAGGTGTCTACCCTGTATCGTTCACCATCAAGACAGCAGACCGGAAGATGCTCTATCGGGATATTTTCCAGACACTACTGTCACACCGGCTGGTTGACGAGGGCGACCGCGTTATTTTTACGATGGGCGACCTGGATGGCGTGTCCGGTGGTACTAATTCCATGCGGATTCTCAAGGTGAGCACCTCGGCTTGAACAACAGCCGGAATACCTGATGATGAAACGAATCATCCTTCGGCTACTCGTCGTTGCCTCCGTCACGAGCGTCATCCCGAGGCACAGGGTCCGACGTTCGCTGCATCGGAGCGATTTTCGGTGAAGTCTGGTGGCGAAGATAACGGTACTCTGCACATACTGGTTGTACAAAACGGGCATCCGTTGTCCGACTTCTACCACACGGGTCATGACGACTGGGCACGGGTTCGCCCGTCACCCTTCCAGCCGGGAGAACCCATCCACACGATGGTACTAAGGACGGTCCGTTGACGACATAATGTACGGGCTGCTTGTGCAGGTCCGATCGAGCTACCATACTTCCACCGCATGATAGATAAGAAATTCACCGGAACGAGTTCCTACATCGCAACGGACGACCTGATGATGGCGGTCAATGCGGCAGTTACGCTGGAGCGACCTATCCTGATCAAGGGTGAACCTGGCACCGGAAAGACGCAGCTGGCGATGGAGATTGCAGCGTCGCTCGACAGGCCGCTTTTCGAATGGCACATCAAGTCGACGACCAAGGCCCAGCAGGGACTCTATGACTATGACGCCGTCGCTCGTCTGCGTGACTCGCAGCTGGGTGACGATCGCGTGAATGACATAGCAAACTACATCGTCAAAGGGAAGATCTGGGAAGCATTCACTGCAGACATGCAGCCAGTCCTGCTGATAGATGAAATCGACAAGGCTGACATCGAGTTTCCGAATGACCTTTTACAGGAACTTGATCGGATGGAGTTCTACGTATACGAAACGAAGGAACTCATTAAGGCGAAGCACCGGCCGATCGTTGTCATTACCTCAAATAACGAGAAAGAATTACCCGACGCATTTTTGCGCCGTTGCTTTTTTCACTATATCCAGTTCCCAGATGACGAGACTATGAAGCGGATTATCGATGTTCATTTTCCATCGATCCAAACCGCGTTGGTGCGTGACGCATTGAAGTTGTTCTATGATATCCGTGACGTACCAGGGATGAAAAAACGTCCGTCAACATCTGAACTGTTGGATTGGATCAAACTGCTGATGATAGAGGAAATTCCGCTTGAGGTTCTTCGCAGCAATGATCCAAACAAATTGATCCCTCCGCTGCACGGTGCCCTTCTCAAGAACGAGCAGGACGTGCAGTTGTTCGAACGTCTCGCGTTTATGGCGCGTCGGGAGCAACGCGGAAACTGACGGTCGAAAGGATTGCGATCCGATGTTCGTGAATTTCTTTTTTGAGTTGAAGAAGGCGGGAATTCCAACCTCTCTTCGTGAATATTTGACGTTGCTTGAGGCTATG
>CAZWEW010000141.1:0-5814 GCA_964633055.1 uncultured Woeseia sp. | reverse complement strand
CCGAAAGGCGGGCGGCCTGGCGGCTTCCATCTGCAGGTAGCGGTCTCTCAGAAGAGTCTGTCGGCTTTCCATCGAAATCGCCTCCCCCTGGATATACACCTGGTCCGGATAGCTCGACGTCTCAAGCGGATCGGCACTCCAGATGACGATATCCGCAAACTTGCCGGTTTCAATACTGCCGACTTCATCGCTGATTCCATACATTTCGGCGGGCGAAAGGGTGATGGCCCGTAACGCCGCCTGCCAGTCCATCCCATTGGCGACAGCATTGCCCGCCGATTGGGTAATATTCCTTGCTTGGTGGGTCTGAGAACCCGCTCCAAAGGCAACGAGTACACCGGCATTGGAGAGAATCGCGCCTGATTCGAGTCGGGCATTGATGGCGTCGAAATCGCCGGGGAGGTTCGCTGTACCGTCAATGATTACCGAAATATCGGCTGCTGCGAGTTCGTCTGCCAACATCCACGCTTCCGCACCACCAATGATGATTGTGTTGATGGAATACCCTGATGCCAGCTCCATAACAACTTCGATATCGCTGGCCCGATTCACGTTGAATACCATGCTGCGTTCACCCTCAAGCACCGGAATCAACGCATCGAGGTCCGCGGCACTCACCGAATAGTCTCGCCAGTTTCCTCGGTCATAGGCCGCCTTGTTATGACGGTAGTCCAGCGCGTCATTCAGAGTGGCTCGCAGGAGCTGCACGGCCTGTGCGCGGGAACCCGCGGCAATCGCACCACCGGTATCGCCTAGGTTGGCAACCACGGCAACACCATGGCGACTGAGCGGATTGCCATTGTCACCGAGGTGCACAATGGACGCGATCCCGGACAAGATCTGGCTCGCATTACCCTGACTATCCGTACCTCTCCCGGCTCGCGGCGCAATCAGTGCCCGTGTAATGCCGTCTACACGCTGTATAGGGATGACGAGAGAGCGTCGGTTATAGGCCTCGGAAACATCGAACCCGGCAGAATAATCTTCACCGCGTTGCGTCGCATCATTGGTCGCCTGCACTGCACCCACTTCACTTAGGCCAAGCTGACCCATTGAACTGAACAATCCGGGCGTGATGATCTTGTCCCGGCCATCAATCGTCCAGGCATCTTCAGGCACAATAATGTCTGTACCGACGGCAGCGATTCGGCCCTTATCAATGACTACTGTGGCGTTTTCGATCGTGCCGTCAGGGCCGACCGTGTGTACCGTTGCACCGGTGATGACGGTCGTCTGGCCGTGCACCTCCACCGCGCTAAACAGGATGCCGAGGAGTGCGAACTTCATGAATCTGCTCATTGCGCACCCCCGTGGAGGGCGGATGTGCCCAGTGTGAAGTCGGTGACAGGATTCATGGAAGGGTCCTGCCGGTTATAAACGAGCGCACCATCGATGTAGACCCGTTCTGCCTTGGTGTAAACGCTAAACGGGTTGCCGTTCCACACCGTAACGTCAGCCATCTTGCCCACTTCGAGAGACCCGGTGACATCATCGATACCCAGTGACTTAGCCGCATTTATAGTAAACCAGCGTACGGCCCATTCCTCCGGTATGTCTATGCCGACTCGTGCGGCCGCGCCGATGACTTTCGCGCTCTCCTGGTTCAGGCGTTGGATGCCGATGTCGCTGTCGGAGTGCATGACCGTGCAGGCACCCGCACGATCCAGAATGGCGGCATTCTCGCGAATGCCGTCGAATGCCTCCATCTTGAAGCCGTACCAGTCTGCCCAGATAGCTGCACAAGTGTCGTTCTGCTTCAGCAGGTCCGCGATTTTGTAAGCTTCGACCCCATGGTGGAAGGCCGTGATCTTGTAGTCGAACTCCTTTGCGATCTCGAACATGACGGCCATCTCGTCGGCGCGGTAGCAGTGGTTGTGCACGAGGATGTCACCGCTTAACACGCCGGCCAGCGTTTCAAGCTTCAGGTCACGTTTGGGCGCCTCGCCCTGGCCGTTCTCGGCGGCTTCAACCTTCTTCCTGTAATCGGCGGCGTCTATCCAAGCGCTGCGATAGCCGGCGACGTTCCCCATTCGGGTCGACGGTGCTCCGCCGCGGCTACCGTAGACGCGTTTTGGGTTCTCCCCACAGGCCATTTTGAGGCCGTGCGGGGCGCCCGGGAATTTCATATCCATGACCGACTGGCCTGGCACGTTTTTCAGCGTAACGCTGCGGCCACCAAACAGGTTCGCTGAACCCGGCAGGATCTGCAGGGACGTCACGCCACCCGTGAGGGCAGCGACAAAGCCGGGATCGTGCGGCCACACGCTATGCTCTGCCCAAACCTCGGCGGTATTGGGGGCTGTTGCCTCGTTACCGTCGGAGTGGGCACTGACCTGTGGCGAGGCGTAGACGCCGAGATGCGAATGGGCATCAATGACACCAGGCGTGATCCACATACCGCTCGCATTAACGATCGTCAGGCCCGTTGTATCGAGCTCCGTCCCGACCGCCTTGATCCGGCCATCGCGCATCACTACGTCGGCATCATGTATGCGTTCACCCGTGCCGGTAAGCACGGTGGCGCCCTGCAGGATGGTTGGTTCAGATGGAAGTGGCTGGTATGTGCTGGCAAACGGCGCTGGACCGTCTTCAACGTTGTTTTCGCACGCGCCCAGAAGGAATGCAGCGACGAGCGGAAGGATTCTGGCATCAAGTTTAATCATTGCTCCGTTTTCCGCGTCGGATGTTATTGTTCCCGAGTGTCAGTCGAGAATAGCAGAGCGACATCGCAACTGCAGAATTACCAAAACCCGGGAGGACACCATGAGAAACCCTCGTCGATTGCCGATTGCAGCGCTATGTCTTGTACTTGGTGGGGCACCTGCAGCGCAGGATGAAACCATGGGCTTTCATGCGGATTATTACTTGGGATTTTCGCACGGTGCCTTTTACGGGCTGATGCTTACGGGCGTGGAGTACGATGTTGCTTGGTGTGTCAAAGGCGAATTGGATTTCGAGGCGGAAAAACTTGGCACCGGCAGTGAGTTCCAAGCGAAGATGGAGAGCATCTACGTGGATTGCCTAGAGAAAAACTGACACACCAAAAATATTACAATACCGGGCAGGTTTATAAACACGAGGCTGGGAGCAAGCATGGACAAAATCGATGAAACGCCGGTTGCCGGTAACGGTTTGCTGGATCGCCGCGTGTTCCTGCGAGGCGGGCTGGCCGGGGGTGCCGCATTGTTGTCGGCGACGGCAAGTGGGTTGGAGCGCGATGACTGGAGTCGCACGCCCGGCGCAGCGCTGGGTGAATCGGGCGAACCGTCTCCCCACGAGGCACACATCAAACGGACGTATGTGCGGACGCAGCTCGGAACGACCGGCGTGGGCAGTTCGAAGACACCACTCGAACACCTGGACGGCATTATTACGCCAAGCCGCTTACATTTTGAAAGACATCACAGTGGCATTCCTGCGATTAATCCGGATGCACACAGACTCGTAATCCACGGACTGGTCGACCGGCCGCTGGCTTTTTCTCTTGACACGCTGGCCCGTTATCCGGCGGTGTCACGAATCAATTTCCTGGAATGTTCAGGTAACAGCGGCCGTTCAATGTACGCAGAGCCAGTTCAGGTGCCCTGCAGTCATTTTCACGGGCTTGTGGCAGCGAGTGAGTGGGGCGGGGTGCCATTGTCGGTACTGCTCGACGAGGCAGGTGTCAGACCGGAAGCGAAGTGGATTGTCGCGGATGGGGCCGACTCGGCACTCATGAGTCGCAGCGTACCCCTGTCCAAAGCGATGGATGATGCTATCGTGGCGTTGTATCAAAACGGAGAACGGCTTCGTCCCTCCAACGGCTACCCGATGCGGCTGTTTCTGCCCGGCTGGGAAGGCAATATGTCGGTCAAATGGTTGCGCGCCATCCGGGTGACCGACCAGCCGGCGATGAGTCGGGACGAGACATCTAAATATTCGGATCTGCAGAAAGATGGTACGGCGAAGCTGTTTACGTTCCCGATGGGGGTCAAGTCGCTGATCACAAACCCATCATACGGATTCAGTCTTGGGCCGACGGGGATATATCAGGTGTCGGGCATCGCGTGGTCCGGTGCTGGTAGGATTAGTCGTGTTGATGTCTCGGTCGATGGGGGTGAGTCCTGGGCCGAGGCGCTGCTGGATGACCATGTGTTGTCGAAGTGCCTGACACGATTCCGCGCTGCATGGCGATGGGACGGTTCGCCGTCGATTATCATGAGCCGAGCGATCGACGAGCAGGGAAACGTCCAGCCGACCCGTGCATCCATCGTTGCAGAGAGGGGGGGAGGAGGCTTCTATCACTACAACGGTATCCAGGCCTGGCGTATCGATGAGAATGGGGAGGTCAGCAATGTCTATGTTTAGGCACGGATGCCTCCTGTTTACGCTCGTCTCTGTTTCCGCCATATCGCAGGAATCTCCTGGGCTCGGTGAGCCGGTGGATCCTGACCGGATCGCGGAAATTGACTACACCATCATGCCTAACGGTGACGGCCTCCCACCAGGCTCGGGAAGTGCACGAGAGGGCCGCGACGTCTTCAACCAGCATTGTATTGCCTGCCATGGTCAAGAAGGCCAGGGAACGCTCAATGACAGGCTCGTAGGTGGGCACGGGACCCTCGGTACGGATATGCCGGTGAAAACAGTTGGAAGCTACTGGCCTTATGCAACCACGGTGTTCGACTATGTCCGCCGCGCGATGCCGCTGCAGTCCCCCGGCATCCTGTCAGATGACGAACTATATGCCGTAACGGCCTATGTTCTTTACATGAACGATATTGTTGACGAAGATCAAAGCCTTACAATGGACAACCTGGCGGCCGTTGAGATGCCCAATCGTGACGGATTTACCTGGGACTATTTACCATAATCTTGCAGGATTGTGATATGTGAGCAAGCCCTGCAGGCCTTGGGACTTTTAGCATTTGTCCGTTCTCACGGTATTCCAGAGGGTCTGCAATGGGAATCGCGGTCATAGTCACTGGCAACGAACTGCCACCCGAGATGATTGACGCCGTTCGCAAGGTCGTAAGGTCGCGACGATCAAGCTGTTGCGGGTGACTGCGGGCATCGGAGTGATGAATGCCAAGGAGCCGGTGGATCGTGCGGCACGAATCCACATTCCCCGAAAGCTCATTCCAAACTTCGTCGATCCATCTCCTGGTCTATCATAGTTAGTTAAATCACGGAGGATTGATCTTCGTTGCCGTCGTGGCGTACCTTTTATGCGCACGCAGCTAACTTTTACCGGTTGCTACACTTGCTTTTGCCGCAGGGGAACATACGTCTCTCTTATCAGCCCCATCCAACGGGCGTATCATTTAACTGTCAAGATTGGCCTGACATTCGAGGTATGACAATGACAAGCAGTGATCAACCAAAGGACCACGCTCCGACGGCGGCGGTTTCCGATGAAAGGTCCGAAACAAACGATCTGGAGAAGAACGTGAAGACGCGTTCCACCTGGGTTCGATTGTTCTTTATGTTTATTGTTGCTTTTTTATACGGGCTGTCGAGGCTCGTGACCTCCGTTGTAGTAGGAATCCAGTTTTTCCATGTGCTGTTTACGGGTGACACCAACGGCCAACTTAAGCGTTTCGGACATTCGCTGGCCATCTACTCTTTCGAAGCGGTGGACTACCTGACCTTCAACACTGAAATCAAGCCATTTCCGCTGGATGCGACATGGCCGGAAGATCTACCGGAACGGGTGACTTCCGAGAGGATTGAGGAAACTGAACCAGAAGTCTGACATTTCTGTAATACGCGATCTAAAAGACCGATGCCCGGGTGCTGTCATAGGTGTCTGCTATTAGCCTGTAATCGTTAGTA
>CAZWEW010000140.1:0-5889 GCA_964633055.1 uncultured Woeseia sp. | reverse complement strand
GGCTAGGTCGACTTTTTAGCTTCCTGCCAAAGATTTTCGAGCTGGACAATGTCAAGTGTCATGAAATCCGCCTGCTGATCCCTAGCCTTCGATTCCATGCCACGAAATCGGGCCTCGAACTTGCGGTTAGCCGCCGACAATGCCGCCTCCGGGTCAACCTTCAGATGTCTCGCAAAATTCACCACGGAAAATAGCAGGTCGCCCAGTTCTTCCTCTATGTCATTCTGCTTACCAGTGCATTCTGCCACCGACAGTTCGGCCATTTCCTCGTCAATCTTTTGCCTAGCCCCCTCTGAATCGGGCCAGTCGAAACCCACCGAGGCTGCGCGCTTACCAAGCTTCTGCGCCCTTTTGAGCGCCGGTAAAGCAATTGCAATACCGTCCAGCACACTTGCCATCTCCCGGTCCCCAGATGCAGCCCGTTCGGTCGCCTTGATACGCTCCCACGCACCTTTATGGGGGCCGACCCGACGTTCCGATTCGCTACCAAAAACGTGCGGATGACGGCGAACCATCTTTTCACAAATAGTCTGGGCAACGTCGGAAAAGGCAAACGCACCCGCCTCCTCGGCCATTTGTGCGTGAAACACCACCTGGAAAAGTAGGTCGCCGAGCTCATCGCGAAGCCCGTCCATGTCATCGCGTGCAATCGCATCAGCCACTTCGTAGGCTTCTTCGATCGTGTAAGGCGCAATGCTCGAGAAATTCTGTTGGGCATCCCATGAGCACCCAAGGTCGGGATCTCTCAGGCGAGAAATTATTTGAGGTAAATTCTTTAAATCACTCATATTTTATTGTTTTTATTTATTATTCAATACTTTCAACAACCCAACAATCATGCTTGCCGTTACACCCCAGATCCGGTGCCCCTCGTGATAATACGTTACTACGGGAACACGCTTGCCTTCGTATATCCGTTCCCCGATCTCCATGTTTCCTTTATCGACCAGATACGAGAACGGCACCTCGAAAATCTCATCAACCTCGAGACGGTCCGGTGTCACATTGATCGTTGGCGGGACAATCCCTATAACGCAGGTTACTGCAAACCCCGTAATCGTCGCGACAGGTTCAAGGTACCCCACGACTTCCACCTCGTCCCGTTTGATTCCCACCTCCTCACGGGCCTCTCGAAGTGCCGTAGCGAGAATGTTCTCGTCTTCCGCTTCCATGCGGCCACCCGGAAAACTAACCTGGCCTGCATGATGCCTAAGTTTGGATGAGCGCTCAGTAAACAATAGAGATGGCGATTCAGGATAATCAACGACCGGGATCAATACACCCGCAGCTCTCAGCTGGGGCTTCACTCGCTGCACGATTGATTCGGGCATTCGTGCGCCCATGTGCATAAAATCGACAGCAAGCGGATCGACCGGCATGTTGGTACTCGCGAGGCGTTGCCTGATCTGGTCAGCCGTGAGGTGGCTCGACATCAGTTCTTAATGCCACCTTTCACCAGGTCTGTCGGATCCAGAAGCCGATCGAGTTCATCATCGGTAAGGTCCGTTTCCTCCCTAGCCACATCCTTGATCGGCCGCCCTTCAGCGTAGGCCTTTTTCGCTATCAACACACCTTTTTCATACCCGATAACGGGATTCAGGGCTGTCACCAGTATGGGGTTTTTCGTGAGCGCTTCGTTGATTTTGTCTGCATTGACCGTGAATCCCGAGATGGCGGAGTTCGCGAGGCAGGTGGAGGCATTAGCCAGAATATCGATACTCTGAAGTAGGTTGTGTGCCACAACGGGAAGCATCACGTTAAGTTGGAAATTACCTGACTGACCGGCCGTCACAATCGTTGCGTCATTACCAATCACCTGCGCACAAACCATTGTGACAGCTTCTGGAATCACCGGATTGACCTTGCCCGGCATAATGCTTGAGCCGGGCTGCAAAGAGGGTAATACAATTTCGCGAATGCCCCCTAGAGGACCCGAGTTCATCCAGCGAAGATCATTCGCGATCTTCATCAGGCTCACCGCCAGCACACGAAGTTGGCCGGATACCTCAACGGCGACGTCCTGGCTGCTCAACCCCTCGAACAGCGAGTCCGCCGGCTTGAACGCAATGTCAGTTTGTTCCGATAGCAGCGTCGCCACTTTCGCGCCAAATTCAGGGTGTGCGTTGATGCCAGTGCCGACTGCGGTGCCTCCCTGGGCCAGGCCAGTCAATCGTTGCATTGTGTCTCGCAACCGTTCGCCGGCATGTTCGATTTGCGAGCGCCAGCCGTCGAGTTCCTGCCCAAGCGTGATAGGCATGGCATCCATCAGATGAGTTCGTCCGGTCTTGACGACACCATCTGTTTCACGTGCTTTGTTGTCCAGAACCGACGATAGATGATTCAACGCAGGCAGAAGCGCATCCTGGATGGTCATCGCCGCGCTTACATGCACACAGGTCGGTATTACATCGTTACTACTCTGACTCATGTTCACGTGATCATTGGGGTGAATCTGATTGCCGTGCTTTTTGGTCGCAAGCATTGCGATCACTTCGTTTGCATTCATATTCGAACTCGTGCCACTACCAGTCTGAAACACATCAACCGGAAAATGCCGGTCATGGTCGCCAGCGGCGACCTCTAGTGCGGCCTCCTGGATGGACATCGCCTTTCCCGCCGTCAGCAGTCCGAGTTCGGTATTCGCCCCAGCGGCTGCCCACTTCACAAGGCCGAGTGCCGCGATAAACGGTCGAGGCATCAGCAGGCCGGAAATCGGGAAATTCTGCATGGCGCGCTGCGTCTGGGCACCCCAGAGGGCATCAGCCGGCACCTCAAGTTCACCCATACTGTCATGTACTGTACGAAACGATTTCTTGCCCATTATTCTGAGAACGCTTCCATTAACCTTTGGTGTATGATTCGCGGTTTCCGCGCCTAAGTCCAGAGTCAACGGGATGGAACGCCAAAAACTGAGAGCCCTTTCTCCTGCCGACGGCCGTTACGCGGACAAAATCGTCGGGCTGCGCGATATTCTGAGTGAATATGGCCTGATCCGATTTCGCGTACTCGTTGAAATTCGATGGTTGCAGTGGATCTCCGACGAACCATCGATTACGGAACTGCCACCGCTGTCGTCTGCGATGAAAGATCTTCTGAACGACATCGTCGACGAATTCTCGATTGACGATGCGGAACGAGTGAAAACTATCGAGGCGACGACCAATCACGATGTCAAGGCGGTGGAGTATTTTATCCGCGAAAAGCTTGATATCGGGTCCGAGACCACAAACATTGGCGAATTTATTCACTTTGCCTGCACTTCAGAAGACATCAACAATCTCTCGTATGCACTCATGCTGAGAACAGCTAGAGACGAAGTCCTGCAACCCGGCATGCGGGAATTATCGACAAAAGTCCGGTCCATGAGTAACGGATACGCGACGATACCGATGTTATCCCGCACTCACGGCCAAACTGCCAGCCCGACCACCGTTGGTAAGGAACTGGCCAATGTCTTCGCTCGCCTGGCCCGCGCAGAAAAACAGCTTGCCACTGTCGATATACGCGGCAAATTTAATGGCGCCGTTGGTAATTTCAATGCACATGTTGCCGCATATCCCAACACGGACTGGCAAAAAGTCAGTCGCGAATTCGTCGTCTCGCTTGGACTGGATCCAAATACCCATACTACGCAGATCGAACCGCATGACTGGACGGCGGAATTCTGCCATGCCCTTATTCGCTACAACACGATTCTGCTCGACCTGTGCCGGGACATGTGGAGCTATATCTCACTCGGTTATTTCCGCCAGAAGGTGGCGGAGAACGAAGTCGGGTCATCTACCATGCCCCACAAGGTAAATCCGATCGATTTTGAAAATGCCGAGGGAAACCTTGGGCTGGCGAACGCCCTGCTCGATCACCTCGCGTTAAAGCTGCCAGTGTCGCGATGGCAACGTGACCTTACTGATTCGACGGTACAACGAAATTTCGGTGTTGCCTTAGGCTATGTCGTCATTGCAATGGATGCTGCGTCACGAGGTCTCGGGAAACTGCAGGCGGATCAGGACGCCATTGCCCACGACATCGAGAACGCTTGGGAAGTTCTTGCCGAGCCGATCCAGACCGTCATGCGCCGCTATTCGGTACCAGAGCCCTACGAAAAGCTGAAAGCTCTCACACGGGGGAAACCGGTTACCAGAGCGCTGCTCCACGAATTCATCGGAACCCTCGAGATTCCCGAGGACGAGAAAACTCGTTTGCTGGAGCTTACACCCAGCACGTACGTGGGCCTCGCTATGGAACTGGCGACATCGACAGACTGAGTCTCAACGCAAAGATTGCCCGCAAGATGCGCCATTAATCGGCTATTGGTCAGAGACCAAACAGCTACTTTAGTCAGGACATGATGGGTTCAGAAGCGACCGCCAAGCGGTTTCAGACACGTCCCGGAAATTTCAACAAGCTGATACCTACGTTGCCACGTTAATATAGTTGGTTATGCGCATGGCGAACCAAAACCTCAAGGGCAAGAGAGTCGTTCTCGGATTGTCCGGAGGTGTGGACTCGGCCGTTGCCGCGATACTGCTCCTAGATGAAGGCGCGGAAGTTCATGCGCTCCACATGACGAACTGGGAGGACGATGACGCCTATTGCACCGCTGCCGAAGACCTGCAGGATGCACGGAAGGTTTGCGAGCGACTGAATATTCCGTTTCATTCCGCCAATTTTGCGAAGGAATATCGTGACGAAGTCTTCGAATGCTTCCTCGACGGGTATCGTGCCGGTCGCACGCCGAACCCGGATGTGCTCTGCAATCGTAAGATCAAGTTCGGCGTCTTCAGAGCGTACGCACATCGACTCGGTGGTGAGTTCATTGCGACCGGGCACTATGCACGCACTTCCCTGCTGGACAACCATACAGCCCTATTGAAGGCAGCTGACCGGTCCAAGGATCAAAGTTATTTCCTGCATGCCGTGAGTGAAGAGGCACTTGCCGATACCCTGTTTCCTTTGGGTGAGCTACACAAGAACAAGGTCCGTAGAATCGCGAGAGAATACGGTCTCGACGTCTACGACAAGAAGGACAGTACAGGTATCTGCTTTATTGGCGAGCGTCCCTTCCGTGAGTTCCTCACGACTTATATTCCTGAGAACCCCGGTGAGATACAGACTCCGGACGGTGCCATCGTTGGCGAACATCATGGTTTGATGTACTACACGCAGGGACAACGACAGGGACTCGGCATCGGCGGCCGGAAAAATTCAGAAAATACCCCTTGGTATGTTGCCGGGAAGGATGTCGACAGAAACGTACTGATCGTCGTCCAGGGCAACCATTCGCTTCGATACAGCGAAGGTCTCATTGGGTCCGGTGCCCGCTGGATCAACGGAATACCTGCGGCACTCGAAAAAGACGAATCATTCGACTGCGCGGTCAAGATGCGCTACCGACAATCCGATCAGGCCTGTCGAATCTCCTGCAACGGGGACGCACTCCGGGTCGACTTCGAGGCAGCACAGGCGGACGTAACACCTGGACAGTTCGCCGTGTTTTACAACGATGAACGATGTTTGGGTGGGGCTGTTATAGAACACGGATTTCGGCACGAGGAAGCGCTGCCAAAGACCATTTAAGGCGCTATAATGCCGCCCGCGACGGAGACCAGCGCCGTCACCCGATCCAGATACCCGGAGAGGAAGACCATGACGAACAGCTTCGGTGCTCGTTCCGCCCTCGACATCGGGGGCAAGGAATACGAAATTCACAGGCTCGACTCGCTCCATGAGGGTCATGTAGATCGCCTACCCTACTCGCTCAAGATATTGCTCGAGAATTTGCTGCGCTTCGAGGATGGGCGAGATGTCACCAGAGAGAATATCCTCGCACTCGCCAACTGGGACCCGACGGCGACACCTGCTACGGAGATATCCTTCACACCAAGCCGG
>CAZWEW010000139.1:1334-5989 GCA_964633055.1 uncultured Woeseia sp. | reverse complement strand
ACGCGCAGACTCTCCCAGTCAGACAGATCAGCCAGCGGAGGCAGATCGTCCAGCTTCTTGAGACCGAAGTAGTCGAGAAACTGTTTCGTCGTACCGAACATTTCCGGTCGGCCTGGTACGTCCCGATGGCCCACGACCCTAATCCATTCCCGTTCGAGCAACGTACGGATGATGTTGGCACTGACCGACACCCCGCGAACCTCTTCAATCTCGCCCCTAGTCATGGGCTGCCGATATGTAATCAGCGCCAATGTCTCGAACATTGCGCGTGAATACCGGGGCGGTCGCTGATCCCAAAGTTTTTGCAGCCGCTGCACCATATTGCTTTCAATCTGCACGCGAAAACCCGACGCCACCTCTTTGATCGTCAACCCACGGTCTGCATAGTCTTCCAGCAGACTACTGATGGCTCGGCGAATCTGTGATTTTTCGGGCTCGGACCCTTCATCGAATAGCTTCTGGAGTTGATCAATACTCAATGGCTGACCGGCCGCCAGAAGTGCGGCCTCGATGAAGTATTTTATCTGCGTGTCATCCATTCGTTAGCACACCCTGCATTCCTAGTTTTCTTTAGGTTCCGGATTCACGGTTGCACCTTCATCAGAAACAAGCCGCACTGACGAAGAGGCGCGTACGTGAAGCGGTGCATAGGCCTCAGACTGCACAACCTCAATCACTGATTCCCGCAGCAATTCAAGTATGGCTATAAATGTGACCGCAACTCCCATTCTTCCCTCTTCGGGATCGAACAGGTCCGCAAAGCCTGAAAATGTACCTGTCTTGATTCGCTCCAGGATCTCAGACATGCGCTGCCGGACTGACAACGGTTCGCGTTGCAGGTGCAAGTTAGAAAACATCTCGGCTCGCCTCAAGACATCATGAAATGCCAAAAGTAGTTCCTTTAGCGTGACATCCGGCAACTTGGTCGTGATTTTCCGTTCTGGTGCCTCGACTATTGCAACTTGAACATCGCGTTCCAGCCTGGGTAACTCGCTCAGATCTTCGGCAGCCTTCTTGAACCTTTCGTACTCTTGGAGGCGACGGACCAACTCAGCACGCGGGTCTTCTTCATCCTCCTCTTCGGTCTCCGGTCGAGGTAGCAGCATCCGCGACTTAATCTCTGCAAGCATCGCCGCCATGAGTAGGTACTCACCAGCGAGTTCGAGCTGCAATTCCTTCATAAGCTCGATGTATTCAACATACTGGCGGGTAATCTCCGCAATCGGGATATCCAAAATGTCGATGTTCTGTCGGCGAATCAGGTAGATCAACAGATCAAGCGGACCTTCGAACGCCTCCAGAAAAACCTGAAGAGCGTAGGGAGGGATATAAAGGTCTTGCGGCAGCTCGGTGACCGGCTCCCCGGCGACAACAGCAAACGGCATTTCGTGTTGTGCTGGAATGAGTGATTCCTGACCCTTGGGTTTGGGCGCATCATTCGGAGTCAGGACTTTCAGATCTGGTTTCATGGGCTTCCCGGGGAAACTGAACATATTTTAACGTAATTCGCGAATCCAGGGTGCGGTGACTTCAGAAGAGTGATGACGTATCGCCACACCCGTTACGGACCAGAACCATTGCATCCCCCGACAAGTCAATCACAGTAGTAGCTTCAATCCCGGTCGAACCACCGTCTACAATCAGATCGATCTGATGCCCAACTCGTTCCTCTACGGTCGCAGCATCCGAAACCGGCAAGTCGTCCCCCGCCAATAGCAACGTAGAACTCATGATAGGTTCGCCTAATGAGTCCAGCATCGCTTGAACGATGGCGTGATCCGGAACACGTAACCCGATCGTCCGCCGTTTAGGGTTCTGTAATCTCTTTGGGACCTCCCGAGTTGCCGGCAGGATAAATGTATACGGACCGGGAGTGAGTGATTTGATCAGCCGGTAAGCCCAGTTTTCCACTCGAGCATAGATGCCTATTTCTGATAGATCACTGCACACCAGTGTGAAATTATGGCGTTTTCCGATCTTTCGGATTCGCCGAATACGATCCAACGCCCGCTTGTCCCCAATGTGACAACCAAACGCATAGCTTGAATCCGTCGGATAGGCCATTAGCTTCCCGGCGCGGATCGCGGCAACAACTTCGGCCACCAGTCGCGTCTGGGGATTCCCTGGATGAATTTCTACCCGCCGTACCATGCGCGGATTGTAGCGGCAGGCACACCGTGCGTCTCAGCAGATTTAAGAAATGTCGGCCGGTTCTGATTTGGGCTATCATTCTGGCCGTCGCCGGGACTCGGATCACCTCTCCAGATGCAATTACTTCTCGATTACATCCCTATCATTGCGTTCATCCTTGCGTATTTCTACCGGGATATTTTCTTTGCGACGATCGTGTTGATGGCCGTCATGCCGGTCGTTTTACTGCTGCAATGGCTGTTGACGAGGAAACTGAACCGCATTTATGCGTCATCTACCGCGCTAGTGCTCGTTTTAGGAGGTTTGACGTTGGCATTTCGAAACCCGACATTCCTTTACTGGAAACCGACAGTTCTGAACTGGGCTATCGCGATCGTGTTCCTTGGAAGCCAGTGGATAGGTGAAAGAACGATCGTCGAGCGTATGTTGGGTAACGCGGCAAAACTCACGAAAGACCAGTGGCAACGCCTCAACCAGACATGGGTTACGTTCTTCGTCCTAGTCGGAGGAATCAACCTGTATGTTGCTTACACCTATAGCGAAGCCTTTTGGGTGAACTTCAAATTATTCGGGATGCTGAGTATCACCCTCGTATTTGTGATCATCCAGAGCATCTGGCTAACTTCGAAAGCACAAAAGAACGAATCAGCACAAACGGACTCAGAGGCCTGACAATGTGGTACGCGATAATCAGTGAAGATGTGGAAGACAGCCTGCCGCTTCGGGTGGATACCCGCCAAGCTCACCTGACGCGCATACAAAAACTGGTGGCAACAAACAGGGTTCTGATCGCCGGTCCTCATCCTGCGATTGATTCGGAAGAACCGGGCGATAAGGGATTCACAGGAAGCCTCGTCGTGGCTGATTTCCCATCGCTGGTCGACGCTAGGGCATGGGCTAATGCTGATCCGTACGTATCTGCCGGAGTCTACGCTAGCGTTACCGTCAAGCCCTTCAAGCTGGTTTTGCCATGACCAGTGCTCGTCGAACGCTCATCGAACGAGAACTCGAAACACACTTTCAACCGACTGAATTGCAGGTCAAGGACCAAAGCCATCTTCATGCTGGCCACGAGGGCGCAAAAGATGGTCGAGGTCATTTCGACATAATCATCGTATCTGGACAGTTTGAGGGACAAAACCGTATTCAACGCCACAGAATGGTTTATGATGCGCTAACAGCACTTCTGGATACGGACATCCATGCACTTCGGATCAGAACTCTGACTCCATCTGAGCGCGAACAACCAACACACACCTGATTACTGGTATTCCAAGGGATCTACTCATGAACTTCAAGAACGTTTCCCGAACTCGGGGAACACGCCGGGCAATCTGCGGCTTACTGTTGACCACTGTAATCTATTCACACACAGGCCAGGCTGATACGATTTTTTCGGTGAACGGCGTCGATGTCGATAGCGCCGTTGTCGATCTCTATTTCGACAGTCGACTAGGTGGTCAGAACAACCAAGCCACGCCCGAGCAACGCGAAATCTTGATGACCGAATTGCGGGACATCTATGTCCTAGCAACGCAAGATAATGCAGAATTTCTGGCCAAGGAGAATAGAGTCGCCGCACAACTCAACCTCCAGCGAAGCAGCATTCTTGCGCAGGCCGTTGCCTCGGAAATTCTTGCTAGCATTCAGGTATCCGAGGAAGAATTGCAGGTCGAGTATAAGGAACAGCTCCTCTTGTCCCCGCCTCTGCAATTCAAGGCGCGACACATTCTGGTTGAATCTCAGGGAGAAGCGACAGATATTATCGCGCAATTGAATGGCGGCGCAGACTTCCAGGAACTTGCGAAAGAACGTTCAACCGGACCATCCGGGCCGAACGGGGGCGACGTCGGATGGTTCTCCCCCAATCAGATGGTTCAGCCCTTTGCAGCAGCTGTGCAGGCGATGGAAGATGGCCAGTTTTCAGAGCAACCGGTTCAAACACAGTTTGGATGGCATGTGATTCTGCGTGAAGAATCTCGTGAAACTGAACCTCCGACTTTCGATAGTGCTCGCGACAGTGTCAAGCTTGCGGTCCAACAAAAGAAATTCCAGTCACATATGGAAGAACTACGATCGGCTGCGCTTGCCCCCTCCGCAGAGTAATATCGACTTAAACGAATTTGACGTATTTCACCATAAGGGCGCCGAAAGGCGCCCTTTGTGTTTTTTAAGGATTTTATTGTGAGCCAGCGCTAAGTCAGTTGGAGACACCAAGAGTGCGAGCCCATCTGGCAATCTTTCGTTAAGTTCTCGACCAGGTACATTTCACTTCAGCGTCCTTAACTTGCCAATTGGCGTTTCTTCGATAGCATGCATTCGTTTCAATTCAGTTCGCATTGCTCTTGGAGAAATTTCAACACCGTAGCGACGGATAAGGGCGAAAATTTTTGCAGAGCTACATGCTCAACGGATCAGCAAAGATTGGCGCAAGTACATCAAATTATCACGTCCGAAGATCGGCTTGGTCAGTCACATGTTCTGTAACATTTCTTGGTTTTTTC
>CAZWEW010000139.1:0-1324 GCA_964633055.1 uncultured Woeseia sp. | reverse complement strand
GCAGAGCAGTTTTTCCAACTCGAACTCGTTGAGAACCGCTATATCCAGGTTTTGAGCTTTTGTTAGCTTTGAACCCGCATTGTCACCGGCAACCAAGTAGTCGGTATTTCTTGAAACGCTTCCGGTAACGTGGCCGCCGGCCGCCATAATGCGATCTTTTGCCTCGTTTCTCGTCATCACGCCAAGGGTTCCAGTCAGGACAAACGTCTTGCCTGTGAGTACGCCGTCTGCGGGCACAGGGTCCGATTCGGGCCAGGTCATACCGGAATCCAGAAGTTGCTGAATAACTTCTCTATTGTGCGGCTCCCCGAAAAATTGATGAATCCGTGCAGCGACGACTGGCCCCACGTCCGGAACAGACTGCAGCTACTCCACATCAGCGGCAATGATCGCATCGAGTTTGCCGTAGTGGCTGGCCAATAACGCGGCAGTAGCCTCACCCACCTCGCGGATGCCCAAACCATAGAGAAAACGTGCGAGGGTTGTCTGCTTGCTCTTCTCAATTGCAGCAAGGAGGTTGTCGGTGGACTTTTCGCCCATTCGCTCCAAAGCGACCAGTTCGTCCCGAGTTACCCCATAGAGATCGGCTGGTGTCTGGATCCGATCAATGGCCACCAGCTGTTCAATCAATTTACCGCCGAGACCATCAATGTCCATGGCCCGTCTAGACACAAAGTGCTTCAAAGCCTCAGCGCGCTGCGCGGCACAGAATAAACCGCCGCTGCAGCGAGAAACGGCTTCATCATCGTCTCGAATCACAGCAGAACCACAGACCGGGCACCATTCGGGAGCCTCTATAATCCTAGTTCGTTTGGGCCGTCGCTCCTTGATCACCTTGACAACTTCCGGAATGACATCGCCAGCTCTACGAATGATGACCGTATCCCCTGGCCGTACGTCCTTGCGGTGCAATTCATCCATGTTATGAAGGGTCGCATTGCTGACCGTGACACCTCCAACAAACGCCGGTTCCAGCCGCGCAACTGGCGTCACCGCACCAGTCCTACCCACCTGAAACTCAATGTCACGTACGGTTGTCAATTCCTCTTCTGCGGGAAACTTGTGAGCAATCGCCCATCGCGGCGCACGCGAGACGAAGCCGAGTTCACGTTGGAAATCGAGCCGGTCGACCTTGTAAACGACACCGTCAATGTCGTAGCCCAGCGAGTCGCGTTTCCGCCCAATATCGCCATAGTAGTCAAGGCAACCGCCAATTCCGTCGACCACCTTGCGCTCAGGGCAAACTTTGAACCCCCATTCATTGATCTGATCGAGAACTTCACTGTGCCGGTCAGGCAGAGACCCATTGTCTGACTGGCCAACT
>CAZWEW010000138.1:0-6105 GCA_964633055.1 uncultured Woeseia sp. | reverse complement strand
CCGTCCTCAAGCCCGATTTCGCTCAACGACACTTCTCTCGATACCCACCAGCCGACGAATATGGCGTAGAGCATGCCGCCAATCGGCATAATGATTTGCTGAACGACATATATCGTCAGGTCGAACGGGTTCTTTTCTTCGAAGATCGCGAACATACCGAGCGGCCGAACATCCGCCCAGTGCGAGAATGACAGGATCGTTGTGACGCCGAACAGGAAACTGCCGATGCCGATCATGATTGCGGCTTTTGTACGCGACAGGTTCTTCGCTTCCTTTGCCCGTGCAGTCATCGTCTCGAGCATTGAAATGAGCGATGTCAGTGCCGCAAAGATCAGCATCAGGAAGAATGCCCCGCCGATCACCGACCCGCCCGGCATCTGCGCGAAAGCGGTCGACAGGGTCACGAACAATAGCCCGGCCCCCTCGGTTGGATCGAGCCCGTAGGCAAACACGATCGGGAATATGGCGAGGCCGGCCAAAATGGCAACCAGTGTGTCGCCGCCGGCAATTGCAATGGCGGAACGGAACAGGTTGACGTCTTTCGGCAGGTAGGCCGAATAGGTCAGGACCGCGCCCACACCCACGTTCACAGAGAAAAAAGCCTGCCCGACTGCGGCAAGGACGATTTCCGGCGTGAGTTTCGAAAAATCAGCGGCGAACAGGAACGTGTATGCCGTCGCTGCATCGCCCGTGATCCCGGCATAAATGACCAGGAGAATGAGCGTGATCAATAGTCCCGGCATGGCGATGCGGACAACGCGTTCGAGACCGACCTTCACGCCACGTGTGACGATGAAGACTGTTGCGCTCATGAACAATGCGTGCCAGATCAGCATTTGGCCCGGGTTGTTCAGGAACTCACCCCAGTCACCACCAACCTCTTCCGGCGACAATCCACTCATCGCACCGGAGACGATTTTGAAGAAGTATGCTGCACACCACCCGGCGATCACGCTGTAAAAACCGAGCACCATGAAAAGAGAGGTGAGACCCATCCATCCGACAATTGACCATCGGCCGGATGAACCTATCTGTTCGGCCATATGCTTCATAGCGGACGGGGCGCTCATCCGCGTCTGCCGGCCGATGATCATCTCGGCGAGCATGATGGGCGTTGCGACCAGCAGGATGGCCAGCACGTAAACGAGGATAAATGCGCTGCCACCATTGGCGCCGAGATTCGCCGGGAACTGCCAGATGTTGCCGAGGCCGACGGCAGCGCCGATAGACGCAAGAATGAAGGCCAGGCGGCCGGACCAGCTTTCATTAGTTTGGGTGCTCACGGCAGTTTCTCGTTCTTATTGATGACCCCAACTATAAGTCACTGAAGCCAAAAGTGTGAGATCTCGGCAGGATTCCGGTTCATAATGCTGGCATTCGTTTTGAACTGCAGGTAAGCAACGTGACCCGCAAACTCCACCGCATCTGGCTGCCACCACTCCTCATATGCATGGCTTTTCATGCATCAGCGAACAACGACCTCGTTGAACGAGTCAACATCGATTACGAACTGTTTCGTCTCGATAACGGGTTGACAACCATCGTCTACACAGATCACTCGACGCCGACTGTTTTCGTCGGAATCTGGTATGCCGTTGGCTCCAAGGACGAGCCCGACGACAAGACGGGATTCGCACACCTGTTCGAGCACCTGATGTTCCAGAGTACGGAGAACCGGGAAGGCGAGTACTTCACGCCTTTCACGAAGGCCGGTGCGACCGGCATGAACGGCACAACCTCTGAAGATCGTACGAACTATTTCGCCACGGTCCCGACCGGGGCCATTGACATGGCGTTGTGGATGGAGAGCGATCGGATGAGTCACTTGCTCGGCGCCGTGACACAGGAAGCCCTGGACGAGCAGCGTGGCGTGGTTCAGAACGAGAAGCGCCAGGGAGAGAACCGACCGTATTCGGGAATGTACGATCGGATTCGCGCCGGCGTCTATCCCGCTGGCCATCCTTACAGACACTCGGTTATCGGCTCGATGGAGGATCTCGATGCGGCATCGCTCGAGGATGTCCACGAGTGGTTCAACACGTACTACGGGGCAAGCAACGCTGTCCTCGTCCTTGCCGGTGATATTGATATCGAGACAGCGCGCGAAAAGGTGGCCCACTATTTCAGTGGCGCGCCGGCCGGTGTTCCGCTCGTGAAGCCGCAACAGTGGATCCCTGAGATTCGGGAGAATCGCAAGGAGATCATGTACGACCGTGTCGGGCAGGTAAGGATCACCCGCACATGGGCCTTGCCTAATCTGAACGATCGTGACACGACGTTGATGTATCTCGTTAACGAAACGATGGTGAATAACAAGAACGCGCCGCTGCAAAAAGTACTCGTTGACGAGCTGCAACTGGCAACCGATGTTCGCGGAGGTGCTTTCGGGCAAGTGATCGCCAGCGAAAACAACGTAACGATTAACCTGAAGAACGGCGTCCGAGCGGACGAAGTCATCAGTATTGTTGATGACTTGATAGCCGCCTATCTCAAGGATGGACCTGACGAGCAGATTCTCGAGAATGCGAAGCTGAGCGTGAACATGTACATGCTTGGTTCCATGGAAAGCAAATCGACAATCGGCCGCATGCTTGCGGAAGGGCAGCTTTATTCCAACGATCCACTGCATGTAAAGAAGGAAATTGCATGGATCAACGAAGCGATCGCTGATGACCTCAGGGACGCCGCGAACCGATGGCTCAATCGTGGTTACTTTGAGATTACGGTTCTGCCTTTCCCGGAATACCTGTCAGGAGAAGACGCGGTTGATCGTTCAGCCGTTCCCTCGGTGACAGACGTTTCTGGGGTCGAATTTCCTGGCATTCAGATGACGACTCTCGAAAATGGTATTGAGCTCGTTGTGGCCTCGAGCGGCGATCTGCCCCTGGTCGACGTGGCCATTCGTATCGGGACCGGCAATATGGCGGATTCGCCGGATGCTCCCGGTATCTCGGATGCCGTATTCGCGTTGATGGACAAGGGCACCGACAAATACGACGCGAACGAACTGGCCGCGGCGAAGGACAAGATTGGCATGGAAGCGAGATTGTCAGCGAACGTTGAAAACAGCTCTTTCGGTTACCGGATTCTTACGACCTACCTGCAGGAGTCGCTGGACATCGCGGCGGAAATACTCGAGAACCCAACGTTCCCTGAAGACGAACTCGTGAAATTCCAGCAGCAGGTCGTGTCTTACCTGTCGAATATCCAACGGAATCCCACGCAAAACGCCACGTCCCTGTTTCGGCGTGCGCTTTACGGCGCCGATCATCCGTTGGGTGGCGTGTGGACACAGGACTTGGTGCAGAACTTGAATCGCGAACGCATCGTCGAGTTTCACATACGTGAAATAGCGCCCGACAACATCACGATTTTCATGATCGGCGATGTCGATCTTGATACGGCGGTCTCAGCGGTGGAGGCGGCGTTCGGCGAATGGGGTGCCGTCCACAGATCGCAGCGCCAGGCGATTGGAAAAGTCAGTGGTTCGGCTCCCCGTGTGATCCTGATTGATAATCCCGACGCGCCGCAAAGCACGATCCGCGTCGGCCATGCGATCGGACCGTACGATGCGGAAGGCAATGCGGAGCTTAATGTTGTCAACGGCGTTTTTGGTGCCGATTTCGAAGCGAGAATCAACATGAATCTGCGTGAGAACAAATCGTGGTCCTACGGAATGGGCTCCGGGATTCTCAGCAATACGAGCGGCGACCAGGCACTTGCCGTCTTCGGCAGCGTGCAGACGGACAAGACGATGGAAAGCATGCAGGAGGTCATGCGCGAGTACGAAGAGTATGTTTCCACACGGCCGGCAACGCCGTCGGAACTCGAACGCGTGAAACTCAATCGTATTCGATCATTACCGGGACGCTTTGCGACGAAGCGGGGATTCCTGGCGAGCATGATCAGTTCTGATTCATTCGGCCTGCCATTCGACTACGCCGAGACGACGGCAGCGAGGGTAGGTGCCGTTATGCTCGATGGCGTCAACCGACGCGCACGACAGGTAGTACGTCCGGATGAATTGACGTGGGTCATTGTTGGTGACCTCGATGAAATCGAGGAAAAAGTACGTTCGCTGAATTACGGTCCGGTCGAGGTTTGGGACGGCTTCGGCAATCGAATTCGGTAATTGTCAGTTGCGCGCGCTGTTCGGTGCTATGTTTATAGCATTGAACAAGTTATCGAAAAGTACGCTGGGACGTTGTATTGAGAATCAGGAAATCGTCGAAATTTGTGCCCATACAGAAGAAGGCTTCACTGGTTCGAGGTACAGTGCGCCGGATTCACAGGGTGAAACGATTATTCGGCACGAAAATTCGGCTGACTTAGAATAGCGGTTCCAGCGTAAATCATCGTCAGACTGCATGCAGCACAACAGACCTATCCGTGAACTTATCGCCTGCCAGAGGCCTGGCTGGTCGCTCGAGCAGCGTTTCTACACAGACCCCGAGATCTATCAGCTGGAACTCGACCAGATCCTCATGAGCAACTGGATTTTTGCCGGTCATGTATCGGAATTGTCCAAACCCGGAGACTTCAAGGTGATGCGCGTCGCCAATGAATCCGCCATTCTGATCAGGGGGCAGGATAAAGTCATTCGCGCTTTTGCTAACGTCTGCAGGCATCGCGGATCGCTCGTTTGCCTTGAGGCGTCAGGCAATACGCGGAAATTCACGTGCCCGTACCACGGATGGACCTATAACTCAGAGGGAGAACTCATCGGTGCGCGCAGCATGCCGGATGATTTCAGACAAGAGGATCACGGGCTGAACCCGGTCTCCGTGGAGCAAGTACAAGGGCTGTTGTTTGTCTGCTTTTGTGATGACCCGCCTTCGCTCGATGCGGCCCGCCGCGATCTGAAAGAACCGATGGACCTGTTCGGTTTCGAGGATCTGAAGGTCGCGGCGTCCCGGACCTATCCAATCGCAGCCAATTGGAAGCTCGCCGTGGAGAATTATACCGAGTGTTATCACTGTGCACCGGCGCATGCTGAGTACGCAAAGATGCATACGCTCATGCTCGACGATAAGAAGTATGAGCGCGTTCAGGCGAACATGCTGGAGCGAATGCCCTCCTGTGGTCTCAGGGATATCAGCATAGAATGCGGCGAATTGCAGGCGCCGCATGGGGAGCAGGGATATACCTACAGCCGCTCTGCGTTGTTCGAGGGTTACAGGACCGGCAGTCGTGATGGCGAGCCTGTCGCACCACTACTCGGAAATCTGGCCGACTACGACGGTGGCGCGTCCGATTTCGGCATCGGTCCGGTGACTTTTATGTTGGCCTACAGCGACCATGTTGTCGTCTATGTGTTCACGCCGGTCGATCTCGAAAACAGCGAATGCAAAGTTTACTGGCTGGTTCGCGGCGATGCCGAAGTGGGCAAGGATTTCGATGTTGCGGAACTGACCTGGCTGTGGGACATGACGACCCGTGCCGATGAGAAGATCATCGTCAACAACTGGAAGGGAGTCCGGTCACGTTTCTACCAGCCGGGGCGACTTTCGGGCATGGAGCGTTACGAGCAGCGCTGGATCGAATGGGTGCTACACGAACTCAGGCGTGCGCCGCAAATCCAATAAGACAGATATCCGGCTTCAGTACTACCTGGGAATAAACCAGTTTTGTTCGTCTTCCGATATGGAGCCCCCCATGTCGGTCATGACGACCCGGTCGATAACCCGGATTCCATTGTGAGCCATGTTTTCAAACGTATCGATGCCATCTGCAACTGGGAACCCCTTGCGCGTTCGGTGAATATCGAAACGGTTGGAGAATTGCCTGCCGAAGACATTTTCAACTTCGTCCTTACCCAGCATGAATCCGAGTAAACCGCCCCATGTCGCTGCAGGGTTGTCCGAATCCCATCCCGCCAAGACCGCAATTTTGACTGTTTCTTCGTAGTCGCCTTCGCCGTACAGCAAACTGACGATACTGGCCGCAAAATTGATACCGGCTGCAAAGCACCCGTTGCAGACCATATTTCGGGATGTGATGTCATAGCCGTCCTGCTGCTTAACCTGGTAACGCTCGTAGATATCGTCGCGTGCCTGTTCCCAGGGAACGCCGGCCAAGTATCGGTTTTCGACGAAGTTGTACATC
>CAZWEW010000137.1:3198-6166 GCA_964633055.1 uncultured Woeseia sp. | reverse complement strand
ACGCACGAGGCAACGCTCAACGCATTTATTACGGTGACAGCGGATCTGGCGCTCGAGCAAGCCGAACTTGCCGATAAGCAACGTGCGGTCGGAAATGCCGGACCGCTGAACGGGTTGCCCATAGTGCATAAGGATCTTTTCTGTACTAGGGGGGTCCTGACGACCTGCGGTTCGCGAATCCTCGACAATTTCGTATCGCCTTATGATGCGACGGTCGTCGGACAAATGACATCGGCCGGCGCAGTGATGCTCGGCAAGACGAACATGGACGAATTTGCCATGGGATCGTCGAATGAAACCAGTTACTTCGGACCTGTTACGAACCCTTGGAACGTAGCATTGTCGCCGGGCGGGTCATCGGGCGGCTCGGCTGCGGCGGTCGCGGCGCGAGTCGTTCCGGCGGCGACGGGAACGGACACTGGCGGCTCCATCAGGCAACCGGCTGCACTGACCGGAACCACTGGTCTCAAGCCGACATACGGGCGCGTGTCGCGCTACGGTATGGTCGCGTTCGCCTCGAGCCTTGATCAAGCCGGGGTGATTACCCGCTCCGCGGAGGATGCGGCGATGTTGCTCGGTGTCATGGCCGGTCTCGATCCGCGCGATTCGACCTCGGTCGACGAGGCTGTGCCGGACTATGTCGCCGGCTTGTCGAAACCGGTCAATGGTTTGAAGATCGGTATCGTCCGCCAGCACTTCGATGAAGGCCTCGACGAACGATGTGGTGCGGCGGTAAGGGAAGCCCTTAAGGTTCTCGAAACCGAGGGTGCCGAACTCCTGGATGTCGATCTGCCGAACATCGATTTGTCGGTTCCCACCTATTACGTCGTAGCTCCCGCCGAATGTTCCTCAAACCTCTCTCGTTTTGATGGTGTGCGATTCGGACACCGCGCTGATAATCCTGAGGATTTGATTGACCTGTATTGCCGCACACGCGGCGAAGGGTTTGGAGCCGAGGTGAAACGACGCGTTATGACGGGGACCTATGTACTGTCTGCCGGTTACTACGACGCCTACTACCTCAAAGCACAGAAAGTGCGGCAGCTGATCAGTGCCGACTTCATGAAGGCCTTCGAATCCGTCGATGTCATCGCTGGGCCAACTTCGCCGACACCGGCATTCGCGATCGGGGAGAAGTCGGCCGACCCGATCACGATGTACCTGAACGACATCTATACGATCGGCGCGAATCTCGCGGGTCTTCCCGGTATTTCCATTCCATGCGGCATGGCAGGAGACTTACCCGTCGGGCTGCAATTGGTCGGCGCCCATTTTTCTGAGGAATCCATTCTTGCCTGCGCACACCAGTACCAGCAGATGACGGACTGGCATAAGGTTTGCCCCGGAGGTTTTGAGTGAGCGGCCAGTGGGAAGTAGTCATCGGACTTGAGATTCATGTCCAGCTTGCGACTGACTCGAAGATATTTTCGGGCGCCTCGACCGCGTATGGGGCAGATCCCAACACGCAGGCCTGTCTCGTCGACCTCGGCTACCCGGGCGTGCTGCCTGTATTGAATGCCGAAGTCGTTCGAATGGCGGCCAAGTTCGGGCTGGCGGTGAATGCGACCGTTGCACCGCGTTCGGTATTCGCTCGCAAGAATTACTTCTATCCTGATCTTCCCAAGGGTTACCAGATCAGTCAGTACGAACTCCCGATCGTAGAAAGTGGCGAATTGTTTATTCGGGATGCGGACGGTCATGATAAGCGCATCGGCATCACGCGCGCACATCTCGAGGAAGATGCCGGCAAGTCAGTGCATGCCGGCTTTGACCAGTCATCCGGTATCGATCTGAATCGCGCGGGTATGCCCCTGCTCGAAATTGTGTCGGAGCCGGACATGCGTTCGGCCAGCGAGGCGGTTGCGTACATGCGCAAGATTCATTCGATCGTACGCTACCTCGAGATTTCGGATGGCAATATGCAGGAAGGCTCGTTTCGCTGTGATGCCAACGTGTCCGTGCGCCCACGTGGTCAGAAAATGCTGGGTACGCGGACCGAACTCAAGAACCTCAACTCCTTTCGTTTCGTCGAGAAAGCGATCGACTACGAGGTCGAGCGACAGATCGACGTCATCGAGACCGGTGGCGAGGTCATTCAGGAGACACGTCTGTACGACGCCGACAAGGACGAGACGCGGTCAATGCGCAGCAAGGAGGAAGCGAATGACTATCGATACTTCCCGGATCCGGATCTCCTGCCGGTAGTGCTTGATGACGCTTTCATTGAAGGTGTTCGAAAGACGCTTCCCGAATTACCCGATGCGAAGCGGCGGCGATTCGTCGACGATTACGCGGTCAAGGCCGCCGATGCTGAAATCCTCACAGTTAGCCGCACACTTGCGGATTTCTTTGAGTCCGTCGCTTCGGCAACATCGGCAAAGGCACAGGTCGCCGCAAACTGGGTGATTGGCGATCTGTCCGCGCTCCTTAACAAGGGGGGGCTCGACATCACTGAAAGTCGTATCAAGGCAACAGCCTTAGCCGGGCTGATCGATCGCATTGAAGACAAAACGATTTCCGGAAAGATGGCGAAGGACGTGTTTGAAGCCATGTGGGCGGGTGAGGGGACCGCAGACGACATCATCGATGCAAAAGGTTTGATGCAGATCACTGATAGCGGCGCAATAGAGCGCATCGTCGATACGGTCATTCAGGCAAACCCGCGTCAGGTAGCCGAGTACAAGGCCGGCAAGGATAAATTGCTTGGCTACTTTGTGGGCCAGGTTATGAAGGAAACCGGTGGCAAGGCGAATCCGGGCCAGGTGAATCGGATCCTCAAAGACAATCTAAAATAGCAGCGTCACGATGAAGGATACGGTTTTTCTTTTTGTGTTCGAATCGATGTTCGGGCGCGGCGCACTCGCAACTTGAAAATGCATGGCATTGCATGCAGGACGGGCATAATTATGTTGGCCCGGTCATCCCGGTCATCCCGGTCTTTGGTCAGGCGTTCAGTCGTGCTGAGTCT
>CAZWEW010000137.1:0-3098 GCA_964633055.1 uncultured Woeseia sp. | reverse complement strand
CCCGGTCATCCCGGTCATCCCGGTCTTTGGTCAGGCGTTCAGTCGTGCTGAGTCTCATCGTCCGAATGTGGCGCCATTCTGTCATTTAGCGGGTCTGGTTCACTGTTGATGGGTGTGCTGGTGTGCTAGCATGATCGGTCAATAAATAAATATTTTCTTATATATTTATGAAGAGACAAACCGAATTGCTGGTTCAACAGCTCAAGACCCTAGGCGATCCGACCCGGCTGCGCCTTACGGCATTGTGCCGCCGAGGGGAGTGCAGTGTTTCTGAGCTGACACACATCATCGGGCAGAGTCAGCCGAGAATCTCGCAGCAGTTGAAGGCGCTCTGCGAAGCGGGATTGCTGACGCGCTTCCGGGACGGTAAGCGAGTGTTTTACCGGGTATCCCGGATCCGCGATGTCTCGCCGGGGCTCATGCAGCTGTTGACGTTGATTCCTGACAATGACCCGATCTTTGAGTCGGACTGGAATCTGCTCCAGCAGTATCGGGGTGAGCGAATAGGTGTCCTCGCAGATGACCGTGAGGACGATACGGTGGTCCGTGCGCTGCACCGTGCAGTTCTCGATCTGACCATGACCGCACCCGTAGGTGATTTGCTCGATGTCGGCTGTGGGCGTGGCGCCATACTCAAATTGCTGGCCAGTCGTACCAATCGTGCCGTGGGTGTCGACATTGATGCTAACGCCTGTCAGTTGGCTCGTGCCGAACTGATGCTTGCCGGTATACCGCACTGCAGCCTCCGAAAAGGCGACATGTACCGATTACCGTTCGAGGATGCCGGGTTCAATACGATCATCATCGACGATGTGCTCGTGGACGCCCGGGATCCGGTTCGTGCACTCAATGAAGCGCGGAGACTGCTGTGCCCGAGAGGTCGACTTTTCATCCTTGAATCGATTGTCAAGCAATCGGCCGATCAGATGCAGGTGTCACTGGCCAAGTGGAGTCGTGATGCCGGGTTGAGGCTCGCACCCGCTCGGCTCGTGCCACAGAAGAGCCCGGCATGGATCGTCTCCGTGGCGACGGCTGCCGCCGGGCAGACCAGGACAACCTGATTGTGAGCGGGGTCATGACGCAACGATCTATCAATGTCTCCTTCGAATTCTTCCCGCCCAACACAGTGGAGATGGAAAAAACACTCTGGAATTCCATTCGGCACTTGGGCGTGTTGGAGCCTTCGTTCGTCTCCGTCACCTACGGCGCTGACGGGTCAACGCGCAAGCGCACACATGCCGCGGTCGCTCGAATCCAGTCGGAGACCGATCTCACTGCTGCGCCGCATCTCACATGCATTGGTGCACGTCGTGGTGAAATTGATGACATCGCACGAAGTTACTGGGACATGGGTGTGCGTCACCTCGTTGCGTTACGTGGTGATCCGCCGAAATCGGCGCAAAGCTACGTTCCGCACAAGGATGGATATGCCTATGCGTCGAGCCTGGTCTACGGTTTGAAACGCGTTGCAGATTTCGAAATCTCCGTTGCTGCCTATCCTGAGGTTCATCCGGAGGCGGAAAACGCTGAAGCCGATCTCGACAATCTGAAGCGCAAGCTGGATGCTGGAGCATCCCGAGCGATCACACAGTTTTTCTTTGATATCGAGAGTTACTTTCGTTTTCGGGATCGCTGCGCGGCGGCGGGCATTGATTCACCCATTGTGCCCGGGGTTCTGCCCATCACCCGATTCCCGCAATTGACCCGATTTGCAGAGCAATGTGGTGCCACGGTGCCCGAATGGCTCGAGGACCGATTCGATGGCCTCGAAGATGACTCCGAGACACGCAAGCTGATCGCGGCCAGTGTAGCGATTGAGCATGTCGCACTCCTCAGGGCAGAGGGTGTAAGGGAGTTTCATTTCTACACGCTGAATCGATCGGAGCTCGCATTCGCGATATGCCATGCGATCGGTGTACGCCCTCACAAGGCAGTCTGATTATGGAACGGCAAGAGAGAATCCAACGGATGATGGATGCGTTCGAGCAGCGCATCCTCCTCTTGGATGGCGCAATGGGCACGATGATCCAGGGCTATGGGCTCAGCGAGACAGACTATCGTGGCGACCGATTTCGGGACTGGCAATCCGACCTCAGGGGCAATAATGATCTTCTATCTTTGACGCAGCCGCAGGTCATTCAGGAAATCCATCGTGCTTACCTCGAGGCCGGTGCGGACATTCTCGAGACCAACACATTCAATGCCAACGCACCGTCTATGGGCGACTATGGCATGGAATCGCTCGTCGCCGAGATAAACGGTGCAGCGGCAGGAATAGCGCGTGAAACGGCAGACACTTTTGCGGCGTCCGCCGGCCAGCAACGCTGGGTTGCTGGCGTGCTGGGTCCAACTAACCGGACTGCGTCCATTTCTCCGGACGTGAACGACCCGGGTTACCGGAATATCACGTTTAGTGAACTTGCAGATACCTACCAGGAGGCGGCGACGGCTTTGATCGAGGGTGGAGTCGACTTCCTGATGATTGAGACCATCTTCGACACACTGAACGCGAAGGCCGCGATATTTGCGATCAAACGCAGCTTCGAGGCGACGGGGTCGATTGTGCCGGTCATGGTGTCCGGCACGATTACGGACGCATCTGGCCGAACTCTGTCAGGGCAGACGACCGAAGCGTTCTGGAATTCGATTCGCCACGCCGAGCCCTTCATGGTGGGTCTCAACTGTGCGCTCGGGGCGGATGACATGCGGCCGCACGTTGCGGAACTGTCACGGATAGCAGACACGCGGGTCAGCGCACACCCGAACGCGGGTTTGCCGAACGAGTTTGGCGAGTACGACGAAACGCCGGATCATATGGCTGGCATTATCGGAGAGTTCGTGTCGAGCGGACTCGTCAACTTGGTGGGCGGGTGTTGTGGTACGACCCCCGATCACATACGCGCACTGCGAACCGTTGTAGATGGCCGACCACCTCGTGACATTCCTGACATCGAGAAGCGTTGCCGCCTTTCGGGCCTGGAACCGGTCAACATCGGTCCTGACGATCTGTTCGTCAACGTGGGTGAGCGGAGTAATGTGACGGGCTCTGCAGTCTTTCGCAAACTGATAGAGTCGGACAATTACGAGGACGCCGTTCA
>CAZWEW010000136.1:0-6166 GCA_964633055.1 uncultured Woeseia sp. | reverse complement strand
CATAACCGGCGCGCTTAAGCATGGATGCCAGGGTCGGCCTGCCGGGTTGGATCAGGAGGGGTGCGTCGCCATCGAGAACGTAAGCTTCGAGCCGAAATCCGTGCTCTCCTAGCAACAGCGAGTAACGGGAAGGTGTGCAGGTTGCAGCCGTGCTGTGCGCATCGGTGAACCGAACGCCGTTCGCCGCCAGCCGGTCGATGTTCGGCGTTTCAACGCCGATTGCGCCATAGCTGCCCACGTCGCCATAGCCTAGGTCGTCGACATAGAAGATGACGATATTAGGAACGACAGCGCCGCCGGCCCCGTGATCCATTGCCGGTTCAGTGCCAGGACCGCAGGCTGCCAGTATTGAGAACAGGCAGGCGGCAGCCAGGTTCGAGCCATTTTTTCTCTTGTCGGTCACCAGCCCGAGGTTATCGCAGGGCGCTGGCGCAAACAAAGCTGAGTCCGAACTTTCAGGAAATACGAGAAATAAAAGACAGGATCGGGCCGCAGGCAGCCCCGGAGTCGGCGGGAAGCTGACTTAGCCGAAGCGGCCTTCGATGTAGTCTGCTGTTTCGTCCTCTTGCGGTGTAACAAACATAATGTCGGTCCTGCTGTGCTCGATCACCTTGCCCAGCAACATGAAGATGCACTCGTCGCTGGTGCGGCGCGCCTGCGCCATGTTGTGGGTTACGATCAGGATGCTGTAGTCGCCTCGCAATTCCCAGAGCAGCTCTTCGACAGCCTCGGTGCCCTTCGGATCCAGTGCGGAGCAGGGTTCGTCCATGAGCAGCACATTTGGCTTTACTGGCAGCAGTCGCGCAATGCAGAGCTTCTGCTGTTCTTCGAGCGACAGCGCGGTTGCTTTGTGGTCGAGGCGATCCTTCACCTTGTCCCACAGCAGCACCTGCTTCAGCGCGGTTTCAACGATGGCTTCTTCCTCGTCCCGCTTGATGTTCTTCTTTTCCGTGTGTATCCGGTAACCGAACAACACGTTCTCACGAATCGAAATTGGTAGCGGGTTTGGACGCTGGAATACCATGCCAAGCTTCTTCCGGACCTGGAGCAGTTCCACGTCAGGGCCATAGATGTCTTCGCCCATGACTTGGATCGACCCCGTGATGCGAACCCCGCCGATGCGCTCGTTGATTCGGTTCACGCTGCGCAGGAACGTCGTCTTGCCGCATCCGGACGGGCCGATCAGTGCCGTGATAATTCCTTTCTTGATGTCGAGATCGACGTCGAAGAGCGCCTGAAACAGTCCGTACCACAGGTTCAGGTCGTGGGTTCGAATCGCGTATTTGGCTGCCTGCGTCTCTGGCGTCGTTGTCAATTTGCTCATCTTCACTTACCCGAATCGCCCTTCGACATACTGGCGTGTGCGCGGGTCTTTGACTTCACCCGTGAAGAGTTCCTCGGTGGGCGCGATTTCGATGCAGGTGCCGTCGAGAAAGAACGCTGTCCGATCCGCGATGCGACGCGCCTGCTGCACTAGGTTGGTCACGAGGATGATCGTGATTTCATCCTTGAGCTGAGAAAGCACCTCTTCGATACGCATCGTTGTGACCGGATCAACCGCAATGGAGAATTCGTCGAGCATCAGGAGGTCAGGGCCCTGCGATAGTGCGCGCGCAATCGTCAATCGCTGCTGCTGACCTCCGGACAGCAGGCTGCCGAGTGTCTGCAAGCGGTCCTTCACCTCGTCCCATAATGCTGCCCGCATCAGGCACTGCTCTACGATGATGTCGAGTTCCGTCTTCTCTTTGATTCCCGCAAGCCGCGGCGCGAGTGCGACGTTGTCGTACACCGACAAGGGCAGGCCGACCGGCAGCGGAAAAACGACACCGATGCGCCGGCGCAGTGCGTAGACATTGCGAATCTCCCGGATGTCATGGCCATCGAAGCGGATATCGCCCTCGACGTTCATATTCGGACTGAACATATCCATCCGGTTGATAGCCTTCAGGAAAGATGTCTTACCGGCATTGGCTGGCCCGATAATGCCGAAGATTTCACCTTGGTTGACCGACAGATCGACGCCTTCGAGTGCCATGGCATCCCCATACCTGATACTTAGGTCTGAAACTTCGATCTTGTTGCCCATCGTCAGGCCAGTATCCGCCGTAGGATTGTCGGCTAGGTCTACCACTTCTTCTTGCCCCGCAGGTACATGCGTAGTGCAATAGACAGGCTGTTCATGAGGAGTACGATCGCGATCAGCACGAGCGCGACCCCGTAGGGCACTGCTTCCGGCATGTTGGGTACCTGCGTGGAGACGACGAACAGGTGTAGGGACAATGCCATCGTTTGGTCGAATACACCTTGCGGCAGGAATGGCAGGAAGAATGCCGCGCCTGTAAACATGATAGGCGCAGTCTCACCGGCCGTGCGGGACACCTCGAGAATGACCCCCGTCAGAATGCCGGTGATGGCGTTCGGTAACACAATGCGCCGGATCGTCTGCCAACGCGTTGCACCCATATTCCAGCAGGCTTCGCGAAAGGCATCCGGTACAGCTTGGAGCGATTCGCGCGTTGCAACGATCACGACGGGCAAGGTCATGATGGCAAGTGTCAGGCTCGCCGCGAGGATGCTCGTGCCAAACCCGAAGAAGATAACAAACGCACCGACACCGAACAGTGCATGAACGATCGACGGTACGCCGGCGAGATTGATGATGGCGAGATTAATTGCACGCGTGAACCAGTTGTCCGCGGCGTACTCGCTCAGGTAGATCGCCGCAGCGACGCCGAGTGGCACCGACACGAGGAGCGCGACCAGCACCAGCCAGACCGTTCCCAGCAAAGCGGGGAGGATGCCGCCCGCGGTCATGCCGTTCGTCGGATTCTTAAACAGGAATTCGAGGGAGATGATCGGACCACCCTTGATGATAAGCATCGTGAGGATGATGAATACCGGCAACACCAGCGTTGCTGTCATGAAGCCGAAAAGGATCCTGAACAGCTTCTCTTTTTTGTGGTTTTGCACATTTTGTTCATTCGCCTCAAACACGATGCCTACTCCTTGCGAATGCCGCGCACGATCAGGTCGGCAGCCAGGTTAATCAGAAACGTTATCAGGAAAAGGAAAATCCCGATCGTGAAGAGCGCGCGGTAATGTGGCGAGCCGACTGCGGTCTCACCGAGCTCGGCGGCGATCGTGGCGGTCAGGGCGCGCACCGAGTCGAACACGCTGGTAGGGAGATTAATTGAGTGGCCGGTTGCCATCAGGACGGCCATTGTTTCCCCGAAACCTCGTCCCACACCGAGCAGGATAGCGCCGAGCAGTCCATTCTTGGCTGCCGGTAAAACGACTTTGAAAACGACCTGCCAGCGCGTCGCGCCCATCGCTTCGGCGGCTTCCCGGTAGCGGTCGGGGACCGCTTTCAGCGCATCCTCGGCAATCGAGGTCATGATCGGTGCAGCCATCAATCCGAGAATGACACCGGCGTTCAGTACCGTTAGACCGATGGGCACATTGAACGTCTCGATGATCAGCGGGTTCATGATGGTAAGCCCGATGAAGCCCCAGACCACCGATGGGATCGCAGCCAGTAATTCAACGATTATCTTCAATACCTCGCGGATTTTCCCGGTCGCAAATTCGGCAATGTAGATCGCCGTGCCCAGCGAAAACGGGATGGCGACCACCATTGCGAGACCGGTCACACTCGCGGTGCCCGCGATGAGCGCCAGGATGCCGTAGGTTGCCCGGACTTCGGACGTAGGCCGCCAGTTGGGCGACAGGAAGAACTCCTTCGCATTGAAATCGGCAACGATGAAGCCGAGCCCTTCTTTGGTAATAAAAATGAAGATACCGACGATAAAAACAATGGCTGAAATGCCGCCAATGAACACCAGGACGCGCACGAGCATGTCGATGTACCAGGCGAGATCCCGCCTGGCAAAATCGTACGCTGCGCTATGCCTTGGCACGGTATGCGGGTCAGTTGGTATCATCACCGACGAGTGTGTCTATCAGGTCTTCTATGTTTATGGAGAGGAAGCGATAGTTTTCTTCGAGCGTCTTCATCCTCTGTTCGTCACTGTCTGCTTCTCCTGGTTCGGAGGCCTCCCAGTGGAATGCCGATGTGTGGAAGGGCAGTTGTTCGAGTAACTCTCCCGACATGTCGCCGACACGGATGACGATGTCGACCGACTGCAACTGGTCTTTGAGTGTCTCGACGGCGCGCGGCGCTGCTTCGTCAGCAGCGATACCGCGATCATCAAGGAATCTGACTAGGTCCGGATTGACCTCATCGGCCGGTTCGCTGCCAGCGCTCATGAAGGTGGCGCTCTCCCCGTAACGTTTGTTGCCTATCGCTTCCGCCATCAGGCTAAGGCAGGCGTTGGTCCTGTCAACAAACAGAATCGTGAAGCGCCGCGTCGACTTGATCTCGCCCGCTGCTGAAAATACCGTCTGGTCACAGATGTTCCTGGCCTGGTCCGACACGCGCTTGATCAGGCTGAAAATCACGAACTCCGCGACGGTCTCCTGAGGACGTTGCTTTTTTGCCTTGTCGATCAGGCTCCCGTAGATCTGGTCCATGTCGGATTTGAGATCGCTGGGGATGGACTTCAGCTCGCGCGCAGCGTCCGCATTGCCGACTCGGAAGGCGGCGATGGAATCCTCGAGCAACTGCAGCGCCCTGTCCGATAGCGACTGCATCTGCTTCGCTACCCGTGCCGGAGGCGGCTCCGACATTTGCACCGATTCGCGCGAGATCGTGACCGCGTAATCTCCGATTCTTTCGAGCGCGACGTTGGTTCTGATGATCGACGACATCAGCCGGAGGTGGCCGGCGCCCGGGAGATGTCTCGCAATGAATGCATGGCAAAGCCGGTCGATCTTGCGTGAGTAGCGATTGATCGGGTGGTCACCGATGATTGTTTCGTAGGCAATCTCGTGGTTACCCTCCAGTACGGCGCGCATGGCGCTTCGGAGCGCCTCCAACACCGCCATTGCTAGGTCATCGACGGCGGCGTGTGCCCGCGCCAGGTCATTTTCGAGGCGTTCTTCGTAGTGTTTCATGACAGGTCTCCCTTCGATTGCCTCCGCTGATGCCCTGCGGCCAGATCAATTGCCGTTTCCAGGAACCAAGTGTTTTGTTACGGGCTACAGCTGACGTTGGAGGCTGGTGCGTAGCCCTTGTCTTGGATGATGCATTGTCCGGTGCTGCTGAGGATCCAATCGAGGTATTCCCTGACCTTCCCCGCCGGTTGGCCGCCCGTGTACATCAGGAGGGGCCGGGCAATCGGGTAGCTTCCATCACTGGCCGTGCTCACTGATGGATCGACGCAGTCACCATCTGTCTCCGTCGCGATGCAGGCCATCTTTATATGATTCGTGGTGTACGCGAGTCCGCTGTACCCGATGGCGCAGGGAGTTTTTTCGACCAGGTCGACGACGTCTTTGGAGCCATGCAGGTCGCGCGTGCCGAGACGATAGTCCCGCGTTCCACCTAAAATGGCCTCTCGGAAGTAGGCGTAGGTGCCGGAGTTGTTCTGCCGGCTGACGACGACGATCTCCTGATTTTGGCAACCCGGCACCTCGACGCCGAGGTCGGTCCAGCTCGTATACGTGCCGCCGTCGCCGAAGATTTCGGCGAGCTGCGGAATGCTCATCGTGGTCATTGGATTGTCCTGGTGGAGGAAGACTGCAAGTGCGTCGTAGCCAACGACATGTTCAACCGGCTCGTTCCCACCCTGCCGCGCGAGCTCCGCTTCACTGTCCTTGATGGCCCGGCTGGCATTGGCGATGTCGACGGTGCCGTTGATCAATGCCGCGATACCGGTGCCCGAGCCGCCACCGCTTACTGCGACAACCACACCCGGGTTCACGGTCTGATATTCCTCGGCCCAAGCCTGGGCGACATTGACTAGGGTGTCCGATCCTTTGTTCTGGATAACCTCGCGTTGCTCGCTGCCGCCACATCCTGCGATAGCGGTGCACGCTGTGAGCGCGGCCACGCAAGTCGTAATTGTACTGTTTGTCATGCTGTTCCTCGACAAAAGTTGAATGTTTACCCCACTAAAAGTCGGGATTCTGGCTTGTCCGGATCGCCTTGTCGACCCCTGACATGCATTCTGCTTTCGGGTTACCGATTCTATTAGCTAGGCGCGTCTCTTGATTCCGGTTTGTCGTGCGTACCAAAGCTCCGTTGGCGTTTACTCAGGCGTCGCTT
>CAZWEW010000135.1:3544-6179 GCA_964633055.1 uncultured Woeseia sp. | reverse complement strand
TTCCTGTGATGTTGGTAACGCTGTGTGTCTCCACAGTCCTTTTCTGGGCGTTCTTCGATTTCTATGCTCAGCCGGTTAATTAGTGCTTGGCCATCTAGCGATAAAGCTAGCTAACTTTAAATTAGGGATTGAGGGTATTGCCCGGATATTCCTGGTAGGTCTCGTGGGCTGCACACGGGAAGCTAGTTGGCAAAAAAGAGGCCACGGACGGTTGACTTTAAGGTAGTGAGCAATGCGATGAAAATACTCGTAACCGGGGCCGCCGGTTTCATTGGCTTTCACGCAGCGCAGCGATTGATAGAGCGTGGTGATACCGTTGTCGGTCTCGATAACTTCAATAGTTATTACGATGTTGGCCTGAAAGAGACCAGGGCAAACTTGCTGATCGACTATCCCGATTTCACTATGGCACGGATCGATCTCGCGGACCGTGTTGCCATGGAGTCCCTTTTTGCTGATCAGGGATTCGACAAAGTATTACATCTCGCCGCCCAGCCGGGCGTTAGGTATTCGATCACGAATCCACACTCCTATATAGACAGTAATATCGTTGGGACACTACACGTGCTGGAAGGCTGTCGGCATCATGACGTGCAGCACCTCGTCTATGCGTCGTCGAGTTCGGTGTATGGCGCCAACAGCACGATGCCGTTCACTATCCACCAGAACGTCGATCATCCCATGGCACTCTACGGCGCCACCAAGAAGGCCAACGAGTTGATGGCACATGCTTACTCTAGCCTATACGATCTGCCGACGACGGGATTGCGCTTTTTTACCGTTTATGGTCCGTTCGGTCGTCCGGATATGGCTCTCTTCCTCTTTACGAAGAATATTGTCGAGGGAAAACCGATCGACGTATACAATTTCGGGAATCACAGCCGTGACTTCACTTACGTTGACGATGTTGTAGAGGGTGTTATCCGTACGATAGACCATACGGCGGCACCAAATTTAGCCTGGGATGCTGCTGCACCGGACCCGGGAACGAGTAATGCACCATACCGAATCTACAATATCGGAAACCGGCAGCCTGTGAACCTGATGCGCTACATTGAGATCATTGAGGAGTGTCTTGGCGCGACGGTAGAGAAGAATTTGTTGCCAATGCAACCGGGTGACGTGGCCGATACTTGGGCCGATACGGAGGACCTGGCAGCCGATGTCGGTTACCAGCCCAGTACGCCAATCGAGGTAGGCGTGAAAAATTTTGTCCACTGGTATCTGGAATACTATGACGTCAAGATGAACTGACATGACCAAAAGCGAATTAACCGATGCCTATCCGACAGACTTGCCGGCTTGGCAGGCGCTGGAGGAGCATTATCGCGACGACATGCGGTCCAGCCGGCTTCGTGACCTGTTCGTCAATAATCGGGATCGGTTCAATCGTTTTTCGCTGGAAGCGGGAGATCTGTTTCTCGATTATTCGAAAAACCTGATCAACAACAAGACACACAAACTACTAGTCAGGCTTGCCAATGAAGCGGATGTCCCACAGGCAATCGGCTCTATGTTTGCAGGCGATCCGATTAATGTCACCGAGCAACGTCCGGTGCTGCATGTCGCGCTCAGAGCGGAGATTTCGGATGAGATCGCGCACGATGTTCCCGGCGTTGAGGGTGTCTGGAATACACTCGAGCGGATGACTGCTTTTGTCAATTCGATTCACTCCGGGGAGAGGAGAGGGATCACCGGTCGCCGGCTAAAACAGATCATCAATATTGGCATTGGAGGATCTGATCTTGGTGCGGTTATGGCGAGTCGCGCTCTGAAACATTATTGGCAACCAGGCATGAATTTCTACAGTGTGTCGAATGTTGACGGCACACAACTCGCGGATTTGATGGAATGCATTGATCCGGAAGAAACACTTTTTGTGGTTTGTTCGAAAACATTTACGACCCAGGAAACTATGACGAATGCCAAAGCGGCCCGTGAATGGCTGTCGGGTACTCTGGGTGAGTCCGCAGTCAGTAACCATTTTGCTGCGGTGTCGACAGATCAGGAAGCGATGGATCATTTCGGCATTAACCCGGACTGCCGTTTCGAGTTTTGGGACTGGATCGGTGGCCGCTTTTCAATTTGGTCGTCGGTCGGACTCTCGCTCGCACTGGTTGTTGGCATGGATCGATTTCAGGAAATGCTCACCGGAGCACGTCGTATTGACCACCATCTTAGAACGGCACCCTTGGATAGCAACATGCCCGTACTACTCGCCATGATCGGCATCTGGTACAACAATTTCTTTGGAGCCGAGACTCACGCCATTCTTCCATACGACAACCGTCTGGACCGTTTCCCCGCATTTTTGCAGCAGCTTCAGATGGAGAGCAGCGGCAAAGGTGTGCGTAAAGATGGACAGCCCGTGGCTTGTAAGACCGGCGCTATCGTGTGGGGAGAAGCTGGATCCAACGGGCAGCATGCGTTTTACCAGTTACTACACCAAGGCACGCGTTTCATTCCCGTCGACTTCATATTGCCCACCAAGTCGTCCGGTGCAATACAGGAACAACACGATATGGCCATCGCAAACTGCCTTGCGCAGGCCGAGGCACTAATGGATGGTTGCAACCCGGAGGGTACAGGATGGCATCGGGCGCTCCCGGGAAACCGGCCCAGTAATCTCGTTATT
>CAZWEW010000135.1:0-3534 GCA_964633055.1 uncultured Woeseia sp. | reverse complement strand
CCTGCTGTACTGGGTCAGCTGATCGCGCTTTACGAGCACAAGGTATTCGTCGAAGGCGTCATATGGGGCATTAATTCCTTTGATCAGTTTGGTGTGGAGTTGGGTAAGCGCTTGGCCAATCAATTGCTGCCTGCCGTGATTGGCGACGAGCGTTACGGTGGCGATAATCCTTCGACACAAGCTGTGCTTGAAAGTGTCATTGCGGCAAAACAAAGATCAGAAACTTAGCGATCGCCGTTCAATGATGTGCGGGTTGTGGTAAGGAGGCCTTCCCATGCTTCATGGTGCTGACATAGGGAAATTGTCTATGTGACGAGTATTCGACATGGAGCGACAATCGGGTGCCATGAAGTTTTATCTAAGCTGATCAAAACATTGATTCTGTGATATCTGTGATGTACATATACGGCGTTTTTAACCGCGCAACGAGCGCTATTGGAACATATTTATGCGACTGACTATTTTCGGATCCGGGTATGTCGGCCTAGTAACGGGCGCCTGTATGGCAGAGGCCGGCAATCACGTAGTTTGCGTCGACATCGATGAGGAGAAGATTGCTCGTCTGAACGCGGGGGATGTGCCGATCTATGAGCCCGGTTTGACTGAGTACATTCATAGAAACGCGGATGCTGGTCACCTGGAATTCACAACGGACGTTGAAAGGGGCGTTGACCATGGACTGTTCCAGTTTATCGCGGTAGGTACCCCACCGGATGAGGATGGCTCGGCGGATCTGCAGCGCGTTCTGGCTGTTGCCAGGACTATAGGTGCGCATATCAAGGAGTATCGGATCATCGTTGACAAGTCAACGGTGCCTGTTGGCACAGCGAATAGGGTATCAGCCGAGGTTAGTAAAGCCATTGAGGAGCGGGGGGAGAATATCGAATTCGATGTTGTATCGAACCCGGAGTTTCTGAAAGAAGGTGCAGCAATAAATGACTTCGTCAAACCGGACCGGATCATCGTCGGTAGCGATAATCCACGCGCTGCCGATCGTTTGAAGGCGCTTTACGTGCCCTTCAACCGTAATCACGACCGACTGATCATGATGGACATCCGCTCCGCGGAGCTAACAAAGTATGCTGCAAACGCCATGCTTGCAACGAAGATCAGTTTCATGAACGAGCTGGCTAATGTTGCCGAAGGACTAGGCGCCGATATTGAGATGGTCAGACTCGGCATCGGTTCGGACCCGCGCATCGGCTACCAGTTTATCTATCCGGGCGCAGGTTATGGCGGATCCTGTTTTCCCAAGGACGTTCGCGCACTGGCCCGATCGGCTGACTCGATCGGCTACAAAGCTGAATTACTTAACGCCGTTGAGGCCGTAAATAACCGCCAGAAGCAACGGATTTTCGACAAGATCAGCGCTTACTTTGACGGGAGACTTACTGACAAGACGATCGGAATCTGGGGTTTGTCTTTCAAGGCGAACACAGATGACATGCGGGACGCTGCCAGCCGGGTTCTGATGGAATCACTTTGGTCGGCTGGCGCGAAGGTAAGAGCATATGATCCGGAGGCGATGGATGAAACACGGAGGCTCTATCCTGACGAAGATAAATTGATGTTATGCGATTCCGCAATCGAGGTACTGAACGGGTCTGACGCGCTCACTATCATGACTGAGTGGCAGGAATTCAGGAGTCCTGATTTCGAAGCGATTCGGGATGTGCTTACGCATCCGGTGGTCTTCGATGGCAGAAATCTTTATGACCCCTCTGTACTATCGGCCTGTGGGCTGGATTATTTTGGGATTGGCAGAGGAAAATCCATACGTGCCGACGGCTGAAAACCATTTGGCCAGTGCGGACAGGGAGTCAGGCGTCGTTCGAGAATGACTGAAATCGCGGAAGAATCCAATGGCTGACATAGATGTTAAGCGGATCGCCGATCGTTTAAAAGCGGACGATCGTGATGAAACTTCGCTTCGTCGACAGGAGTTCCGTCCCTGGGGGAGCTACCACATTCTCGAAAATGCCGAGGGATTCCAGGTCAAACGCCTGGTCGTGAATCCCGGCGCCACTCTCTCATTGCAGCTGCACCATCATCGGGCCGAACACTGGGTTGTCGTTCTGGGGACCGCCCGGATCACATTGAACGACGACGAGTTCGATCTGGCAGTCAATGAGTCGACCTATATACCCGTCGGTGCCCGGCATCGTATCGCCAATACGACCGACGAGCCGCTTCACATCATCGAAGTACAGTGTGGCGCCTACCTAGGGGAAGATGACATTGTTCGATTTGAAGACAACTACGGTAGAGAAGGAACGAATACGTAAAGCGTCGGTCTGATAGAACACATGAAAATCAACTGTTTCAAAGCCTATGATGTTCGCGGACGAATTCCGGATGAGCTCAACCCGGATATCGCGTACCGGATCGGTAATGCGACCGCAGTGTATCTCGACGCTAGGCGGGTTGTGCTGGGTCGGGATATTCGTCGATCGAGTGAGGAACTGGCGACGGCCGTCGCCCGCGGGCTTACCGATGCCGGTGCCGATGTGCTCGATATCGGATTGGGAGGTACCGAAATGGTCTATTTCGGTACAGGGCATCTGGGTGCTGATGGCGGGATCATGGTGACGGCCAGTCACAATCCGGCCGACTACAATGGTCTAAAGTTTGTGCGCCGGGAGTCACGGCCTGTGAGTATTGATACCGGCCTGTCTGACATTCGAGTAATCGCGCAAGGCGACCAGCGAAAAATCTCGACCGAAAAGGGGTCGATCGTCAAAATGGATATCTTTGATGATTATCTGGTCAAACTTCTGGACTATGTTGACGTCACCCGTCTGAAACCACTTAAGATTGTTGTCAATGCCGGCAATGGTGGTGCGGGGCTGATCGTTGACAGGTTGGAAGCGTTTCTGCCGTTCGAATTCATCAAGGTTCACCATGAGCCGAATGGTGATTTTCCCAACGGCGTGCCAAATCCGATGCTCGAGGAAAACCGCAGCGTTACGATAGATGCGATCAGGGCCAATGCTGCGGATTTCGGTATCGCTTGGGATGGAGACTTTGATCGATGTTTCTTTTTTGACGGGACAGGTCGATTTATCGAGGGGTATTATATGGTCAGCCTGCTTGCGGAGAGTCAGTTGGCACAAAGCCCTGGTGCCGCGGTGGTGTACGATCCCCGATTGACCTGGAATACACTGGATACGGTCCGAAACAGTGGAGGCCGGCCCGTTCAGAGCAAGTCCGGCCACTCCTTCATCAAGGAAGTCATGCGCAGGGAAGATGCCATCTATGGCGGCGAGATGAGTGCCCACCATTACTTTCGGGAATTCTTTTATTGTGACAGCGGGATGATTCCATGGCTCCTGGTGGCGGGTATCGTTTCTGACTCTGGGCAGAGTCTTGCATCGCTCGTTGATGGCTGTATGTCCCGTTATCCCTCGAGTGGAGAAATCAACCGGCAGGTGCCAGATACCGATGCGGCCATTGAGTTGTTAGACCGTCGCTATCGGAATGCCGCGTTGTCGGTTGACGAAACCGACGGTATTAGTATGGAATTCGACCGCTGGC
>CAZWEW010000134.1:0-6197 GCA_964633055.1 uncultured Woeseia sp. | reverse complement strand
CCTTCGCCACTATGTCCCGGATTTTCACCGCAACATGACTGACGATATGGTCAATATCGAGGTTGACGGTAAGCCGGTCGAGGCAAGGAAAGGTCAGATGATCATGGAGGTGACCGACAGCGTCGGCACCTATGTGCCACGGTTTTGTTACCACGAAAAACTGTCGATCGCAGCGAACTGCCGCATGTGCCTGGTAGAGGTCGAAAAGGAGCCCAAACCGATGCCGGCCTGCGCGACACCTGTTATGGAAGGAATGAAGGTCTTCACGCGTTCTCCTGCAGCGATCGCGGCCCAGAAAGCGACGATGGAGTTCCTGCTCATTAATCATCCGCTGGATTGCCCGATCTGTGACCAGGGCGGCGAATGCGAACTGCAAGATCTCGCGCTTGGCTACGGTCGGGACGTGTCACGATATAACGAACGCAAGCGCGTCGTTGGAGACAAGGACATCGGCCCGCTCGTGTCGACGGACATGACCCGCTGCATCCACTGCACACGTTGCGTTCGCTTTGGCGAGGAAGTTACAGGTCTTCAGCAACTCGGCACGACAGAGCGCGGCGAGAACATGAAGATTGGCACTTATGTCGAGAAGAGTATCGATCATGAGTTGTCGGCGAATATCATTGATCTTTGTCCCGTCGGTGCGCTGAATAACAAGCCCTACCGTTATAGTGCCCGGGCCTGGGAGATGACCCAGCGAGCGACCATATCGCCTCACGATTGTGTTGGCTCAAACATGAATGCCCATGTGCTGCGTGGCACTGTGAAGCGGGTTGTGCCGCATGAGAACGAAGTGCTCAACGAGACCTGGTTATCTGATCGCGACCGGTTCAGCTATGAAGGTATCTACAGCAGTGACCGGCTGGCCGGACCAAGGCTGAAGTCTGGAGACACCTGGGAGGATGTCAGTTGGGAGGAGGCATTCGCATGTCTGGCCAATGAAGTCGGTGCGGCGAGTGCGGAAAAGGTTGGCATGCTGGCCTCACCATCGTCAACGATAGAGGAACTGCATCTACTGTCCCTCCTTGCCGACAGCATTGGCACGAGCAATATCGATTACAGAGTCCGACAGTGCGACTTCGGGTATCAGGATAACGAGCCGCTGATGCCGTGGCTTGGTTGTAATGTCGCGGATATTGAAACGGCCGGCGCGATTCTCGTGGTTGGATCCAACTTGCGAAAGGAAGCCCCAATCATCGCGCACCGTGTTCGCAAGGCTGCGGTGGCCGGGTCGGTCGTAAGTATCATCGACACGGTACAACGCGAGTATTTTTTCGATACGCTCGAACGCTGCCATGGTAAAGGACTGGTAGCCCAGCTTGCCGAGGTCGTTGTCGCGGCGGCCGGCAATGACAGCCTGCCTGCGCCAGTCGCCAGAATCTGCAAGGACGTGAAGCCAGGCCAGGAATATCAGAATATTGCAAAATCGCTGTCCGAATCTGGTAATGCACTGATCCTGACGGGCCTCATTGCAGGTCGCTATCCGGCTACATCCGCCGTACGTGCGCTGGTTGCAGCGCTTGGCGATCTGACTGGCGCATCGGTTGGCACATTGTCCGAGGGATCCAACAGTGCCGGTGCGTCAATCGCCGGTGCATTGCCGCACCGGACTCGAGGGGGGAAACGAAGAAGTTCCTATGGTCTGAATGCGATTGAGATCCTGCAAGCGGATCTCGATGTTACATTCTTGCTTGGTCTCGAGCCTGAAGACCTGACTTGCATCGATGAGTCAGCCGCGCGGCTGACCGATCATAAGTTTGTCGTCGCACTTACACCGTTCACTAGTGAATCCCTGGAACAATCTGCAAACCTGCTACTACCAATCGGTACGTTCGCGGAAACGTCAGGCACGTACGTCAACTGTGAAGGGAGCTGGCAGAGCTTCTCCGGTATCGCCAAACCGGTCGGGGAAGCTCGCCCGGGCTGGAAAGTCCTCAGAGTCATTGGCAATCTGCTGGATGCCGAAGGCTTCGACTACCCGTCGTCTGAGGAGGTTCGGGACGAATTGATCGATTCCGTCGGTGATCTCACGCCCGACAACACGTACCGCGACACCACGGCTATTGAGACAGACATGGTCGCAGACGACCCGGCGAAGGCCGTCGATGTGCCGATTTACCAGGTCGATGGGCTCGTCAGGCGTGCGGCTGCATTACAACTGACGCCGGACGCATTGCGGATTAAGGATCAGTCCTGATGAAGATGCTGATTCCACAATTCGCGCTTGATATCTGGAACTGGTTTCCCCCGCTGACGCAGTACCTGGTCGAGACAACGTTCTGGATTCTCGTGGTGATGATTACGGTGATTCTGTCAGTTGCCTTTACGACCTACTTCGAGCGCAAGGTGATTGGGTACATGCAGGGCCGTATCGGGCCGAGCCGCGTCGGGCCAATGGGGCTCGGCCAGCCGTTCGCCGACGTGATCAAGCTTTTGATCAAGGAAATCATCGTTCCGCAGAAATCGAATCGCTTTCTGTTTGTGATTGCACCACTCTTGACACTGACTCCTGCCCTGGCGACCTGGGCGGTGGTGCCATTGTCCGATACCTTCGTTATTGCCGATATCAATGCCGGTCTCCTGTACGTGCTGGCACTGACATCCGTTGGTGTCTATGGCGTTATTCTCGCCGGATGGGCTACTAACTCGAAGTACGCGTTCCTTGGCGCCATGCGGTCTGCCGCGCAGATTGTCGCCTACGAAATTGCAATGGGTTTTGCACTGGTAGGCGTGCTGATGGCTGGTGGCAGCCTGAATCTGGGGATCATCACCGAGGCCCAGGCGGGCGGGTTCAGCAACTGGTTTCTTTTCCCGCTGCTGCCGTTATTCCTGGTGTATTTCATATCCGGAGTTGCGGAAACGAATCGCGCACCGTTCGATGTTGCCGAAGGGGAGTCCGAGATTGTTGCCGGTTACCTCGTCGAGTATTCCGGCGTAACGTTCGCAATTTTTTTCCTAAGTGAATACGCCAACATCATTCTGATATCAGCGTTGACCTCAATTTTCTTTCTTGGTGGCTATCTGTCCCCATTTGAAGGCTGGGTATTTCTTGAAGCTGGTGCGTTGTCATTCCTCAGGGAACCGTCGGTCGGATGGCTGATATTGAAGGCCTGTTTCTTTGTCTACGTATTCTTCTGGCTTCGGGCGACCTTTCCGAGGTATCGATACGACCAGATCATGCGGCTTGGATGGAAAGTATTCATTCCGATCACGATTGTGTGGATTGCTGTCGAGGCAGTCATGGTCTGGATGCAGGTAGGCCCGTGGGCCAATTTCGCGGTGTAGCACTATGAACAGGATTCGCAGTTACATTAAGACATTCGCCCTGTGGGAACTTATGAAGGGCTTGTCGGTGACATTTCGCAATTTCTTTCGCCCGGCGGTGACCGTCTACTACCCGGAGGAAAAGACGCCCCAGTCACCGAGATTTCGTGGTTTGCATGCACTGCGCCGCTACCCGAACGGCGAAGAGCGCTGCATTGCATGCAAGCTGTGCGAAGCTGTATGCCCGGCTTTGGCCATTACGATCGAATCGGACGTTGGCGAGGATGGCACCCGGAGAACGTCCCGTTACGACATCGACCTTTTCAAGTGCATATATTGCGGTTTTTGCGAGGAAGCCTGCCCGGTCGATGCGATCGTCGAAACCAGAATTCACGAGTACCACATGGAGTCACCGGGCGAGAACATACTGACAAAAGACAAATTGCTGGCGATTGGCGACAAATACGACGCCATGATCTCTGCCGATAAAGCTTCGGACGCCAAATACCTGTAAGGAAAGACAGATCTTGATTCACGCGATTCTCTTCTACAGTTTTGCAGCCATCCTGATGGGTGCGGCACTGGGCGTGATTTTTTCGCGTAATCCGGTTCATGCTGTCATGTTTCTGGTGCTGACTTTTTTCCAGAGCGCGGTGCTCTGGTTGCTCGCCGAGGCAGAATTCCTGGCCATCGTTCTCGTCCTGGTCTATGTCGGTGCGGTCATGGTCCTATTCCTGTTCGTGGTCATGATGCTGGACATCAATGTTGAACGCGTCAGTGGTGGCTATGCCCATTATCTCCCGCTGGGCATAATTGTCGCCGGCCTGATGGTGACCGAACTCATCGTGATCATCTGGAGCAAGGGCGGGGACGCTAACCTCACCGGCGGATTCGCGGCGACTCCCGAGGGTTACAGCAATACTGAAGCACTCGGTGCTGTTATTTACACCGAACATGTTTACGCGTTCGAGATTGCCGCTGTCATCCTACTGTTGGCCATCATTGCGGCGATTACGCTGACCATGCGTCGCAGACCCGGGCTTAAACAACAGAATGTTGCGAAACAGGTTGCGGTACGTGCTGAAGATCGCTTGCGTATGGTGCAGATGGATGCTGAGACGGGGGAGGACGGGTCATGATCGGTTTACAGCATTACCTGACCGTTTCTGCAATTCTTTTCGCACTTGCGATTGCCGGCATCTTCATCAATCGACGCAACCTGATCCTTTTGTTGATGTGCATCGAACTCATGCTGTTGGCGGTGAACTTCAATTTCATTGCTTTCTCACGGTACCTCGGTGACGAAACCGGCCAGGTGTTTGTCTTTTTCATACTGACGGTTGCAGCAGCCGAAGCGGCGATCGGTCTGGCGATCCTGGTGGTGCTGTTCCGCAATCGGCGATCGATCAATGTCCAGGAACTGGACACGATGAAGGGCTGACGGGGTGCAGAGTATCCATCTCACTATCGTTACCGCACCGTTGGCTGCCGCCCTCGTCGCGGGTCTTTTTGGCAGACAGATCGGGCGGGAAGGGGCGCACTGGATTACGACTCTTGCCGTTGGCTTGTCGTTCATCCTGTCCTGCGTAGTGCTGAAGGATCTTTACTGGGACGGTGGTGCGGTACACAACTACAGCGTGTATACGTGGGCTGTCACTGACGGTCTCAGGATGGAAGTGGGTTTCTTAGTCGATCGACTGTCAGCGCTGATGATGGTTGTCGTTACGTTCGTGTCGTGGATGGTGCACATCTACACGATTGGTTATATGCGCGACGATCCCGGCTATCAGCGTTTCTTCAGCTATATCTCGCTGTTCACGTTCGCGATGCTGATGCTGGTGATGTCGAATAACTTCCTGCAACTGTTCTTTGGGTGGGAAGCGGTCGGCCTCGTGTCCTACCTGTTGATTGGTTTCTGGTTCAAACGCGAGGCCGCGATTTTTGCGAACCTGAAGGCATTTCTCGTCAACCGGGTCGGTGACTTCGGCTTTATCCTCGGTATTGCAGGCGTTGTGATGATGACGGGTTCGCTAGACTATGCGGAAGTCTTCGCCAGTGGTGACGAGATCGTCGGGCGACAGATTGAGGTGTTTGCCGGCAGCCCCTGGAATGCGATGACCGTCATCTGTATTTTGCTTTTTATCGGCGCGATGGGAAAATCTGCACAGGCGCCATTGCACGTGTGGCTTCCCGATTCCATGGAAGGTCCGACGCCAATTTCGGCGCTGATTCATGCTGCCACGATGGTAACGGCCGGTATCTTCATGGTGGCGCGCATGTCACCGCTCTACGAATTTTCGGAAACCGCACTCGCTGTCGTTCTCACGATTGGCGCAATAACCGCATTCTTTATGGGCTTGCTGGGTATCGTTCAAAATGACATCAAGCGTGTCGTCGCGTATTCGACGCTGTCTCAGTTGGGTTACATGACGGTTGCGCTCGGCGTATCGGCCTATAGCGCGGCGATCTTCCACCTGATGACGCATGCCTTTTTCAAGGCCCTGCTGTTCCTGGGCGCAGGCTCCGTGATCATCGCCATGCATCACGAGCAGGATATTCGGAAGATGGTCGGGCTTAGGAATTACATGCCCATTACCTACTGGACGGCTGTCATCGGCACGCTCGCGCTGATCGGATTTCCGGGTACGTCAGGTTTCTTCTCGAAGGACGCTTTGATTGAAGCGGTTAAGGATTCTCACTGGGTGACTACGGATCCGCTCGTTTACTGGATTGCCTACCTGAGCGTTTTGCTCGGTGTGTTCGTTACAGCACTGTATTCGTTCCGTATGTTCTTCCTCGTTTTCCATGGCGAAGAACGGATGGATAATAAGACGAAGTCGCACCTGCATGAAACGCCATGGGTAGTGACCGGTCCGCTGATCCTGCTCGCGGTACCGTCACTGGTTATTGGCTGGATTACGATTGAACCTATT
>CAZWEW010000133.1:0-6224 GCA_964633055.1 uncultured Woeseia sp. | reverse complement strand
AGCTGGACGATCTGCCTCCGCTGGCTGATCTGTCTGACTGGGAGAGTCTGCGCGTGCAATTTGATTTGCCGGTAGTTGATGAGGACACGGCCGGCTATGTGCAAATCGACAGCCCTGCTGCCGGCGCGACAGCTAGCACATTTGCCCTCTCGGTTGATGGCATAGATGAGGGAGCGAAAGGCGACATACATAACCTTGGGCCCGAAGAGCGAGCTACTATCGACCCGGCATTGTCAGATGTGGCACTGGAACCTATTAAGGTTGAGGAAGCGTTGAGCGAGGACCTCAGTGGCTCAGTCGCTCCGATCAGGGATTCCGATACCGGTGATGGTCACGATCACGAGGAAATTGACGAATCTCTGAACAACGCCTGATGCCGGAACGTGTTCAGAAAGTCCTTGCTGCGGCCGGTCACGGTTCACGTCGGGAGGTTGAGCGTTGGATTCGGGAACGACGACTGACGATCAACGGAAAAACGGCGGACCTGGGGGATCAGGTATCTGGCAATGAGAAATTGGAACTGGATAACCGGCCGCTGAGGTTGCGGGTGGCCCCGTTGGTTCACCGGCATATCGTTTATCACAAACCGGACAACGAGATTACCAGTCGCTCTGATCCAGAAGGCAGGCGCACCGTATTTGACTCGATTCCATATCTGTCCGGGGCCCGCTGGGTTGCCGTTGGCAGATTGGATTATTCGACGACCGGTTTACTGTTGTTTACGACCGATGGCGCGCTGGCCAACGAATTGATGCATCCCTCGTCTGAACTGGTACGTCGATATGCTGTAAGGGTGTATGGCGTGCCAACCCTGTCCGATCTGGCCACCCTGCGCAAGGGTGTGAATCTCGATGACGGGTTTGCCGCTTTCGATACGCTGGAAGCGGCCGGTGGCGAAGGCACTAATCGCTGGTTTAACGTTACTCTAAAGGAGGGCAGGAATCGCGAGGTCCGGCGGCTGTGGAGATCAGTCGGATACGAGGTGAGCCGTTTGTTGAGAACAAGTTATGGTCCTGTCGATTTGCCGCGTAACCTCCGCCGCGGCAAGTATCAGGCGCTGACGTCGGGACAGGTCAGGTTGCTGTACCGGTCTGTAGGGTTAGTACAACCGATGGATGTAAAGCGTACAAAAAAGAAACGAAAAAAAAATAAAAATAAATATAAACAATAATTTATATTATTAATATAAAGTATATTATAGGTCAGAGGTCGAAGCTCTGACCAGATATCCCACGGCTGTCGGGTCCAAGCAAATACACGTAGCCCCCGAGGATGTCACCGGGGGTGGCCAACTGCTCTCGGTCTTCGCCGGGATAGGCTTCCAGTCGCATACCGGTGCTTACGGGGCCGGGATTGATGCAATTTGATCGCACAATAGTGTGCTCGTTCTCAGAGGCAACTATCTGTGAGAGCGATTCAATGCCGAATTTAGAGGCAGAGTAGGCGCCCCAGTTTGCTTTACCGGTTTTCCCCACGCCGCTGCTCGTGAAGACGATGGATGCGTCATCCGACTTTTTAAGGAGTGGCAGAAGCTGTTGTGTGAGGACAAAGGGTGCTGTCAGGTTGACCTGCAGGACTCTCTGCCATTCGGCAGTGTTGTATTGTTCAATAGGCAGCCGTTGTCCTAGGATTGCGGCATTCTGCACGAGGCCGTCCAGCCTCCCGAAGCTCTCCTCGACGCTGTAAGCCAGAGCCTGGTATTCGTCGCCAGTCGCGATCGCTAGGTCAAGCACCGAGATTGAGGGACGCAGAGCACCTGCTATGGCCTCAATATCGTCGTAGACACTCTCGAGTTTCCGAGAATTTCTACCGTGCAGAATGACCTGGGCCCCAAGCTGCGCTGTGTGCAGGGCCAGCGCTTTGCCAATACCGTCGCTGGCGCCCGTGATCAAGATAATGCGATTTTGGAGAACGTTGCTCCCGTACTCGTAATGATTTGGCTCGATACTCAAGAATGGTTTCCTGCTATCTGGCTCCGGAAGTTACTGGAGTGTTTACTTCTCCGGTTTTTCATCGTCGTTTTCCGATTGAGTTTTTACAATCTGCCGGGGCAGGGCTTCTAGGGGCTCGATTGATTCCAGCTCTTTCTTGGGATGTATACCCAGTTCGACAAATTTCCGCGCTCCTGGCAGCACCTTTCGTTCCAGTGAACCAACTGCGCGGTTATAGTTCTCGACGCTGCGCGAGAGTTGTATGCCTACCTTGTTCAGGTGGCTGACGAAGGTGCCAAGGCGACTATACAGATCCTCGGCGAGCCGCCGGATTTTCTCGGCATTGTCTGCGAGGGCCAGTTGACGCCAACCATAGGCGACAGCCTTCAATAACGCGACGAAACTTGTCGGCGTCGCGAGAATTATCTGTTGAGACAGCGCATGCTCGATCAGGTCCGGTTCTTCATTCAGTGCGGCGCTCAAGAACTGGTCACCGGGTATGAAGAGAATGACGAACTCCGGGCTTTGTGAAAACTGCTCCCAGTATGCTTTGCTAGATAAGTTCCGAATATGCTCCCTGATGTTGCGCGCGTGCCTTTTGAGAGCAAGTTTTCGCTGGTCGTCCTCTTTCGCTTCCGCGGCTTCGAGGTAGGCATCGAGCGGTGTTTTTACGTCGACAACCAGTTCCCGTTGGTCCGGCATTCGCACTATCATATCCGGTCGAATGATCTTGTCTTCTGTGGTCTTGTGTACCTGCTCTTGGAAATCGCAGTGTTCGACCATTCCTGCAAGTTCGACCAGTCGCCGGAGAGTGATCTCGCCCCAGCGACCTCGAACTTCCGGTCGGCGGAGTGCGTTCACCAGGTTCTGGGTTTCTTGCGCCAGCATTTGCTGGCCTGTCTGCATGTTTTCCAGTTGGGCTTTGATGCCCCCATAGGCTTCGCTGCGGGCTTTTTCAAGTTCCGAAATTTGCTGCTGTGACCTTGTCAGTGCCTCCTTGATAGGTTTGACTAGGTTTTCGACGGCCTGTTCACGATCGCCCAACTCCCGTTTTGCGCGCTCTTGCTGCGCACCGAGATTTTGTTCCGCTAGGCGAAGAAAAGTCTCGCTATTGGCCTTGAGTGATTGGCTTGACAGCTCCGAAAAAGCAGTCGCCAGCCGTGTTGTTGCCGCTTCGTAAGCAGCGTCCCGTTCTGCCTGAATCGCGTCCTGATCCTTGACCTGGCTTTCTAGGATTCGGAGCTGTTCGTTGATCTGGCGCTCACGTGAGCGACCTATCAGCCATGCTGCGAAGGCGCCCAGAAAAATTCCTATGGCCAGTGCCGTTCCGCTGATTGTCAGCCATGTTGGGTCTATCTGAATCGTATTCATCAGGAAGTCAGATTAACGCCTTTTAGAATCAGATGGGTGAGTTCTTCGGTTGTCGCAACTAGTTCGTGAGCATTCCAGCTTGCCGGGTCATCATCCGGCGTTACGTAACCGTATCCAACTGCGACAGTCAGCATGCCAGCTGCGCGACCTGCCTGAATATCCCGTGCCGCGTCGCCAATGTAGACGGAGCGGTCAGGTGGTGTCCCGGTCTTTTCACTCGCCAGTAACAAGGGGGCGGGGTCTGGTTTGCGGAGTGCTAGTGTGTCTCCGCTGATCATGCATGCGGCCCGGGTGTCCATGTCCAGTGCGGCCATCAATGGTTCAGTCATGCGTTCTGGTTTGTTCGTAATGACACCCCAGGCGAAACCCGCGTCGTCGAGTCGGTCGAGTAGAGCCTCCATGCCGGGGAAGAGTGTCGAATGTATGCAAACGGATGCTTCGTAAACGTCCAGAAATTTCAGGCGCAGTCGCTCTAGGGCTTTATCGTCGGAGTCTGGGAACGCAAGACCGATCAATCCGGCTGCGCCGTGCGAGACATGAGACCGGGCCAGCTCGTAGTCTACAGGCTGACCTCCTTCAGTTGCCTGAACTTCGAAGAGTGCCCGAACCATATCCGGAGCCGTGTCGACCAATGTGCCGTCAAGATCGAACAGAATGGCATCAAATCGGGTAATTCCGGTCATGTCACGGGAGCTGCGTCCGCTTGAAGTGCATCAGGTAGTTCACGTCCACATTTGGACCGAGCGAGTATTCACCCGTGACCGGGTTGTAGTGCATGCCTATCGAGCTCTTTAGTTCAAGCCCGGCGAGACGCGACCAGGCGTCCAGCTCGGATGGTCGAATGAACTTTTCGTACTCGTGGGTACCGCGTGGTAGCAATCGGAGTACGTATTCTGCGCCGACGATCGCAAACAAAAACGCTTTTGGGTTTCGATTGATTGTAGAAAAGAAGACGTCTCCGCCCGGTTTTACGAGCTCACCGCATGCCGCGATAACGGCGGCAGGCGAGGGCACGTGTTCGAGCATTTCGAGGCAAGTGACGACATCGAAGCTTCCGGCCCGTTCTGCGGCGAACATTTCCGCTGTCGAGCGCAGATATTCAACTTGAGTTCCCAATTCAGCTTGGTGCAGTTTTGCGACCCCGAGGGGCTTCTCAGCCATGTCGATTCCTGTCACGGCCGCTCCCTGGTTGGCCAGAGATTCAGCGAGAATGCCGCCGCCACAGCCGACATCCAGCACCTTACAGTCGGCAAGACTCACACGTTGCCGGATGTAATCCAGTCGTAGGGGATTGATTTTGTGCAAAGGTTGGAAGTCCCCCTCCGGGTCCCACCAGCGGGATGCGAGTGCGTCGAATTTCGCGATCTCTGCGGCATCGATGTTGTGTTGTTCTCTCATGATTGACTCTTCATGCTTTGGCTGACGATCCGCTGGTGCCATTTCGCGTTTCGTATCAGGATATCGTCTTCAGCGATATCCATCAGTCTACCTTCCTGCACGTTGTGCCGCCTCCGGCGCGTAAGTCTTCCGGGAGTTTTTCGATGCCAGAAGGTCAACGATCCGCCCATCTGACAAAGGCATAGAATATTTTGCGGGGACAGGATTGTCCGAGTCTACGGTGAAGGGCCAATCGGCCGAGATCAATGTGTGACAGTGCTGCAATTCGATGCGCGCTAACGGGTCGCTGGGGCAACAGAAGGGCGCAGTATAACGGTCCCGATTCGGTTGTCCAGAAATGGCTTGCACCACCCGGAAACTATGATGTTCAGGGGTTTGTTGTGGTATTATTCGACCCTTGATTCAGGGCGCCGAGGCGCATGTGTCAAGTCCGAAAGATACTGAAATATTTTCCTATATTTTATCCGACGTTCATGTTGGCAAGCGGCTCTGCCTCTGTAGACGGAGAGGCTTGGCTCCGGTGAGATATTATGTCTGAAGTCGCGCAGGAATTGCTGTCTGTCACCCTCGAAGAGGAGATGCAGCAGTCCTATCTCGATTATGCGATGAGTGTGATCGTTGGCCGGGCGCTCCCCGATGTGCGTGACGGATTGAAGCCGGTTCACCGGCGTGTACTCTATGCGATGCGGGAGCTCGGCAACGACTACAACAAACCGTACAAGAAATCGGCTCGTGTCGTCGGTGACGTCATCGGCAAGTATCATCCGCATGGTGACTCCGCGGTCTACGACACGATTGTCCGCATGGCGCAGCCCTTCTCGATGCGATACATGCTTGTCGATGGGCAGGGAAATTTTGGCTCGGTCGATGGTGATGCGCCGGCAGCTATGCGTTATACCGAAGTGCGTATGGCCAAGGTTGCCCACGAGATTCTGGCGGACCTCGATAAGGAAACGGTCGATTTTGTCGAAAATTACGACGGCTCCGAATCCGAGCCTTCGGTCATGCCAACACGAATCCCGAACTTGCTGGTCAATGGTTCAGCAGGCATTGCTGTCGGCATGGCTACAAATATTCCACCGCACAATTTGCGCGAGATCATCGATGCCTGCCTTGCACTGATCGACGATCCGGCCATCGATATATTGGGACTCATGGAGTATCTGCCCGGCCCGGATTTCCCTACCGCCGGGATTATCAACGGTGCGCAGGGAATTTTTGCGGCCTACAAGACGGGTCGTGGGCGGGTTCATATGCGCGCAAGAACCTCGATCGAACAAATAGGGAAGAGTGGCAAGGAAGCGATTATCGTTACGGAGCTGCCCTATCAGGTCAACAAGGCCCGGCTGATAGAAAAGATAGCTGATCTCGTTCGTGACAAGCGCATTGAGGGCATCATGGAATTGCGTGATGAATCGGATAAGGACGGAATGCGTATCGTGATCGAACTCAGAAAGGGTGAGATGAACGATGTTGTGCTGAATAATCTTTACAAGCAGACGCCGCTGCAGAGTGTTTTCGGCA
>CAZWEW010000132.1:0-6261 GCA_964633055.1 uncultured Woeseia sp. | reverse complement strand
CTTTTGAACCGGCATTACTCACGAATCGTGGTCCTTCGTCAGTCCAGCTGTCTCAGCAGATTGACCATCTCAATGACCGCGAGCGCCGACTCTTCGCCCTTGTTACCCGCCTTGGTTCCGGCTCGCTCAATGGCCTGTTCTATCGTGTCAGTTGTCAGTATGCCCATACCGATGGGAATCCCATGCTCGCGCCCGGCCGCGGCAACGCCCCGCATACATTCGCCGGATACATAATCGAAATGCGGCGTCGACCCCCGGATGACAGCGCCAAGCGCGATGATGCCGTCGGCGCGCCGGGAGGCGGCAACTTTGTCGACGGCCAATGGCATCTCGTAGGCGCCTGGAACGCGGATCAGTTCGACGGCTGACTGGCTGGCGCCGTGCTGTACCAGGCAGCGAACCGCTCCTTTGATCAGCGATTCGACGATAAATTCATTAAACCGCGACGCAACTATCGTGACCCGCAAGTCACGTGCGTTAAGTTCACCTTCAAGGGACGTGATCCTATCCATCAGTCTTCTACATAGCCCGTAATTTCGAGATTGAAGCCGGAGATACCATACATCTGTTTGGGCGCCGAAAGCACGCGCATTTTGTGGATGCCGAGATCACGAAGTATCTGTGCGCCAATACCGTAGGTGCGCAGTACCGAATCTCCAGCGCGTCGATTCCTTAGTTCATCCTGGTTCTGGGCGAAGCCTTCAACCGCATCCATAAGATCGCGCGATGATTCCTGCTCCCTCAACACTACAACAACCCCCGCCTCCTCTTTCGCAATTCGTTCGATGGCACTATCAATGGGCCGACCCAGAGCGTGACTCGTAATACCCAGCGCGTCGCCCAGTGTGTCTTGGATATGCACGCGAACGAGCGGATCTTTCGCATTGGCAATATCACCATGCGCGAGGGCAACGTGCACAGTCTGGTTCACATGGTCGTCGTAGCAATAAAGCGTGAAATTGCCATGCGCCGTCTCAACAGACTGCTTGGCGATGCATTCGACGTTGATTTCCTTCTCCAGCCGATATGCAATCAGATCCGCGATCGTGCCAATCTTGATACCGTGCTCGTGCGAAAACCTTTCCAGGTCAGGACGCCGCGCCATGCTACCGTCTTCATTCAGAATTTCGACGATGGTGGCCGCTGGTTCGAGACCTGCGAGCCGCGCGAGGTCGCAACCGGCTTCAGTATGTCCCGCTCTCGTCAGTACACCCCCAGGTTGTGCCATTACCGGAAAAATGTGACCCGGCTGACTCAGATCCTCAGATCGCGCATCCGCCGAAACCGCAACCTGAACGGTGCGGGCACGATCATGAGCCGAAATACCAGTCGTGATCCCCTCCGCCGCCTCGATGGTTACCGTGAAGTTCGTTGCATGACGTTGATCCGTTTCAGCCACCATCAGCGGCAAACGCAATTGCGCGCAACGGTCCCGCGTCATCGTCAGGCAGATCAATCCGCGTCCGTAACGGGCCATGTAGTTGATGTCTTCCGGGCGCACTTTCTCCGCCGCCATCAGCAAGTCGCCCTCGTTCTCCCGGTTTTCGTCATCGACCATGATGACCATCTTGCCCGCAGCAATGTCCGCAATGATCTCTTCGATTGAACTGAAACCGAGATTGGTGGTATTTGAATGCAATGTTGTTTTTTCAGGCATAACCATGAGCTCTCAGAAAGTCCTTCGTGAATTCGCTGCTTCCTTCGTCTGCGGCAATTAGTCGTTCAAGGTATCTTGCCACGATATCCACTTCGATATTGACGCGGGTTCCGCCAGTGTAACCGCCGATTACGGTGACCTCGGCGGTATGCGGAATAACGTTGACCTCAAAGCCGTAATCCGAAACCTCATTCACAGTCAGGCTCACTCCATCAACACAAACGGATCCTTTTTTAGCGACGTAACGGTTATAGGTATCGGGAATTCGGACAACAAGCCGAATCGACCTCGCATCACGATAAATCGAATCAACGCTGCCAACACAATCCACGTGCCCAGTTACAAGGTGTCCGCCCAGTCTTTCACCGAGGCTCACTGAGGGCTCGAGATTCACTTTGTCACCGACCTTGAGATCGCCCAGCGCCGTAACATCGAGTGTCTCGATGGACACATCGGCTTCAAATCCGCGCTCAGTGAGTGCGACGGCCGTCAGGCAAATGCCATTAACCGAAATGCTCTCGCCGATGACGAACTCCTTCCAAGCGATATCCGGCGAAACGACAGTCAGTCGTTTATCTCCGCCTCGCGTTTCGATGCGGTCTATGCAGCCTTTCGCTTTGACAATACCGGTAAACATCTGATTCAGGGCCGCAGCCCCGCTGTGATTCTCAAATCGGGACCGACCCGGGTGACATCCAGAAACTCAAGTTCGATTCGCTGATCAAGCTGCGTCAATCCGCTCGTTTCGATCATCCCATGCGTTTCGCTGCCCATCATATGGGGCGCCTGATAAATAACAAGCTCATCGACGTAGCCAGCCGACAGCAATGCGCCTGCCAGGGTCGGACCGGCTTCAACAAGCACGTCGTTAATCTCCATCTGCGCGAGTTTCTCGAAAACCCTGCCCGGATCGGGACAACCATCCGACGAATCTGTCATCACGACACTTGCGCCTGCTGCCTCAAGGTCGTGTCGTTTTCGATCGTCGATACAGAACACGGAGGTCTTGCCCGACAAGGACAGCATCTTTGCCGACGATGACATCTTTAGTGTGCTGTCCAACACAATTCGATGTGGTTGCAATATGTCGGGGCCGAGAGATTGATCGCGAACGTTGAGCGATGGGTCATCTTTCAGAACAGTGCCTATGCCGGTCAACACTGCACCGGATAACGCGCGCAGCAGTTGTACGTCACGTCGTGCATCTTCACTGGTTATCCACTGGCTCTCACCGGAGGCCATCGCCGTAGCGCCGTCCAGACTCGCTGCGATCTTCAGGCAGACGAACGGTCGGCCCCGAATCATCCGGGATATGAACCCCCTGTTCAGGGCCTCCGATTCCGCCTGCATCAGACCGCACTGAACGTCGATACCGGCACCACGCAGTTTTTCCAGCCCACGGCCGGCAACCTTCGGATTTGGATCCTGCATGGCGGCGATAACGCGGGCAACGCCGGCATCGATAAGAGCATCCGAGCACGGAGGCGTCTTGCCATCATGCAAACAGGGCTCAAGGCTAACAAAGGCTGTACTGCCCCTGGCAGATTCACCGGCCACACGCAGCGCATTAATCTCGGCATGCGCTTCACCTGACTTGTGATGCCAGCCTTCACCAACGACGCGATTGTCGCTGACCAGAACACAGCCGACTTTTGGATTAGGACGTGCGCTAAAACGCGCCTTTTGCGCCAGGTCAATCGCGCGTCGCATGTAATCACGATCTGCGGGCGTGAACTCGGACATGGCTATTTCTTCCCGCCGAAAAGCTCCGGCAGCAGGGACAACTGCTCCCTTGCGGCCGACGCATCCGACAGCTCCTGCAGGCGCCGGATCTCATCTTCGAATTCGGTGACATCCTGAAAACTGCGATACACGGAAGCGAACCGCACGTATGCGACCTCATCAAGCTCTCGCAATTCCTCCATGACCATCTCTCCGATCAGGCGTGACTGCACTTCACGTTCACCCAGTCTCCGCAGCTTGTGCAAGAGACGGCCGACCGCCTGTTCGAAATCGTCTGCCGAAACAGGACGCTTCTCCAACGCACGGACCATGCTGTTGCGGAGTTTGGATTCATCGAAGGGTTGCCGACTTTCATCGCTCTTGATCAGCCTGGGCATGACCAGTTCCGCCGATTCGAACGTCGTGAATCGTTCTTTACAATCTACGCATTGACGCCGCCGGCGAATCTGCCGGCCTTCGCCAGCCAATCGTGAATCAATGACCTTGGTTTCTTCGTGACTGCAAAACGGGCAATGCATGGCGAACTAGCAATCCTCAACGGACACACTCAGAGGATAGCACCGTATCAGGTATAAACCGGGAATCGTTTACAGAGGTCGAGCACCTGGTCGCGGACGCGCTGGATCATGACATCGTCACTGATATCATCCAGCACATCGCAGATCCAGTTCGTGATCTCACGAATCTCATCAATCCCGAATCCACGTGTTGTGATTGCCGGCGTGCCAAGACGCAACCCACTAGTGACGAAGGGCGAACGCGGATCATTGGGTACCGTATTCTTGTTAACCGTGATATTGGCGCGCCCGAGCGCTTCGTCAGCATCCTTGCCGGTCGTATCACGGCCGAGGAGACTCAGGAGCACGAGGTGATTCTCGGTACCACCCGACACGATGTCGTAACCACGGCCTACGAATGTTTCTGCCATAGCCTGTGCGTTCTCGATCACCCTCCCCTGGTAAGCCTTAAACTCGGGACCCATTGCCTCGAGGAAAGCAACGGCTTTCGCGGCAATGACATGCATCAGCGGACCACCCTGGGTGCCCGGAAAAACGAGCGAATTGAATTTTTTCGTCAGTTCGTCATTCTTGCGAGCCAGGATGATGCCACCGCGCGGTCCGCGAAGGGTTTTATGCGTTGTCGACGTCACCACATCCGCATGCGGCAGGGGGCTGGGGTAGTGACCCGTTGCGACGAGTCCCGCCACATGCGCCATGTCGACCATCAGGTAGGCATCGACAGAATCGGCAATATCGCGAAATCGTGAAAAATCGATCTTTCGCGAATACGCAGAGAACCCTGCAATTATCATACGCGGTCGATGCTCGTTCGCGAGTCCCTGGACCTCGTCGTAGTCGATAAAGCCGGTTTTTGCATCCACGCCATACTGGACCGCATCGAAGAGCTTACCGGAAAAATTGACGTTGCTGCCGTGCGTCAGGTGTCCGCCATTCGACAGGCTCATCCCCAGGATGGGGTCGCCAGGTTCGAGCAACGCATGGAAAACGGCTGCATTGGCCTGAGAACCCGAATGCGGTTGTACATTGGCATAATCGGCACCGAACAATGCTTTCACACGCTCGATAGCCAGCGATTCGGCAACGTCCACATATTCGCAACCGCCATAGTACCGCTTGCCCGGATAACCTTCCGCGTACTTGTTGGTCAGCACCGACCCCTGCGCCTCCATGACACGCGGGCTGGCGTAATTTTCGGACGCGATCAGCTCTATATGCTCCTCCTGACGTCGCGCTTCGTCCAGGATGGCGCGGAACAGGTCGCTATCGAAATCCTCAATCGAGGTGGTATCGGCAAACATATGGGAAATCTCTCCGGAAAGAGGTGGGGCCGGGTTTTTCGAGCCCACAATTTGCGGCATTGTACCTGAGCCCCATCGGGCTGCGTTAACCCCAAAACGAACTGTTCAGATGGCAAGCGCCTCCACGACCCGGGTCCAGGCGCGAGCCAGGTTTTGGCGGTTATATCCACCACCGCCCATGGCAACCAGTCTGCCGTCACATTGGTTTTCGGCAAGGGCACGCAAGTCGGTGGCAGCACGTGCATGCGACGCCTCGCTGAATTGGAGGTGGGTAATCGGGTCACCGTCAAGGCTATCCGCACCACACTGCAGCAGGATGAACTCCGGCCGGGCAGCCCGCAGATAGTCCATCACCCCGGGCCATACCTCGTTGAATTCAGAATCACCGGCGCCAGGTGGCAATGGCACGTTCATCTTGGTTCCCTCCGCCTCACCACGACCGGTTTCGCTCGCAGCCCCAGTGCCCGGGTAAAGGAATCGGCCATCCTCGTGTATATCGGCGAAGATAAGGTCAGGATCATCCTCGAAACCATAGAAAACGCCGTCGCCGTGATGTGCATCGATATCCACATATGCGATTCGGTTGAGGTCATACCTGTCGCGGAGATACTCGGCGGCGACCCCGCAGTCATTGAACACACAGAAGCCCGCCGCATGCCCACGACCAGCATGATGGAGTCCCGCTATAGGTACGAAAGCCTGAGAGGCCTCCCCTGCCATGACGGCATCCACTGCGGCAAGCGTCGTGCCCACAACATCGCACGCACGGTCGAACACACCCGGGAATGCCGGTGTATCTCCGCCATCGAGGAATCCGCCTCCTTCGACGGATGCCTGGGAAACGAAATCGATGTAATCGGCCGAGTGAAAGAGCAGAAGTTCATCCACTATTGCCCGGCGAGGCGATGCATAACGTATGGCATCACCGAGACCCGCGTCTGCAAGCGCCGAATGAAAAACGTGGTGACGATCCAGACCAAATGGGTGATCGTCACCAAACCCGTAACGAGCGATCTCGTCTCCGCGGTAAACGTAAACAGGT
>CAZWEW010000131.1:5465-6306 GCA_964633055.1 uncultured Woeseia sp. | reverse complement strand
CCTATTGCGGCCCGGAGGACGAGGCGCCTAAGGCTAAACCAGACCAGAGGGTGCTCGATCCCCTCGTTGCAGCGGATTCTACGGTTGTTGATGCCGCTGGCCGAACCCTGGTTCCCGGGTTCGGCCACAGCCATAACCATATTGAATCCAGCCGGCTCACCCCGGATCGCTACGCCCAGGTTACCTTACCCTTGGGGACGACATGGGTTGCTGAAGGAGATCATGAAACCGGAAATGTCCTGGGAGAAGAGGGCGTCACGTTTTGGCTAGATATGCAGCCAAGACACCTGAAAGTGTATCCCGTTGTCACCTCGGCAGTGCCACCGACGGATGAGTTCATGGAGCCTACAGGGGGTTGGTTTGATTACAAGATTGTGCGTGAGTTGTTTGCGCACGATACCCGGATACGCAGTGTTGGAGAGGTTATGTATGAACCTGGGTTGCAGGATCCGTCTAGCCGGGCCTACAACCGCTTACATCAGGTCTTACAAGCGGGTTGGGATGCGCGACAGGCCATTCAAGGACATACGGGAAGTAACAGTTACAGCAACATATCAACGTTCCGCAACGCAGCGATTCGGTCTAACCATAATCCGCATGGTAGTTCTGAGGGTATCAACGATCACATTGTTCGAGTTGCACGTGTGGGTATGTGGACCGACAGTCCTCCAAATCGTGCGCAGTTTGGAGCGATGGTCCGGGGTGTCTATGCCTCAAAGGCGCCATATGCACCGAACTTCGTAACTTTAACCACAGATGATCGTGATCTTCCCGAACTAATGGAATGGGGTGACATCAACTACAACATGCGTGAAGTTGACAACATAAATGTAACTCAGAA
>CAZWEW010000131.1:0-5455 GCA_964633055.1 uncultured Woeseia sp. | reverse complement strand
ACAACATTCGTCGATATATAGAAGAAGGCTGGTCTGCGATAACAGCAGAAGTAATTGATACGACCCGCGAGCAAGTTGTGGTGGATGCGTTTCGTGCAGCATCTTACAACCCGGCTACACTTCTTCATTTGGAAGAAGATGTCGGCTCCTTCTCTCCAGGGTCGTTCGCTGATGTGGTTATCCTCAAGGGCCAGCAACTTGAGGATTTGGCGAAGATCGAGATAGAGCAAGTGATAGCATCGGGAGCGCTTGTAGTTCGAGACGGACGGTTGGTGGACGGTGCGGAGCCTACGACATCACCCCCAGCTTATGCGCTTGACACGGTCTCCCTGTCTCGAAAAGTTACGCCGGAAGACTTTCAAATCCTTGCTCCTGAAGGCAAAGACTCGGTCACCGCCTGGTTATGGAAGCCTTACGATTATCGTGATCGACCTGACGAGATCGAGCTGCCGGTTGAGAACGGTATAGTGAAGTATGGGAGCGAATGGGGTGTGTTTAAGATGGCGGTGCTTGAACGTCATAAATCGCTCGGCGCCGAGCCTCCCGATGAAATTCAGATGGGCACCATGTTCACGGCCACTAGCCCAAGCCACCCATGCGCTGCTGTAGCCACCACGGTGCAACATGATGCGCATCAGCTTACCGTCCACGGCAGTTGCGACGAAGCTATCGCACTCGCTGTGAATCAACTGGTCGCGATCGGAGGAGGTTTCGTGGTTGTGGCCGATGGTGAAGTAATGGCCGAGGTCAGTCTTCCTGTTACAGGCCTCATGAGTAATGAGGAGCCCGAAATTTTGTTGGCCCAGATAGAATCGATGAGAGCTGCCTCTGATTCTTTAGGGTGGGCTGGAATTGATTTCATCAGTCATCGTCATCGACCTACCACCGACTCGATGACCTTTTGGTTCCTAACGCCAGCACCAAGACCATGGAATCTGACGTCCAGAGGTTTCTATGATTTGATAAGTGGTGAAAAATTACCCGTGGTGTGGTGAAAACCAGGAAGAAGCTCTTTGTTACTGGTTTTCACTATCGGACGACGGTGCAATTGTAATTGCACCGCGATTCGGGGCCATTATCAATGGCCGAATCGCGGATTCCGTGCCGGAGATTTCGCGTTATACTACGCGGCTTAAATGAGAGCGGCGGACGGCACGGCGAAAGTGGCGGAATTGGTAGACGCGCTGGGTTTAGGGTCCAGTGGGGCAACCCGTGAGAGTTCGAGTCTCTCCTTTCGCACCAGTATTTCCTAGTAAATTAACTTATTGATTTATAAATAATTGTGGGATTCAAGTGATGCGTACTGTGCATCCGGTGTACTCCCTACAGGACGCAAGACATGCAGGTCACAGTCGAATCTACGGGAACACTCGAACGCCGGATGCGCGTCGAACTTCCTGCTGAGCGCATTGAAATCGAAGTCGAAAGTCGTCTGGCCCGAGTCGGGAAGACGGCCAAGATCAAAGGATTTCGTCCTGGAAAGGTACCGGCCGCCGTTGTGAAACGGCATTACGGGTCCCAAGTGCGCCAGGAAGTGTTGTCGGATCTGATGGGTCAGAGCTATCGGGATGCAGTAGAGCAGGAAAATCTTAACCCGGCAGGTCAGCCGCAGATTGAACCGGACATCCCCGGTACGACCGACAGCTTTGTCTATACGGCGACGTTCGAAGTTCTGCCGGACATTTCCTTGTCCGGTATCGACAAGATCAAGATCTCGATCCCCGAAATCGATATTCAGGACGATGACTGCGATGAGATGATCGAGAGTCTTCGCAACCAGAAAGCAGACTGGAAGGTGGCAGAGCGCGAGAGCGCCGAAGGAGATCGCGTCGTTGTTGATTTTGAGGGCAAGCTTAATGGGGAATTATTTCCCGGTGGGTCGGGAACTGAAGTTCCTGTGACACTCGGAGAAGGACAGATGTTGCCGGATTTTGAGAAAGCGCTCTACGGCGTCAGTGCTGGTGACACGAAAAAAGCCAAGGTGAAATTTCCGAAGGACTATCACGCAGAAGAACTGTCCGGCAAGAAAGTGGATTTTGAGATGAGCGTGCATCGTGTCGAGGAACAGGAACTGCCGCCGCTGGACGATAGCCTCGCCCAGTTGTATGGCGTTGATGAAGGGGGGCTGGAGAAGCTCAGGAGTGACGTCAGGGATAACATGGGGAGAGAAGTCGAGCAACGAATCCGAGCGGACCTGCGAGAACAAGTCATGTCCGGCATTCTCGAAGCAAATCCCGTCGAGGTACCGAAGGCGCTTATTCAGCATGAGGCCCATTCGATGCAACATGAGGCCATGCGCCAGTTAGGTATTGAGGATCATGACCAAGCGCCACCGATCGACAATTTCACGGAAAATGCTGAGAAGCGGGTGCGTCTCAGTTTTCTGATGCGACAGTTGATTGAAGATAAAGGGATTGAAACGGATGTCGAAAAACTAAATGAACGTGTCGAGCAAATGTGCGCTGGTTATGAAAACGCTGACGAAATGGTGCACTCCTATCTTGGCAATCCGCAGATCATGGAACAGATCGAACCGATGGTGCTCGAGGATCAAGCTGTGGACTGGGTCGTTGAAAATGGCAAGACATCCTCGAAAAAATTAGACTTTAAGGAATACATGAAGCCCCAGGGCTGACAATTGAGTTAAGTTTTCAACCGGAGCAATACAGGAATATCGATGAGCGCCAAAGCACTGAATCTAGTCCCGATGGTGGTGGAGCAAACTGCCCGCGGCGAGCGAGCCTATGACATTTACTCGCGGCTTCTTAAGGACCGGCTGATCTTTATCGTCGGACCGGTCGAAGACCAGATGGCGAATCTCGTCGTCGCGCAACTTATGTACCTGGAGTCGGAAAATCCGGAGAAAGATATCCAGCTCTATATTAATTCTCCGGGTGGGTCGGTCACAGCAGGCCTTTCGATTTACGACACCATGCAATTCGTCAATCCTGATGTCTCCACAATCTGTACTGGCCAGGCGGCGAGTATGGGTGCATTGCTGCTGGGGGGCGGCGCCAAAGGCAAGCGCTATGCGCTGCCGCATTCCCGGATCATGGTCCACCAGCCGAGTGCCGGTTTTCAGGGGCAGGCAACGGATATCGATATCCATGCCCGGGAAGTGCTCGAACTCAAGCGGCGCATGAATGAAATTATGTCGTCCAACACTGGACAGGACGTGGAAACGATCGAGAAAGACCTCGAGCGGGACAATTTTATGAGTGCCGATGCAGCGGTACAGTATGGTCTTATCGACACGGTGCTCGGCAACCGGGCAGAAATGGCGGCTTCTTCGAAACAAGAAGTATAACGAAAGCAGTAACTTAAGTTGGTGAATCGGTACTTCTGAGATGTACTGCTTTGCACGCTCAAAGTTCGCGTGTTATATACATGTGAAGTCGTAACAGATTGATTTTTAGTGAAAGAGGCGGTTCGGTATGAGCGATGACTCACGCGGCAAGAACGAGGAGGGAAAGCTCCTCTATTGTTCTTTTTGCGGCAAGAGCCAGCACGAGGTTCGGAAGCTGATTGCCGGGCCGTCGGTCTTTGTCTGCGACGAATGCGTCGAACTCTGTAACGACATCATCCGGGAAGAACTGGAGGACGCCGACGAGACTGGGCATGACAGGCTTCCGAAGCCACAGGAAATCAAGTCTATCCTCGATGAGTATGTAATCGGTCAACGACGCGCCAAGAAAGTGTTGTCCGTCGCCGTCTACAATCACTACAAACGACTCGATGATCGTGCCGGAGACCGCAAGGACGACATCGAACTGGCAAAGAGCAATATCCTGTTGATCGGCCCGACCGGCTGTGGCAAGACTCTGCTGGCAGAGACGCTGGCGAGGTTGTTGAATGTTCCGTTCACGATTGCGGATGCGACGACGCTCACTGAGGCCGGGTACGTTGGTGAAGATGTTGAAAACATCATTCAAAAGTTGCTTCAGAAGTGCGATTACGACGTTGATAAAGCACAAACCGGCATCGTCTATATCGACGAAATCGACAAGATATCGCGAAAATCTGACAACCCGTCGATTACCCGCGATGTGTCTGGTGAAGGTGTACAGCAAGCACTGCTGAAGTTGATTGAAGGTACGATTGCTTCAGTCCCGCCTCAGGGGGGGCGAAAGCATCCGCAGCAGGAATTCCTTCCGGTCGATACCGGTAATATTCTCTTTATCTGCGGGGGTGCATTTGCAGGGCTGGAGAAGATCATTCTCGACCGCTCGTCGAAGAGCGGCATAGGCTTCGTTGCGGACGTGAAGACCGAACAGGAAGAGCAGAATGTCGGCGAACTTCTACAAGACGTCGAACCGGCAGACCTGATCAAATACGGATTGATTCCCGAATTTGTGGGTCGGCTGCCGGTTGTGGCTACGCTGGAGGAACTGGACGAAGAAGCGCTCATCAGCATCCTGCAGGAGCCAAAGAACGCGCTCACAAAACAATATCGCAAGCTCTTTGACATGGAGGATGTCGAGCTCGAATTTCGGGAAGATGCGCTCAGGGCTGTGGCGCAGCGCGCAATGAAGCGGAAGACGGGCGCCAGGGGCCTTCGGACTATACTGGAAAGTGTGCTGCTGGATACGATGTATGATTTGCCGTCGTCCTCGACTGCGAAAAAAGTGGTTCTGGATGGGGCCGTGGTCAACGGTGAAACTCAGCCCTACGTAATACACCAATCTGATGAAGCAGAATCGGTGAATTCGCCGCAGCGGGAAAGGCCGACCGGTTCCGACAGTTAAACCGGGAGATCATAGCCACGTTTTAACCGTATTCTGTTCGTCCCCTGCTCGTTTGGGTGGCAGGAGGCAACGGAAAATATCAGGGGGGTGTGGTTCGTCTCGGATAGCAGGTATGGATTGCGGCTTGATACTGGCCAATTCGGACATAAATCCCGTCCAACGATGATTTTTTATTGCACTTCGAAGGTAAGAGATAGTGTCTGAACAAGATCTGGAATCCGAGACATCGGAAATGGATACCGGGGACGCCGGGAATATCCCGGTGATGCCGCTCCGTGATGTCGTCGTTTATCCGCACATGGTGATCCCGCTGTTTGTCGGGCGGGAGAAATCGATCGTGGCTCTGGATCAGGCCATGAATTCGGACAAGAAGATCCTCCTGATTGCACAGCAGGCTGCGGATATGGACGATCCGGGCCCGGAAGACCTCTACTCGGTGGGCACACTGTCGACGATCCTCCAGCTTCTTAAGCTGCCAGACGGTACAGTCAAGGTGCTGGTCGAAGGAGGTGAGCGGACGCAGGTCGATCGGCTCGATGTTGCTGATCATTTTTCGGCAGAGATTACGATACTCAACGAGGAAGATGGTCATGACGAACGAGAAATCGACGTCCTCGTGCGCTCGATCATCGCCCAGTTCGAACAGTACGTGAAGCTCAACAAGGAGGGCCCGCCGGAGATTCTGGCATCGCTGTCCGGGAACGATGAAG
>CAZWEW010000130.1:0-6399 GCA_964633055.1 uncultured Woeseia sp. | reverse complement strand
CAGCGCCCGCATCCCATAGTAGGAAAAGCGCTCCCACATTTCGGTGAAGAACAGCACATATAATCCCTTGGGGTGCCCCAGGAACGTACCTTCCGCGTCAGCGCTGTGTGCGTAACCACTGGACATGGCTGAATATCTCCCGTTTTATATTCTTATCGTATCCTTGGACGGTATTAATGCTTGCAACTCGCCACCGCCAAACTGTAACACCTGAAGGTCTGGGATCAGCAGCCCGATATCCTCCACCTAGCGGTCCCGATACGCAGAAAGGTTTAACGAAATGAAGCTTTCCGGTCGGCTGTATATACGCAAACATTTCCAGGTAGCGGGGGCATGCTGGGCACGAGAGAATCAAAGAGAGAACCATCGCGAAACGTCATTTGCACTATCAACGATACGCTGCGTAACATGAAAACGAAGAGCAAAACACTCGGTCATCCCGGAGTCAGGCATGTTCCATTTGTTTGACGTCGGACAATACAGCAGAGTTCTTAAACTGGCGCTTGTAGAAACCAGTTATGCATCCCGAGAAGACGCAATCGGATTCTCTCGATCGACCATAAGGAACAAAGATGACAACGCGGAAAGACAAAGACAAGAGCGACGTCGTACTCAATCGGCGAGATTTTCTCTCAACAACGACCGCCACGGGAATCGCAATAGGGCTCTCCGATTATGCGAGTGCTCAGGCCGAAACGGCGCCAGAAACACAACATCTCGGCAACGAAGTCCGCACTAATGGAGAAGAGAGAATGAAAGTCGTGGTTCTAGACGACTACCAAGATGTAGTCAGGCACCTTTCTGGCTTTTCACTCTTGGATCAGCAGGATGTAACGATTTACAACGACAGCGTCACAGATCTCGACACGCTGGTCGAACGGTTGCGAGATGCCGAAGCGATTGTGCTCATTAGAGAGCGCACCTGGATCACAGATGAACTTCTAGCCCAGCTGCCGCGTTTACGGCTCATCAGCCAAACGAGCTCCGGAGTGCGGCACGTAGATGTGGAGGCGTGCACGCGCCGCGGAGTGCTAATTACGATTGGAACAAGCGGGTCACTGGCGCCGGCTGAACTGACCTGGGCGCTTATCATGGCATCCTCGCGACACCTACACACCTACTCAGCCGAACTCAAGCGCGGGAAATGGCAATCAGCCGCTGGACTCGGTCTTGGTCGCGTTGTCCGCGGGCGCACGCTAGGGATTTGGGGATACGGCCGAATCGGGAAAATAGTAGCCGGTTTCGGCCGCGCTTTCGGAATGAACGTCATGATCTGGGGAAGCGAGAGATCACGTGGCAGAGCAATTGCCGACAACTTGCTCGCAGCACAATCTAAAGAAGAATTTTTCTCACAAGCCGACGTCATATCAATTCATCTGCAGCTCGTCGAAGCTACTCTAGGCATCGTGACGGAAGCCGACTTGATGCGCATGAAGCACGATGCGCTTTTCGTGAACACCAGTCGGGCGGGACTCATCGAACCCAATGCCCTTGCAAAAAGCCTTCGTGCGGGAAGACCTGGGTTCGCCGCAATTGACGTCTTCGATGACGAACCGGTCAGCGATGCTTTACACCCACTGGTGAGCATGGACAATGTTCTCGCGACCCCACACATCGGATACGTTGAACATGATAACTACGAACACTACTTCGGGACGGCCTTCGACAACATCTTGGCATTCCTATCCGGAGAACCGGACAATATGCTCAACCCCGAGGCACTAGCTGGAAACGGATAGATTGACCTGCGCGTGCCAACGATAATTGAGGCTTAAGGTTTTCCATCAATCTTAATTAGGAAAAGTTACACAAGAGAGCAGTAATGACCGATTCCGTGATAGACAGAACGATCGGCTTCCCGCTAGGGAGCGTGGAAGAAACAGAGATTGCATTCACAGTGCCGCTCGGGTCAGGTCATTATTCTTATGCCAGACGCGAAAACCCTACAGTGTCTGATTGTGAGCGGGCGCTTGCCGAAATTGAAAATTCCAAGTCGTGCATTCTGACACCGTGCGGAATGGCCGCTATCAATATAGCTCTGTCCATCTTCAACGATCCTAAAGATCATCGACCATGGCTGTTTCCGGCAGATGTCTACAGCGGAACAAAAGAGTATGCGAGCGAAGTATTGCAGAACCAACGTGGCGTAAATGCCAAGTTCGCTAATCCCGCCGGACAAAACTCAACGACATCAAATCTGATCAGCGCGATTGAAAACGAACCACCTGCACTGGTTTTCATCGAGCCCATATCGAACCCGTTATTGGATGTTATCGACATACCCGCGGTGGCGGAGGCGGCCCATCATCACCGCGCATGCGTTGTGGTGGATAACACGATTGCGACACCCTACCTGTTCCACCCGCTGGATGCCGGCGCTGACCTGGTGGTGCATAGCGCCACCAAGTATCTGGCGGGGCATAACAATATTCTGGCTGGCGCTATCTGTGTCAACGACCCTGAATTGCACGCCCGGCTTCTTACGCATCGCAATACGATTGGGTCGGTGCTGGGCCCGGACGATGCAGGACGCTTAAAGACTCAACTATCGACTTTTTCTCTGCGGCTCACTCGGCAAAACGAAGCAGCAATGAAGATTGCCGAGTTTCTCGAAAACCACCCGTCCATAGCAACAGTCAGGTACCCAGGACTCTCATCACATTCCGATTACAAATTAGCGCGAAAGATGTTTGATGATCGTGGTTTCGGCGCGTTAATTACCTTTGATCTTGCGCGGAACGAGGAAGGCAGTCGTCGCTTCGTCGATGACCTTTCTCCCGATATCCCTCATATAGGTTCCATGGGAGATGTGACCACCAGTTTCTTACATATCAATGCGTGTTTCGGAGAGGGGTACGAGCCATCTATGATCAGACTTTCTGTCGGAACCGAGCCAGCAGAACAAATCATAAGTCGTCTGGAGCATGCGTTACATGACGCACTTGCATAAACTGAGGATGCGTCTTAACGATATCGGCATCCATCTCCCCATACCTCAGTCAAGACCAGCCTGAGCTTCGAACCATAGCTGGAACAGCCTGATTTTCTCTGCCGGAGGAAGCACCTACCTGACTGCCGGATTGATCTCTAATTTATATTAGGAAAGAATCCTAATTTATTGAAATTAAAGTTTTTTACCTTAATCATTCAGGGCTTTCAAAAACCTTTTACTACAGCTGTATTCGAACCTCATATTCCCACTGCGTTACAACGTGGTCTCAATCATAGAATGCCGGTGCTTTATTTAATTGCTCGAAAAAAGCGAGCTCGTGTTCGATCCAAAACGCGGCACCGGTATCTTCAATAAGGTTCTCAATGCGTTCCATTGAATTTAGAGTCATATCTCTATCGAAGTTGAAAGAAGGAACACGTCTCTTTTCTCGAGTAATGGCGAAGTGATAGAGGTCACCCGAAAGCATGATCGGCCCGGTGTTGGCGAGGTCAATCAACAACACCTGATGACCCGGTGTATGGCCTGGAGCTGAAATAATGCGGACCCGACCGTCCCCGAAAACATCGTAATCCCCGTCAATTACAATTCGTTCTGCATCTTTAAGATTCTCGAACAGTGCTGTCTGGTATTGCTCCGCTCCCGGTCCACCGGCAAACGCCGCCTCATACTCTGGTTTCTGAATAATCAGTGTGGCCCCATCTATTTCGTTAGCAACACCAACGTGATCAAAGTGCATATGGGAAAATGCCACATAGTCGAAAGAGCTCATGTCGAGACCAATTCCGGAAAGCTGATCACTCAGCGTCCTGTCGAGCCGAGACAAACTGCCCTCACCCTGCCAGCCGTCGATATCAGCAAGCTTTGACGGTAACCCGCCATCCCACAACAGCCGGCTGCTTCCGTGCTCCACGACGTAGCACGGTACGATTAAATCACGAATATCGGTTTCGTCATCTGAAATAGCAAAGCTCTCTATGCTCTTATATCGCAACATCCCACAGTCAAAAACGTATAGCTTCAGTGCTGACCTCGCCTCTCCTTCAGACAATGAATCAGAATTGCATCCGCTGATTGTTAAAAATGCGCAGAGCATTATTCCTATGTACCTAATCACTATTTTTTCCTGACAGATTCACGTAAATCCAACAACACTTCGGTTTTAGCTTGAATGTCCGCTTTGGGTCATTAGCAACCGCTCAACCCGATACTATCTGATTGTCGGCAGCCCACAGCTGTTCAAATTCTCTTTCAATCTCTGCCAGCGACATCCCTTCTGCGAGCATCGAAGAAAAATTCAGAGTAGATCTACTCCTCGCCTTTGGAAGCAAAGATCTCATCAATATCCCCGTCGCCGTCAAGCAGGACGATCTGCTGGTTGCACAGGCTGTCATACCGCAGCGCTGACAACAAACACTCGGCCACGTTTTCCCGCGAGATGGTGATGGGCAAAGACTCGTCACGCACAGTACGGATGCGATGACTGGCAGGCTCATCGGTCAGACGCCCTGGTAGCAAGATGAGGTAAGGGAGTCCTGAGGTCTTCAGGTAATGGTCTGCAGCAAACTTTGCCGCCGCGTAAGGACGCAAGAATTCCGGCGCAGACTGAGGGACCGTAGACCGCATAGCACTGACCATGATCATTCGGTGAACCCCCTGGGATTTGGCGAAATCCACGGTTCGTATGGCTCCATACAAGTCCACCAACAGGGTTTTGTCCGGGCCTCCTTTGGCGCCCGCACCTGCGGTAAAAACAACCTGGTCGCAACCGTGTAATGCACCCCGGAAGTCTTCCTCGATATCTGCCACGACTGTTTCGATACCTTGCTCCTGAAACCACGTCGTTTGATTTGATTCACGCACCATCGCACGCAAGGAAAAGCTCGCCTGATGTGCCTTGCTGCAAAACATGCGGCCTATCTGACCGTTGGCACCAATGACTAGTGTTTTCATTCGTTTCATTTCCGGGGGTATTTTGCTTCTCAATTATTGCTAATACGGCCCGACTACAATAGCGCTACCGTCAAAGAACCTCGTCGGACGAAAGCGTTGCAGATCATGACCCGGTGGTGCTTCCCGGACGAGATCCGCCACAATGCGCCCAATGGCAGGCCCAATACCGAAACCGTGCCCGCTTAAACCCGTTGCGATGTAGAGACCTTTAAGCGCCGGGTCTTCCCCCAGCGTCGGCAAGGCATCCGGTGTCACATCAATCATGCCGGACCATGCTTCAGCCAGTTTGACGTTTTTTAATGCCGGGCAGCGCTGCGGCATGCGTTCTTCAATGCGCTTGACCGCCGTAGGTGACGCCGGGGGATTGACCACCCGCATGAGTTCGAATGGGCTGGTCTCGTCGCCGGCCCAGCGGCGTGGTGAGTTCCAGGCGCCGGGGTATCCAGGCGGTGCCTTGATTTTAAGTTCGACACTACTCGCCGAGAGCTTGAGCAGTGTGAAAAACTTGGTGAAGTATTTGAATGAAGCGGGCGACAGGAAGTGAAGCGAATGGTCGCTACTGGAAACAGTGTAACTATCATCTTCGCGCCGGTTTAACGACAGTCCATTCAGCGAAAGGGTACCGCTGTAAACTTCCGGACATCGTTCGGTGCGGGCGGCCGTTGAGCACGACGCCAGCTGGGGTAGATTGATGCCGGCATTGGCGGCAAAATGCGTCGACCAGACACCGGCTGCAAGCACCGCTTTTGCGCAGCGAATTCTTCCTTTTTCCGTGATCACGCCCGTCACTCGACCGGCTTCGATGTCAACGGTACGTACGGCACAGTTCTCAATCACGGCCACCCCGCGGCGGCGGGCCGCGCGAGCCAAAGCCGTCACTGCGGTGAAATTATGACCACTACCGTCAGACGGCGTCGTCATGCCACCCACCCAATTGCCCTGGAGATCGGGAAATTGGGTTCGAAGCCTATCAGCGGTCAACATCTGCGTGTCGAGCTGATGTTGTCTGGCAAGCTCATGCCACTGTTCGTAATGGGCCAGCGAAGCCTGGCTTTCGGCGAAGTAGTAGCAACCCGATTCGTTAAAAGACAGGTCCGCCTCACCGGTTTCTTCGGCCAGCCCGCGCCAGATTCGATTCGACTCCATCATGATCGGCAACTCGGCCGGGTCCCGGCCCTGTTGACGAATCCAGCCAAAGCTGCGACTTGACTGTTCGCCGGCGACTCGACCTTTTTCGCACAGAGCCACCCTCAGCCCATGCTGAGCCAGGAAATAGCTCGTCGCCGTGCCAGCAATGCCGGCGCCGATGACGACCACATCCACTGCATCAGGGAGTGCATCGTTAAAAATTAGCGGTGATTGTTCGGTAATAATCGACATTTCTTGGTGGCTGTGGATCCATCGGCTTGAGGTCATCGCCGGTGAGCGCAGCGGTTATATGCCGATCACTTGGCCCGGCACACTCATTGCTGGTTGATTACAATCTATTCTCGCAG
>CAZWEW010000129.1:0-6458 GCA_964633055.1 uncultured Woeseia sp. | reverse complement strand
GCGTATGCCCCCTGACGGCGGTACGCGGATCTTCGACACCCGGAGCCAGCGCATGGGCGCCCATCCTGTAACGTCCGTTCTTGCCGAATGCATACTGGTGAAAGTGGGTGTCGAAGGGGTTGCCCATTTGCAATACGTTCGTAACATGAACGTCCTCAGCCTGCATGACGGCGCTGATCGATGCATTGTCATTGGGTGTACGAGCCATGTGGACGTGATCGTCGCCAGAGAACCAACCTCTCTCCGGCATGTCAACCCAGCGCTGCAGCTGGGTCTCGATCCGTGCGACGGCGCCGCTTTTGATTGACAGCGACTGGACGACCTGACGGTATTCGGGGCCCTTGCTGATCACCAGCGTGTATTCGCCGGCCGGGATATCCGCATCGTATTCGCCGTCTATATAAAAGAAATAGCGGTTGTCCGACGGCCATGGCCAGACGACACCGTGGGTGTTCCGCAAGAATATCTGTTTCGTTCGATCCTCGTAATTATTGACCGTGACGGCGGCAGCGGACGGCAATGGCATGCGATCCGTGGCGCCATAGAGACCGATTCGGGCTGGCGTCGGCCGTGAATGCTCGTCATTGATTGTGAGTTGCAGTCGACCGAGGCTTTCAGGCTCGGGGGTTTCGAACGAACGTTTGATCTCCAGGCCGCATAGCACGACCTTGTGTTCCGCGGCCGGGTCACCAAACCAGGTGCCATCAAGCGCCGCGATCGTGAAATCCGTTCCCGATTCACCACGATTCGCGAATCGCGCCCGTTCGAGCGACACGATATGCGAGTACCAAATCTCATCGGACTCGACGAACTCGACCTGCCGCATGTTTTCCGCAACAACATTCTGATCATAGGAAATGAAAAAACCTGCCGAGCGAGTACGGTCAAAAAGGAATTCGACCTGAACCGTCTCGTCGATGTCGAATGCAAATGCATCATCGACATCGAACAGGAAATAGGAACCCTGCACGCACTGCCGGCCCTCGACCTCGACGAGTTCGGGTAGCCCGTCGCGCGCCCAAGCTTCAGTACCAAACGAATCACCATAGCCCGACGCCAGAGCCCGACTAACCCCGGGTACCGACCAGTCAACGACGACTGTGCCATGTGACCCCGAAAACTCGTGCGCGCTAAGAATGCCCGGCAGGATGGTCGCAGCCAGCCATAATGACAACTTGTTTTTCTGCATCGAATTCAGCATCAGGTTTCTGTTTAGCGGGAATCCGTAGGAGGCAAGTAACTGTTTTTATTATTTTTTTCTTTTGTCTGGGACGACTCGGTGATTTGCTGAGTATAATCGCATGGTCAGGTCCTTGCACGGGCGGATCACCCCATTACCCATCGAGCGCCCGGGTCGCAGACCTAAAAACCATAACAAAGGAATCGCGATGCAACTGGCTTTAGCGATTGGGATAACGATCTTTTTCGCCGTCATGGTGGGAATTTCGTTGCTGGCCAGCAAACGTATCCACACAGGCGAAGACTACATCGTCGCCGGTCGTAACCTCTCCCCGCTGATGACGACGGCAACCATCATGGCAACGTGGTATGCCGCGGAAACCATTCTGGTCACGGCGGACTGGGTTCGCACAGACGGCATCGACGTCATGGTGCTTGAGCCAATCGGCATCGGGATTTGCCTGGTGATCGCCGGCCGGTTCTTCGCCAGGCGACTGTGGGATACGAAAATGATGACGCTCGCTGACGTGTTTGGTCAGCGTTTCGGTCCCGTCGCAGAAAAACTCCAGGCCTTTACATCCATTAGCTACATCGGCTGGGTCGCCGTGCAGCTGATCGGGCTTGCAGGCGTCTTCAACGTCTTTTTCGACATGCCAATTGCCACCGGAATCTTACTGATCACGGTTGTCCTGACCCTGTACACGCTGATCGGCGGAATGTGGTCGGTGGCTATGACCGACATCGTACAACTCGGTTTGCTCCTAGTCGGAATTGTTCTGCTCACCATGCGGGTACTCGCGGAACTCGGGGGCGGTCCATTAAGCGGCCTTTCGATACTGTTCGATCGGCTGGATGCCGAGCTGCTGGTATTCGTGCCAACCGAATCGTTTGACAGCCTCCAGACTTGGGTCGGACTGATCATTACCGGCATGTTCGCGAATGCCGCGACTCAGGACCTGGCCCAGCGGATGTTGTCCGCGCGTTCCGGAGCGGTGGCGGAAAGATCCGCGGTTACCGCGGGTTTTCTCTATTTGATTTTCGGCTCATTCCCGGTACTGCTGGGTCTGTCCGGCAACCTGTTGCTCGACGATACAGTGACTATCGGCGTTATCCCGGCACTCGCGGAAATGCTGTTTTCTCCGACCTTATCGGTCATCTTCGTACTGACTCTGACCGCCGCCGTAACCTCCAGCGTCGACAGCGGCCTGCTCGCACCTGCCAGCGTCATCGCTCGAAACGTCGCCGGACCGATTCTTAAGGAACGTGTCAGCCTGATTACGCTGACCAGGATCTGCGTCGTTGGTATTGCGCTCATCAGCGCCACGATCGCGTTGACCGGCACGCGCGCCTCGGAACTGATCCAGGCGAGCTATTCACTGACATTACCATCGTTCGTCGTGTTGTTTGCGGCTCTCTATCACAAGGACGCGCGCAGACTGCCCGGCGTGCTCACGATCGGGACGGGAATCGCGCTGTGGCTCTATGAAGTCATCGGGACGATAGTGGCCGGGGACGCCGGCGGCGAAATCCTATCGCCCGGCTTCCCCGCCTTCCTGTTCGTCCTGTGCATCGTGGTTTACATGGGAACGGACAGGATCGTCCGTCACTTCGAGGGAGGTAGATCCAATTAATTCGTCGACACAAAATGCGCCGCTCCTGACGATCAAGCGACTGCTAATTCCGTTACTCGCACACCCGCGGGTGGCCCACGCGATCAAGTACACGGTTTATATCGGACTCCTACTCAACTTCGGACGCTTTATCTGGGACGACTACTGGGCAATGGAGGCAGCCCTGCCGCCCGATGCGTCACTCAATGACTACCTCACCCAGTTCGCGACATCGACCGATATGCTCGGCTGGGTCGGTCTCGTGTTCCTGTTCGAACTGGAAACGTATGCGGTTCCCGACGAAAAGTGGACAGCTTGGCTGGCGGGCATCATCCGCGGCTTGCGCGTGTTCTGTTACGTCATGATTTTCCAAGGTGCTTACGGTTATACGGCCGAAACGCTGGAACTCTACGACACCCATCCGGTGGATGGCTTATCCGACCTCTGCCTGATCGCCGACCAGGGCAAATCGATGCAGATCAGTGTTTTCGAGTACGAAGAGATTACGTCTGCGAATTGCGAGGACCTGTCAGACGAAAACGCGTTCTATACTGTGGCGAACGAGGTTGCGCTCATCGATCAGCCCACGCTCGATCATGTTCGGTACCAGGAGTGGGTCAACATCGTCAATGCCTATGTCTGGCTAATCGTTGTCTTGCTCATCGAAGTCGAAGTATTCCTGGCAAGCCGGGACAGATTCCAGAACCGGGCATTGAATAGTGTGCGCGTGAGCAAAACGTTTTTCTATCTGGTCCTAATCGGTGTCATGCTGGTCTGGCTCTTTACAGGCTACTACCTGTACGCATGGGACGCTTTCCTCTGGATCTTCGGGTTCTGGGCCATTGAATTGAACCTTGCCGAGTGGGAACAGGAACGCAAGGAAGCACTCCTCGCCACGTAGTGGCATCCCACCACGGCCGTCCGGAGCGCAGTGCGAAAGTTTAGCAGTAAGCTTTCAACTGTTATCGTTAGCGGACGATGGGCGCCGACAAAACACTCGAAAAACTGGCAGCATGGCAAGCCGGCAACCAGCCGATGCCGTTACCACCCTCTGCGTACACGGAAGACTCGGTCGCAGAATTGGAGAAACGTCGTGTGCTCTCGAACGAGTGGATCTGCGTCGGTCACGTCTCGGAACTGAAAGAGCCCGGCGACTACCTGACCTTCGATCTCATCGATACACCAGTTATCGTGACTAAGAATCGCGCGAACACGCTACGCGCGTTTTCGAACGTCTGCGCCCACCGCTCTGCCCGGCTGCTGGACGGTTCCGGACACTGTTCGGCGATTGTGTGCCCCTATCACAGCTGGACCTACAACCTTGACGGCGAACTGAGAGGTGCACCGTTCATGGAGGCTTGGAAAATTGAGGGCATTCGCCTGACCGAAGTTCGCCTGGAAACGTGGGAGGGAATGATTTTTGCGAACCTCGATAGCGAGGCCGATGCACTTGCACCCCGGCTGGAGTCGCTTCGACAGCGGATAGGTGGATTTGGTATGTCTGACATGGACGTCGTCTGGCGCTTTGACGACAAGTTCGCTTGCAACTGGAAAGTGCTCGTAGAGAACTTTTGCGAGAGTTACCACGTCTTCCGCGTTCATCCGGAGACGGTCGAACCTGACACGCCGACATCGAGCGTAGAAGTCCTGCCTGACGGCCCCGGTTTCAACCACCACAGTATGGACTACCTGGCAAATGACAACGGGATCGAAAAAGAACATTTAAGCTGCATATACCCTGCAACGGCACTCGCGGTAAGGCACGGTACGAGCATCTGGCTGTCGGTTCTGCCTATCAATGCGTCCACCTGCCAGGTCACGGGTTGGCTGGCGGAAAGCGCGCGAGAAGACGACTTTGCGTCATCGATCGAATCCACGAAGGCATTCCTCGCCGAAGACAAGGCAATCGTTGAAGACGTGCAGAAGGGGCTGAAATCCGAATTGGGGAACTGCGCACCGCTCAACGACATGGAGAAGACGAACTGGCAGTTCGGCAGGTACCTCGCCGATCGACTGCTGAACGACAACACCTGAATCAATGCTGCCGCGCAAGCCGATAAGACTGGTATCAAATGCTCCCCGAAGCGGACTGACACCTGTTTCATCGGGATAGCCAATCAAGCGTGACCCACCTTAGTATCGTAAAACTCGCCGTTTTGCGGAACAATCACCCGATCTTCGCAGGTGAATCTCCTGATGACGCACACTCCGGGACTCCATCCATCGCTGCCGACCAGCTGGTATATCGACGCCGATCACTATCAGCGCGAACTCGAGGCAATCTGGTACAGGGACTGGATAGCCGTCGGACGTCTTAAACAGGTTCCTGAAAAAGGGGACTTTTTCATCGCCGCAATTGGCACACAGCAAATCATTGTCACCCGAGGCAGTGACGGCGTCCTTCGCGCTTTCCACAATACCTGCCGGCATCGAGGCTCGATACTTTGCACTGAGAAACAGGGGCGTTTTCCCAATGGACGAATCATCTGCCCCTACCACACCTGGACCTATGGGCTGGACGGTCAATTAGTCGCAACACCCTTCAAAGTGGACAGCGACGACTTCGACGCGAATGACTACCCTCTTTACGACGTTGCTGTCGATACCTGGGGCGGATTTATTTTTGTTTGCCTGGATGAGAACCCGTCCGAGTCGTTGCTGGAACAACTCGGCGACGAAGCCAATCAACTGTCGACTTGGCCACTCAAGGACATGGTCACCGCACACGAGGAGAAAGTCGAACTCGCCTGCAACTGGAAAATTTTCTGGGAAAACTACAACGAGTGTTACCACTGCCCGCGCATACACCCCGAGCTCTGCAAGGTCGTTCCTTTGTATGGGCAGGGTGTCTACGGGGAGTATCAGCTGGGGGATGGCGATCGGGAGAATGCAGATCGTCTCCATGAGCCCGGCATCGCCGAAGGGATGACGACATGGACGATCGACGGTCAATCGGCGCTGCCTGAAATTCCCGGGCTGGATGTGGAAAAAAGGAACAAGGGAATGTGGTTCACAACCTTCCTCGGAAGCTTATTTGTCGTCGGCCATCCGCAATACGCGCGCAGTGTCCGGCTGCGCCCGATCGGTCCGGAACGAACAGAACTAACCGTCTCATGGCTGCTGCTCCCCGGCGTGGCCGATGCCTGCCCGGAAGGTGTTCAGCACATGCTGTCTCTCGCCAGACTCGTCGTTGAACAGGACGGTAAGGCCTGCGAGATAAACCAGCAGGGGCTGCACTGCCGGCGCCATGAACAGGGTGTACTCGTGCCACAGGAGGACGGAATCGTCTGGATTCACGATTGGCTCAAACAAAAACTCGATCGGCAATGATTTATTCGCCGTGCACACTTACGTAGACTGCCGTCATGCCACTCGTCGCCCATAACGATCTGCCGACCTTTCAGCGCCTGAAGGATTCCGGCGAGGCCGTTCTTTCGCTCGACCGCGCGACCAAGCAGGACATCCGCGAACTACACATCGGTTTTCTCAACATGATGCCAGATGCGGCACTGACGGCGACGGAGGCGCAATTCATCCGCTTCGTGGGCGCTTGTAACCAGATTGCACAGATTTACGTCTACCCATTCTCGATTCTCGAACTCAATCGTAGCGAGAAAGCGGAAGCACACATTGCCGAGCATTACTTCGATTTCGAGGATCTGAAGAAAA